>MUNG01000127.1 GCA_002154585.1 Streptomyces pseudogriseolus
CCCTCCGCCCGCACCCGCCGCACTGCCCGGCGCCGCAGGCTGGGCGCCGCCGGCGTGCTGATGGCCCCCTTCTTCCTGCTGCTGACCACCGTCTTCCTGATCCCCGTCGGCACCGCCGCCTACCTCAGCTTCTACAGCGACGACCAGCCCGGCCTCGGCTTCGGCCCCGAACGCACCGTCTTCGTCGGACTGCGCAGCTACGCCGCCGTCCTCACCGACCCCACCTTCCTCGGCGGACTCGGCACCGTCGCCCTGTACTGCCTGATCTACCTGCCGCTCATGGTCGTCGGCGCGCTCCTGCTCGCCCTGCTGCTCGACTCCGGTGTGGCACGCCTGCGCGCCTTCGCCCAGCTCGGGCTGTTCCTGCCGCACGCCGTGCCCGGCATCATCGCCGCCCTGATCTGGCTGTACCTCTACACCCCCGGCATCAGCCCGGTCATCGACCTCTTCGCCCGCGCCGACGTCACCGTCGACTTCCTCGGCGTCCACACCGTCCTGCCGTCCATCGTCAACATCGCCCTGTGGAGCAACCTCGGCTACAACATGGTGGTCTTCTACGCCGCCCTCCAGGCCGTGCCCCGCGAGGTGATCGAGGCCGCTGTCGTCGACGGCGCCGGACCCGTGCGCACCGCGCTCCAGGTGAAGACGCCGCTGGTGCGGGCCTCCGTCGTGATGGTCGCCATGTTCACCCTCATCTGGGCGCTCCAGCTGTTCACCGAGCCGATGCTGCTCAGCCAGTCCTCCCCGATGATCAACTCCCGTTTCTCGCCCAGCATGTACATCTACGACGCGGCCTTCACCCGCAACAACTACAGCCTCGCCGCGGCCGCCTCGGTGATCCTCCTGCTGTGCACCGTCGCCCTCTCCTACGGCGTCACCCGCCTCACCAGCCGCGACTCCGCCGCCGAGGAGGCCCGATGAGCGCCACCGGCTCCACCCTGCCGCGCCCCCGCCTGCTCGGCCGGGCCACCGTCAACGCCGTCGTCGCGATCTCCGTCCTCTACACCCTGCTGCCCGTGCTGTGGCTGGTGCTCGCCGCGTCCAAGAACCGCGACGCCCTCTTCGGCAGCGACCTGCTCTCCCTGGACGGCTTCTCCTTCGGCCGGAACCTGACCGACCTGTTCGCCATGGACGGCGGCCTGTACGGACGCTGGTACGTCAACAGCCTGCTGTACGCGGTGCTCGGCGCCGCCGTCGGCGCGCTGGTGAGCGTCGCCTGCGGCTACGCCTTCGACAAGTACCGCTTCCGGCACAAGGAGAAGCTGTTCGGGCTGGTCCTCGCCGCCGTGATGGTGCCGCAGACCGTGCTCGCCCTGCCGCTGTACCTGATGGCCTCCGAGGCCGGCCTGGTCAACACCTTCTGGGCGGTGTTCGTCCCGGTCCTGTTCAACCCGTTCGGCGTCTACCTCGGCCGCGTCTTCAGCCAGGGCTACGTCCCCGACGAGGTCCTGGAGGCCGCCCGCATCGACGGCGCCGGCGAACTCACCATGTACGCCCGGGTCGCGCTGCGGATGCTCGGGCCCGGCCTGGTGACCGTCTTCCTGTTCCAGCTCACCGCCATCTGGAACAACTTCTTCCTGCCCATGGTGATGCTCTCCGACCAGGACCTGTATCCCGTCAGCCTCGGTCTGTACACGTGGAACAGCTCCGCGTCGGTGTCACCCGAGTACTACCCGGTGGTCATCATGGGATCGCTGCTGGCCGTGGTGCCGCTGATCCTGGCCTTCGTCCTGCTCCAGCGCTTCTGGCGCAGCGGTCTGACCGCCGGCGCCGTGAAGTGAACGCCCACGCAAGGAGTCACCGCACCGCATGACCGAGCCCACGCCCGGCCCCCGTCCCCGCGCCGCCCTCGCCATGTCCCCGGACGTCGCCGCGGCCGTCCTCGACCCCGAGTCGCGCGCCGCCCTCGACGCCCTGTGCGACCTCGCCCCGACGGTGCTGGAGGACCTCACCACCCCCGCCGCCCGCGCCGTGCTCGCCGACCGCGAGCTGCTGATCACCGGCTGGGGCTGCCCGCCCCTGGACGACGACGTGCTGCTGGCGGCGCCCCGGCTGAGGGCCGTCGTGCACACCGCCGGCAGCGTCCGCGGCCATGTCACCGACGCCTGCTGGGACCGCGGCGTCGAGGTGTCCTCCGCCGCCGCGGCCAACGCCCTGCCGGTCGCCGAGTACACCCTCGCCATGATCCTCCTGACCGGCAAACAGGTGCTGGAGAGCGCCCGCGCGTACCGCGCCGCCCGCACCCGCGCGGACTGGCTGCGCACCCCCCGCACGGTCGGCAACCACCGCCGCACCGTCGGCATCCTCTCCGCGTCCCTCATCGGCCGCCGCGTGATCGAGCTGCTCCGCCCGCACGACATCGACGTCCTGCTGCACGACCCGTACGTCGACGAGGCCGAGGCGGCCCGGCTCGGCGTCCGCCCGGTCGGACTCGCGGAGCTGTTCCGGCTCGGCGACACCGTCAGCGTCCACACCCCGCTGCTGCCCGAGACCCGCGGGCTGGTCTCCCGTGAACTGGTCGACTCCATGCGGCCCGGCGCCGTGCTCATCAACACCGCGCGCGGCGCCGTCCTCGACCAGGACGCGCTCACCGACGCCGCCCTGGCCGGCCGCGTCCGCGCCGTGCTCGACGTGACCGACCCCGAAGTCCTGCCGCCCGACCACCCCCTGTGGGACTGCGAGCACGTCCTGATCACCCCGCACCTCGCCGGCTCGCAGGGCAACGAATGGCGCCGGCTCGCCGACACCGCCGTCTCCGAGGTCGCCCGCTGGGTCTCCGGAGAGGGCTTCCTGCACCCCGTCCGACGCGAAAGGCTGGCCTTCCTCGCATGAGCATCCCGTTCGACCTGCCCGCCGACGACCACACCCTGAGCCCCCGCACCGGCTACACCCGCCCCCACTGGGAGGCGGTGGCGGACGGGCTGCTCACGGCCGCCTGGCGCCGGGCCACCCCCGGCGGCGCCCTGCTGCACCTGCCCGGCCGCCCCTCCCGGTCGGGAGTGCGCTCCGACGGCCTCGAGGGCTACGCCAGGACGTTCCTCGCCGCCGCCTTCCGCGTCGCGGGCGCCCACGGCGACGACCCCCACCACCTGCTGGAGCGGTACGCCGACGGGCTCGCCGCCGGCACCCGCACCCCCGGCCGCGACGACACCGAGTCCTGGCCCGAGATCCTCGACGTCGACGTCCAGGGCCAGCCCATGGTCGAGTCCGCGTCCGTCGCCCTCGGCCTGCGCCTCACCGCGCCCTGGCTGTGGGAGAAACTCGACCCGGCCGTGCAGGACCGCGCCGAGGCGTGGCTGCGGGGCGCGCTCAGGCACACCCCCGCCCCGAACAACTGGTACCTCTTCCCGTACACCGTCGCCGGGTTCCTCGACTCCGTGGGCCGGGGCGACGCCGAGACCGCCGCCGCGCGGGAGCGGGCGCGGGACCTGCTGGAGAGCTGGTACCGCGGCGACGGCTGGTACGCCGACGGCGACGGACGCGCCTTCGACCACTACAACGGCTGGGCCCTCCACCTGTACCCGGTCCTCGACGCCCACCTCGCCGGTGACGCCGACGCCCTCGCCCACCACGGCGGCCGCCTCCGCGCCCATCTCGACGGCCTGTCTTTGATGTTCGGCGCGGACGGCGCCCCGCTGCACTTCGGCCGCTCGCTGACGTACCGCTTCGCCGCCTCCGCCGCCGTCTCGCTGGGTGCGGTCACCGGCCACACCCCGCTGACGCCGGGCGCCTCGCGACGCATCGCGAGCGGCGCCCTGCGCCACTTCCTCGACCGGGGCGCGCTCACCTCCGAAGGACTGCTGTCCCTCGGCTGGTACGGCCCGCACGAGGCGAGCCTCCAGGAGTACTCCGGTCCCGCGTCGCCGTACTGGGCGTCGAAGGCGTTCGTCGCGCTGCTCGCGCCCGCGGACCACGCCCTGTGGACGGACACCGAGGAGCCCGCCCCGGTGGAGGAGGCCGACCGGGTGCTGTCCCTGCCCGGACCCGGCCTGCTCCTCCAGGCCACCCGCGCCGACGGCACCGTACGGCTGCACAACCACGGCAGCGACCATGTACGGCCGCACGAGGGCGAGTCGGCAGCCGACGACCCGCACTACGGCCGCCTGGCCTACTCCACCCGCACCGGACCCACCGCGCGGGCGAACGCGGCCGACAACCACCTGTCGGTGGAGGTGAACGGCCGGGCGAGTGTGCGCCGCCGCATCCACCCTTTGGGTGCGGGGCACGGCGACGGCTGGGGCTGGGCCGCCTCGTGGCACCGGCCCGTGTTCGTCGCGGGCCCGCCGATGGTGCCGGGTCTGAGGGCCGAGAGCGTCACGGTCGCGCTCGGCAGCCTGGAACTGCGTGTGCACCGCGTGGTGGGGGCGCCGCCCGGATCGCGGGTCACCCTCACCGGCTGGGCCACCGGACCCGAGGAGCCGACGGTCTCCGCCCTGCACGGCCTGTACGGCTGGGACGACCCGGCCCCGGAGCCGGTCCCCGCACCGCAGGGCACCGCCTGGACCCCCTGGGCCCGCGTGCCCCGCCTGACCGGCGGCTGCGGGGGCACCACCGTGCATGTCGCCCTGGCGTGCCTCACCACCGGCCCGGACGCCCCGCCGCTGGAGCGGGCGGTGACCGACGTGCGCGTGGACGGCGGGACCGTGGAGCTGACCTGGACGCGGGACGGCTCCCGCACCCGTGTCTCGTTCGAGCCGCCGGAGGTGCGGCACACGCGTCCCTGAACGCGGCCCGCCGGACTCAGGACCGGGCGTCCGCCGCGGACTCCGGGGCCGGCGCGCCGCCTTCGGGCGCGGTGTAGAACACCGAGGTGCCCTGCTTGCTGCGCTGGGCCTGGTTGCGTGCGACGAGGCCCTCCAGGGTGGAGCGGATCACCGTGACCTTGACGGTGCGTCCGGGATGCGCCTGGTCCAGCGCCGCCGCGATCTCCGCCGCCGAGCGCGGCTCCTTCTGCTCGGCCAGGTGACCGCGGACCAGGTCGACGAGCTTCGGCGCGTCGCCCCGGTCCGGCTGGGCCGCCTTCGCCGGCGCCTTGCGCGGGGCCTTCGCCGCCGACGCCTTTTCCGCCGACGCCTTCCCCGCGGACTCGGACGCGGAGGTGGCCGGCTTGCGCGCGGCCTTGGCGCCGGCGGCCATCGCCGGGCCGCCGGGCTTCGACGCGCCCGCCGTCTTCGTGGAGGACGCGGGCCTGCTCTTGGCCGCGCCCCCGGCGGTCACCTTCTTCCGCTCCCGCTTCGGCTTCCGCGCACCGGACCTGACGCCGCCACGGCTGCGCGGCGCGGGCACGGTCGCGCGACCGGACACTGAGGTCTCCTCCGAGGTCTCGGTGACGGCGGGGGGTTCGCCGACCGTTGCCGCCTCAGTGGCTCCGGCGTCCCCGGCTTCCTCGGTGACGTCCGCGGTGGAGGCGCCCTCGGTGTCGTCCGCGGCCACGGCGGGCGCCGCCGCGAGCTCCAGCGCCTGCTGCATCTTCACCAGCAGGGCGCGGTCGCGCCGCAGCGCGGCCAACTGCCCCTGCAACTCGGCGATCTCCGCGCCGACCCGCTCCTGCTCCTTGGCGTTGCGCTCGAGGTCGTTCGCGACCTGGGCGACGTACTGCGAGGTGAGATCGGTGGCGACGGTCGAGTGGTCGGACATGTGGGTGTCCTTTCGTCGTGTGGTCTGCCGGTGGCCAGTCATGGTACGGCCGGGCGGGGTTGACCGTTTCTCCTCCGCGGACTCCCGAGAGGTGCGCGGTTGACGCCCGTGAGGCGCGAGATGCCCCCGTTCTCTTCCGGATGCCGTGTCCACGCCATTGACAAGTGATGCGCGAGCCGGAAACTTCAAAGCGAGAGCCGCAAGAAATGAACGACGTCCCGCAAATATCGCATCAGGCGTCGGCAATCCACGGCAGGGGCATCGGGCTGCCCGGGTGGCCGTACGCCCCCGACACCCGCCGTGGAACGAGGACTTCATGAGACGCACGCGTTTCGGCCTGCGTACGATCACCGGCCTGCTCCTGGCCGGCCTGGTCGCCGCCGGTCTCTCACCCGGTACGGCCGGAGCCGCCGCGCAGGCGGTCCGCGGACCCGACCTGGCGCTCGGCAGAAGCGTCACGGCCACCGGGTCCCATCCCGAGTACCCCGCGACCCACCTGACCGACGGCAGCCAACTCACTTATTGGGAGGGCCCCTTGGGCTCCTTCCCGCAGTCCGTGCGGGTCGACCTGGGCGGCGCCGTCCGGGTCGACGAGGTCGTGCTGAAGCTGCCGGCCGCCTGGGAGGCACGCACCCAGACCCTCGCCGTGGAGGGCAGCACCGACGGCTCGTCGTTCACCGCGCTGTCCGCCTCGGCCGCCCACCGCTTCGATCCCGACCGGGCCAACACCGTCACGCTCACCTTCCCGGCGCGCGACGTACGCCACCTGAAGGTCCGCGTCACCGCCAACACCGGCTGGAACGCCGCCCAGCTGTCCGCGATCGAGGTGTACGGCGCGGACGGGGGAGGGGAACCGGAGCAGCCACCGGCCGACGGGACCGATCTGGCGCGCGGCAAACCGGTCGAGGCGTCCTCCACGATTCACTCCTTCGTGGCGGCCAACGCCAACGACGGGCGGCTCGACACCTACTGGGAGTCGGCCGGTCACCCCGCCACCCTGACCGTGCACCTCGGCGCCGAGGCCGACCTCACCGCCGTCGTCGTCAAGCTGAACCCGGACGCGGCGTGGGAACGGCGCACCCAGAGCATCGAGATCCTCGGACGCGACAGCTCGTCCGGCACGTACACCACGCTGAAGGCCCGCGCCGACCACACCTTCGACCCGGCCGGCAACGGCAACACCGTCACCGTCCCGGTCACCGGACGCGTCGCCGACGTGCAGCTGAGGTTCGGTCACAACTCGGCCGGTTACGGCGCCCAGGTCGCCGAGCTGGAGGTACGGGGCACGGCCGCGCCCAACCCCGACCTGACCGTCACCACCCTCGACTGGACCCCCGCCGCCCCCACCGAGACCGACCCCGTCACCGTCCGCGCCACCATGCGCAACGCCGGCACCGCGCCGTCCGCCGCGACCACCCTGGACGTCAGCCTGGAGGGCGCCGTCGTGGGCAGCGCCCCCGTCGGCGCGCTCGAACCGGGCGCCTCCGCCACCGTGTCCGTGAACGCGGGCACACGAGCCCGGGGCAGTTACACCGTGTCCGCCGTGGCCGACCCCACCGACACCGTCCCCGAGCTGGACGAGACCAACAACAGCCGGACCGCCTCCGACCGGCTGACCGTCGCCCAGTCCCCGGGGCCGGACCTGGAGGTCACCGCGATCCGCACCAGCCCGGCCACGCCCGCCGCCGGCGCGCCGGTGTCGTTCACCGTCTCCGTGCACAACCGGGGCACCTCACCCGCCGCCGGCTCGGTCACCCGGCTCACCGTGGCCGGACGCACCCTCGACGGAACCACCGGCGCGATCGCCGCCGGCGCCACCGCCGAGGTCGCGCTCACCGGCACCTGGACCGCCACCGAGGGCCCCGCCGTCCTCACCGCCACCGCGGACGCCACCGGCACGGTCGCCGAGACCGACGAGGACAACAACGTCCTCACCCGCTCCCTCGTCGTCGGCCGCGGCGCCGCCGTCCCGTACACCGAGTACGAGGCGGAGGACGGCGCCTACCGGGGCACCCTGCTCACCGCCGACGCGCAACGCACCTTCGGGCACACCAACTTCGGCACCGAGTCCTCCGGCCGCAGCTCCGTCCGGTTCGACTCCACCGGCCAGTACGTGGAGTTCACCTCGGTCAACGCGGCCAACTCGATCGTCGTGCGCAACTCCATCCCCGACGCCCCGGGCGGCGGCGGCACCGAGGCCACCCTCAGCCTCTACGCCGACGGCACGTTCGTGCGCAAGCTCGGACTCAGCTCCAAGCACAGCTGGCTGTACGGCAGGACCGACGACCCGGAGGGACTCACCAACACCCCCCAGGCGGACGCGCGCCGCCTGTTCGACGAGTCCCACGCGCTGCTCGACGGCAGCTACCCGGCGGGCACCGTGTTCCGGCTCCAGCGCGACGCCGACGACACCGCCGCCTTCTACGTCGTCGACCTGATCGACCTGGAGCAGGTGGCCCCGCCCGCCGAGCGGCCCGCCGGGTGCGTCTCCGTCACCGAGTACGGCGCCGTCCCCAACGACGGCATCGACGACACGGCCGCCATCCAGCGGGCGGTCACCGCCGACCAGCGCGGCGAGATCGGCTGCGTGTGGATCCCGGCCGGGCAGTGGCGCCAGGAGCAGAAGATCCTCACCGACGACCCGCTGGACCGCGGCCAGTTCAACCAGGTCGGGATCCGCGACGTCACCGTGCGGGGCGCCGGCATGTGGCACTCCCAGCTCTACACCCTGACGCCCCCGCACCAGGCGGGCGGCATCAACCACCCGCACGAGGGCAACTTCGGCTTCGACATCGACGACAACACCGCGATCTCCGACCTCGCCATCTTCGGCTCCGGCACCATCCGGGGCGGCGACGGGGGCGCCGAGGGCGGCGTCGGCCTCAACGGGCGCTTCGGCAAGAACACCCGGATCAGCAACGTGTGGATCGAGCACGCCAACGTCGGCGTCTGGGCCGGCCGCGACTACTCCAACATCCCCGAGCTGTGGAACCCGGCCGACGGACTGGAGTTCACCGGCATGCGGATCCGCAACACCTACGCGGACGGCATCAACCTCACCAACGGCAGCCACGACTCCACCGTCCAGAACTCCTCGTTCCGCAACACCGGCGACGACGCCCTCGCCGTGTGGTCCAGCAAGTACGTCAAGAACCCCGCGACCGACATCGGCCACGACAATCACTTCCGCAACAACACCGTCCAACTGCCCTGGCGCGCCAACGGCATCGCGGTCTACGGCGGGTACGGCAACACGATCGAGAACAACCTCGTGTACGACACCATGAACTACCCGGGCATCATGCTGGCCACCGACCACGACCCCACGCCGTTCTCCGGCCAGACCCTGATCGCCGGCAACGGGCTGTACCGCACCGGCGGCGCCTTCTGGAACGAGGACCAGGAGTTCGGCGCCATCACCCTGTTCGCCCAGGGCCCCGACATCCCCGGCGTGGTCATCCGCGACACCGACATCCACGACTCGACGTACGACGGCATCCAGTTCAAGACCGGCGGCGGCGCCATGCCGGACGTGCGGATCTCGGACGTGACCATCAGCAGGTCCAACAACGGCTCCGGCATCCTCGCCATGAGCGGGGCCCGGGGCAGCGCCACCCTGACGAACGTCACCATCACCGGATCGGCGGAAGGCGACGTACGCATCGAACCCGGCTCCACCTTCGTCGTCAACCGGTAGGCGTTCACACGCCGATTGCTCCGTCCGGCGGGCCCGCACCCCACGCGAGGGTGCGGGCCCGTCACCCGTACGGGCCCTTGCCGGAAGGCGCCCCGCTGCGGGCGGCGCCGGTCGCGGGCGGCGCAGACGGGGGACTTCGCGCAGACGCGCGCGGGGAGCCGAGGCGATCGCGGGGAGACGAAGTCACGCTGAGTCCATGGCTTCATCGACCGACCGCCCGGACCGCGCGCCCCGCGCCGGGTCCGGCGCCGCCCGGCGGCCGTCCGCCGGACCCGTCCGCCTCCGTACCGGGGTGTGGCTGCGGGCCGTCGTCCTCCTCGTCCTTGCCGCCCTCGCCGCCTTCGCCGGGTGCGGGACGGGCAGCGGCACCGGCGCCCGGGACGACCCCGCCGCCACCGGCGGCACCGCGCGCGAGCACCCGTCCGCGACCGCCCCGGCGGCCGGCGCACCCGGAGCGACCGGCACCGCGCAGGGCCGTCCGGCCACCGAGGCGCCCGCCGCGATCCCCGGCCTCGGCCCCCGCACCCGCGCCTGGATCCCGGCCACCGCCCGCCAGGTGGTCGTGGTCACCGGACGCGACCGGGACGCCAACCGCTCCCAGGCGGTGCTGTACCGGCACACCGGGACCGGCTGGGAGGCCGGCCCGGTCTGGCCCGCCCGCAACGCGCTGCGCGGCTGGACCGACGACCACTGGGCCGGCGACCTGCGCTCACCCATCGGGGTCTACACCCTCACCGACGCCGGCGGACTGCTCCCCGACCCCGGCACCCGGCTGCCCTACGACCGGTCGGACGGCTTCGCCGTCAGCGGCACCGGATTCGAGGGCGAGCCCCTGGAGGGGTCCTTCGACTACGTCGTCGCCATCGACTACAACCGCGTACCCGGCACCTCCCCGCTGGACCTGACCCGGCCGCTGGGCGCCGACCGGGGCGGCGGCATCTGGCTGCACGTCGACCACGACGGCCCCACCCAGGGCTGCGTGAGCCTGAGCGAGCAGCACATGCGGGACCTGCTGCGCGCCCTCGACCCCGCGCTGCACCCGGTGGTCGTCATGGGCGACGCCGCCTCCCTGCGCGAGTGACCGCCGCCCCGGCACGTCACGGCGCGATGCCGACCCCGGGGACGCGGCTCCACGCCTGCTCCTGCGCGGCCGACATCGCCGGCCAGGACGTGCCGCCCGGGCGGGGCCGCACCCGCGACGCGTACGGCGCCGGGCGGAACCCGGGGTCGTAGAAGCAGCCGGTGCCGTACACCTCGTCGAACGCGGGGCAGGACGCGGCGACCGAACGCGGCGTGGGCCGCTGCCCGGTGCGCGCCCAGCGGTCCAGCGCCGCGAGCGACGTGGCGTACTCGGCGTCGCTCAGCGCGGAGTGCTCGTGCTCGCCGGTGAACGTCTGCACCAGCCACCGGTCGCGGCCCGCGCCCCGCAGCGTGTCGCGGTAGGCCGCCTCGTGCTCGACGAACGCGGTCGGGTCGTCCGTGGCGTGCAGGGTCAGCACCGGGATCGCCACCCGCCCGGTGAGGTCGCTGTCGTACGACAGGTCGCGCACCGCCGCCGGATCGGCGGAGAACCGCTCCACGCCCGCGTTGAGCGCCTTGTCGTCGTGCGAACCGGAGTACCGCACCCCGCGGTTCGAGAACGGGTTACGGCCGTCCAGCCGCTCGTGCACGATGTCCCGGAACGTGAACACCGAGAAACGCAGGTGCGACTCCAGCGTCCGCTCCGGGATCCCGGTGACGTTCAGGATGTCGTCCAGGTTGCGCTGCTGGAGGGCGGTGCGCTCCCCGGGCGACGACGCGTACCCGGTGCACTCCTGGAGCCGGGCGCGCAGCCCCGCCGAGGTCAGCGTCGAGCCGCGGCGCAGCCCTTGCCACAGCGGGTACTGCGGCTCCTCGGGCCGGGGCAGGTTGGCGCAGTAGTACTGGTAGACCACGCGCAGGTCGACGCGGTAGTCGTAGCCGCGCGAACCGCCGCCCAGCACGCCGTTGGTGAGCAGCGCCCCGTCGTACGGCCCGCCCTTGCCGGCGTAGGTCTCGACGACCTTGGCGGCCACGTCGCCGCCCCACGACTGGCCGTGCACGTACGTCCGCCCCGGCTCGCCGAACTTCTCGACGAAGAGCCGCCGGACGTTCTCGGTGTCCGCCGCGGCCATCCGGGTGCCGTAGCCGCCCCTGCGGTACGACGACCCGGCCCACGCGTAGCCCTGGTCCACCATCACCCGCCAGCGCCCCAGGTCCTCGACGCTGCGCGCCGGGTCCGAGGCGTCGCCCAGGTCGGGGCCGCCGTGGGCGTGCACGACGAGCCCGCCGTTCCACCGCTCGGGTACCGCGATGGCGTAGTGGGCGCCGTTCGCGTCCGTGCCGGTCCAGCAGGAGGCGCCGGCCGGCAGTCCGGCGGGACAGCCGGCCGGCCGGGGCCCGGTGTCCTGGGCCTGCGCGGCCGGAGCCGGGGCGAGGGCGCCGGCCAGCGTCCCGGCGAGCAGCAGGCCCGCCACCCGCCGGCGGGAACGCGGCGGGCGGGGGGAGCGGGGGAGACGGAGGGCAGGACGGAATCTGTTCACGGTGCGGCTCCTGGTTCGGCGGCGCGTTGCTGCGCACGGGCGGCGATGCTAGGAACGCCGGCCGCCGAGGACCACGGGCGGAGCGGTTGCGTTCATACTGTTCTGCCGCGACGCACCCGCGGGCGCCGCCGGTTCGCCTCCGTCGTTCAGCTCTCGTCGCGGCTTTCCTCCCGCTGCGGCCGTACCCGCGGGGCGGGTTCGCCCGCCGTCAGATGCTCCAGCACCTGCACCAGTTCCCGGCACGCCTGCTCCACCGAGCGCCGGGTGTGGTGCTGCTCGGTGATCACCGCCGACAGCAGAAGGGCCGTCAGGGCCGCCGCCGCGTTGAAGGCATGCAGGTTGATCATGATCTCCGTGTCCGGCAGATCATCGAAGGGACCCCTCCGCCCGGTCGCCGCCCCGGTGGCCAGGACGGAGGCGAACAGGGCGCACAGGATGCTGCCGGGCAGCTCGAACCGCAGGGCCGCCCAGATCAGCAGCGGGTAGACGGAGAAGAGCAGACTGCCCGGGGTGTAGGTGGCGAACGGCACCAGGGCGGCTGTGACGACGGCCAGGGCCACCCCTTCCTTCCAGCGGAACCAGTGGACGGGGGAGCGCACCCGGGGCAGCACCAGCAGCACCGGGGCGATGAGCAGCACCCCCATCGCGTCACCCACCCACCAGGGCAGCCACACCGACCAGAAGCGGCCGGCCGGCACGTCGCCGGAGAGGACGAGCAGCCCGGCGCCGATCGTGGAGCTGACCAGCATGGCGGCGAAGCCGCCGAGGAACACGAGGCTCAGACAGTCCCGTAATCGGGCGAGGTCGGTGCGGAACCCGGCCGCCCGGAGCAGCAGGTACGCGCACAGGGGCGCCGCGGTGTTGCCGAACACCGTGCCCGGCGAGACGGGTTGCAGCGAGGTGAGGTGGGCGACCACCAGCAGGGCGCCCAGGGCGATGCCCGGCCAGACGCGCGGCCCGAGCAGCAGCAGGGACGCGACGGCGATGCCGGTCGGCGGCCAGATGGGCGACACCACCGAGCCGTTCATCCGCAGTTCGTACAGCAGCCCGAGCCGGCCCCCGGCGTAGTAGCAGGCGGCGACGGCCAGCGCCTGAAGCACGACGAGGGCCGGTGCACGGAGATCCTGGCGAGCCACCACACCTGCCATCAGACACCGAGGCGGCCCCGACGGCGAGGTGAGAGGCGCGGCGCTGTCGGCCCTATGGCTGACCGGCCGGCTCGTCGTGCCCGATCACCAGGACCGCCGCGTCGTCGTCATGTCCCACCTCGGTCGCCCCCTTGATCAGGGCGGCGGCGAGCGCGTCCACGTCCATCCGCGCGACCGCCGCGACGCCCGCGAGCCGCGCCACCTGGTCCATCCCCTCGTCCAAGTGCATCGACGGGCCCTCCACCACCCCGTCGGTGACCATCACGAACACCCCGCCGGAGTCCAGCCGGTACCGCGTCACCGGGAAATCCGCCCCGGACTGCACGCCCAGCGGCGGACCGCCCTCGTCCTCCGTCAGGCCGGAGCGGCCGTCGGCCGTGGCCCACACGCACGGCAGATGACCGGCGCGGGCACTCTCCAGCAGCCGGGTCTCCGGGTCCAGCCGCAGGAAGGTGCAGGTCGCGAACAGGTCCCCGCCCAGCGTCATCAGCAGTTCGTTCGTCCGCGCGAGGAGTTCGCCCGGGTCGCTGTCCACGGAGGCGAGCGCGCGCAGTCCGACCCGCACCTGCCCCATGAAGGCGGCCGCCTCGATGTTGTGTCCCTGCACGTCGCCGATCGACAGCCCGATCCGGCCGTCGGGCATGGTGAAGGCGTCGTACCAGTCACCGCCCACGTTGAGCCCCTGGTTGGCGGGCACGTACCGCACCGCCAGCCGTACACCGTCGGCCTCGGGCAGTCCCCTCGGCAGCATCCCGCGTTGCAGGGCGACGGCCAGCTCCACCCGGGAGCGCTGCACCTCCGCCGCCGCACGCGCCTGGGCCGTCAGCGTCCCGAGCCTGGTCAGCAGCTCGTCGCCGTGGTCCTGGGGGCCGGTGCGGGACATGGATCACTCACTCGGGCGGGGACACTCCGGGCCGCCCCCGGCGGGGACGAACCGCAGGAAAGCCGCACTCACCGAGATGATAGGCAGATCGCGTTTGGCCGGGCCAGTCGGTGTAAAGGCATGGCCGCATGGAACAGCGGGAGATCATGCAGCGGTGCGTCGGCATCCTCACGGAGGCCCTGGAGATGCGCCGCCGCCTGCGCGCCGACCCGGACGCCGACGTGACCGCCGACAGCGCCGTGGCCGGGCTCCTCGAGGACATGCTGCCGCGCATCCCGCTCCCGGCCGACGCCGGCGCCCGCGAGGTGGCGGAGATCGTCACCGAGAAGCTCGGCCCGGCGATCGTGCAGATCACCTCCGCGCTCACCTTCGCGTTCGTCCAGCTCGCCGAGATCCACGACGAGGGCCGCACCGACGTCTCGTCCGCCGACGTCCTGCGCTCCATCTCGCTGCACTACGAGCGCGGTACGTCCTGACCTGCGGCCAACCGCCGTGTGACGGGTGGTGGTTGAGACACGGGTGAGTGGGAAGGGTTGACCCCGAACCAAGACCGACAACGATGTCACCTCTTGGACGGAGGCCCCCGTGCCCAGACCGTCGCGCATGTCGCCAGGCATACCGCGCCCGACGCTCCTTCCCGCCCTGCTCGTCCTGCTGCTCTCCGCCGCGCTCGCCCTCACCACGCTCACCGTGCCCGCGCGGGCCGCCGCTCCCGGCGGCGCCTGGACCGTGCGTGAGCCCGGCGCGCCACGGGACGGCGTCACGGCCGTCGTCCGCCTCGATCCCGCGGACGGCACCCTCACCCTGACCGCCCGCAAGGGCGCCGTCACGGTGCTCGAACCGGCGCCCCTCGGCATCGTCACCTCCGCCGCCGACCTCACCTCGGGTCTGCGCGCGGAGTCCCGGCACACGCGCCAGGTGACCGAGCGGTACTCCATGACCACCGGCAAACAGCTCCGCCGCACCGCGCGCATGACGGAGACCCGGTTCACCTTCACCGGCCGGGACGGCGCCCGGCTCGGCCTGGTGGTCCGGGTCGCGGACGACGGCGTCGCCTACCGCTACGTCCTGCCCGGCTCCGGCACGGTCACCGTCGAGCGGGAGGCGTCCGCGTTCCGGCCGCCCGCCGACGCGCGGGCCTGGCTCACGCCGTACTCGGTCAACTACGAGCGCCTGTACGCCCCGGCCACCGCGGCGGGCGCGGCCCCCGGCGCCTACGCCTACCCGGCGCTGTTCCGGACCGGCGACACCTACACGCTGCTCACCGAGTCGGACGTGGACGGCCGTTACGACGCGAGCCGGCTGGTCCACGAGGGCGACGGGCGCTACACCGTGCGCCTGGCCGACCCGGCGGTGACGTCCGAGGGCCCGCTGGCCACACCCTGGCGCACGGCCGTCGTCGGCGACCTCGCCACCGTCACCGAGTCCACCCTCGTCGACGACCTCGCCCCCGCCTCGCGCATCGCCGACATGTCCTGGATCCGGCCCGGCAAGGTCGCCTGGTCCTGGCTGGACGGCTTCGGCCCCGCCCAGCGCGACCTCGCCGCCCAGCAGCGCTTCGTCGACCTGGCCGCGGCCCACGGCTGGCCGTACACCCTGGTCGACGACGGCTGGAAGACCACCGACTGGATGCCCGAGCTGATCGCGTACGCCCGGGAGCGGGGCGTCGACGTCCTGCTGTGGGTGCACTACACCGACCTCGACACGGCGGCCGAGCGCGCCGAGTTCCTGCCCCGCGTCAAGGAGTGGGGCGCGGCCGGACTGAAGATCGACTTCATGGACTCCGACTCCCAGGAGCGCTTCCGCTGGTACGACGACATCCTCGAGGACACCGCCCGGTACCGGCTGCTGGTCAACTTCCACGGCGCGACCCTCCCCAAGGGCGTCCAGCGGACCTGGCCGCACGTGATGAGCCTGGAGGCGGTGTACGGCGCCGAGCAGGGCAACGTGCCCGCGCCGGCGCTGACGGCGCTGCCGTACACGCGCAACGTGGCCGGCTCGATGGACTACACGCCGATGGGCTTCCAGTTCGGCACCCGTACCGTCTCCGACGCGGCCGAACTGGCGCTGTCGGTGGTGTTCGAGTCCGGCTTCCAGAACTTCGCCGGATCCCTCGCCGCCTACCGCGAGCGCCCGGAGCTGGCCCGGTTCCTGGAGCAGGTGCCGACGGTGTGGGACGAGACGCGGCTGCTGTCCGGGCGGCCGGGCGAGAGCGCGACGTTCGCCCGGCGCCACGGCGACCGGTGGTTCCTGGGCTCCGTCCACGCCGGTGCGGCGGCGACGGAGCGGGTGCCGCTGGACTTCCTGGGCGGCGGGCGCTGGCTGGCGGAGGTCGTGCGGGACGGCGAGGACGGCGCTCTGCTGCGCGAACGGCACGTCGTCACCCGCCGGGACGCCCTCACGGTGCCGACGGCCGAACGCGGCGGTTTCGCCGGGCAGTTCTGCCGGGCCACGCCCGGACGCGACACCTGCGACGAGCCGGTGACCCGGCTGCCGCTGACCGCGCTCACCACCGATCCGGCGCGCGCGGAGGCGGAGCCCGGCGGCACCGCCGCCGTCACCGGCCGGTTCGCCGTGGAGACGTCCGGGCCGGCCACCGACGTCCGTCTCACGCTCGACGTCCCCGACGGATGGACCGTCGACGGCGACGCCCCCACGGCCGCCGAACTCCCCACGGGCCGGGCCCTGTCGGGCGACTGGACCGTGCGGGTGCCGTCCGGGGTGCGCCCCGGCGGCTACGACCTGACCGTGCGCGCCGAGTACCGCGCACCGGACCGGCCGGGTGCCGGGGTGCTCGAAGTGGAGCGCCCGGTGCGGGTGTTCGTGCCGGAGCCGGGCGTCACCTACGTGAGCGACCTGCCGTTCACCTCCGCGAGCAACGGGTGGGGGCCGGTGGAACGGGACGGGTCCAACGGCGAGACCGACCCCGGCGACGGGGGCCCGCTCACACTGGCGGGCACCGTGTACGACAAGGGCCTCGGGATGCACGCGGCCGGTGAGGTGGTCGTCGAACTCGACGGCGGACACCGGCGGTTCACGGCCGAGGTCGGCGTCGACGACGAGGTGGGCGTTAAGGGCTCCGTGGCCTTCGAAGTCCTCGGCGACGGCCGGAGCCTGCTCACCACCGGCGTGCTCGACGGCTCCGACCCGGCCTTCTCCCTCGACGTGGACGTCACCGGCGTACGGCAGTTGACCCTGCGCGTGCTGGACGGCGGGGACGGGGTGGACTCCGACCACGCCGACTGGGCGGACGCGCGGCTCGTGCCGTAGCGGCGACCGGGCAGGGGTCCACGGGCGCGGCGCCCGTGGACCCCGCCTTCCCGCACCGGCGTGCGCGGGCCCTTGACGCCGTACGCGCGAGTGGCGATGCTCCCCGAGGGGGTTGCAGAGGTCATGACAAGGTCGGTCGTGGCCGCTCCGTCGACGGAGGGACCCGCCGATGACCACCTCTCGCGCCGGACGCCACGCCGGCATCGTGACGCTGCTCCTCCTCGTCCTGGCCGCCGCGCTCACGCCGACGTCCAGCTCCGCGGCCGGCGGCGGCTGGTGGGACCCGGTCGCCCGGCCCGCGCCGGACTCGCGCATCGGAGTCACCGGCGAGCCGTTCCGGGGCACCGACTCCGCGGGCAGGGTGCGCGGGTTCGTCGACGCGCACGACCACATCATGGCCAACGAGGCCTTCGGCGGCCGGCTCATCTGCGGCAGGCCGTTCTCCGCGAAGGGGGTCGCCGACGCGCTCAAGGACTGCCCCGAGCACTATCCCGACGGCTCCCTCGCCGTCTTCGACTTCCTCACCAACGGCGGCGACGGCCGCCACGACCCGGTCGGCTGGCCCACCTTCGCCGACTGGCCCGCGCACGACTCGCTCACCCACCAGCAGAACTACTACGCCTGGATCGAGCGCGCCTGGCGCGCCGGCCAGCGCGTGCTGGTCAACGACCTGGTCACCAACGGCGTGATCTGCTCGGTGTACTTCTTCAAGGACCGTAGCTGCGACGAGATGACCTCCATCCGGCTCCAGGCCCGCCTCACCTACGAGATGCAGGATTACGTCGACGCCATGTACGGCGGGCCGGGAAAGGGATGGTTCCGGATCGTCGCCGACAGCGCGCAGGCGCGTGAGGTGATCGAGCAGGGCAAACTGGCCGTCGTCCTGGGCGTCGAGACCTCGGAGCCCTTCGGCTGCAAGCAGATCCTGGACGTCGCTCAGTGCGACCGGGACGACATCGACGCGGGCCTCGACGAGCTGTACGACCTGGGCGTGCGCAGCATGTTCCTGTGCCACAAGTTCGACAACGCGCTGTGCGGCGTGCGCTTCGACTCCGGGGTGCTCGGCACGGCCGTCAACGTCGGGCAGTTCCTGTCCACCGGCACCTTCTGGCGCACCGAGCCGTGCACCGGCCCGCAGCACGACAACCCCGTCGGCCTCGCCTCCGCCCCCGCCGCCGAGCGGCGCCTGCCCGCGGGCGTGGAGGTCCCCTCCTACGACGCGGACGCCCGGTGCAACGTGCGCGGGCTGACCGAACTGGGCGAGTACGCCGTGCGCGGGATGATGAAGCGCCACATGATGCTCGAGATCGACCACATGAGCGTCAAGACCGCCGGCCGGGTCCTCGACCTGTTCGACTCCGCGTCCTACCCGGGCGTCCTGTCCTCGCACAGCTGGATGGACCTCGACTGGACCGAACGCGTCTACCGGCTCGGCGGGTTCACCGCCCAGTACATGAACGGCTCCGAGCAGTTCGTCGCCGAGGCCGGACGCACCGAGGCGCTGCGCGACCGGTACGGCGTCGGCTACGGCTTCGGCACCGACATGAACGGCGTCGGCGGCTGGCCCGCCCCGCGCGGCGCCGACGCGCCCAACCCCGTCACCTACCCCTTCCGTAGCGTCGACGGCGGCTCCGTCCTCGACCGGCAGACCACCGGGCGGCGCACCTGGGACCTGAACACCGACGGGGCCGCGCACTACGGTCTCGTGCCCGACTGGATCGAGGACATCCGGCGCGTCGGCGGACAGCACGTCGTGGACGACCTCTTCCGCGGCGCCGAGTCCTACCTCACCACCTGGGGCGCGACCGAAGCGCACCGCCCGGCGGCGAACCTCGCCCGGGGCGCCCACGCCACGGCCTCCTCCGCCGAGTGGAACCCGGTCACCAGCTACGCGCCCGCCCGGGCCGTCGACGGGGACCGGGGCACCCGCTGGGCCAGCGACCGGAGCGACGGCCAGTGGCTGCGCCTCGACCTCGGCGCCGTCCACCGGATCGGCCGCGTCACCCTCGACTGGGAACGGGCCTACGCGACGTCCTACCGCGTGGACGTGTCCGCCGACGGCACGAACTGGCGCACCGTCCGGTCCACCACGGATGGCGACGGCGGGCTGGACACGGCCGTGTTCCCGCCGGCCGAGGCACGGCACGTGCGCGTCGTCGGCCTGACCCGCGGCACCCGGTACGGCTACTCGCTGCACGAGGTCGGCGTCCACGCGCGCTGACCCGCGTCAGCCTCCCGCCGCCGCCCCGTCCAGGAGTGCCCGCACCGCGTCCGACGCCGCCTCCCGGTCCGCCGGGACCAGGCCGATGCGGGTGCGGCGGTCCAGGACGTCCTCCGCGTCCAGCGCGCCCTCGTGCCGCACCGCCCACAGCACCTCCGCGCCGGTGACCGGATACCCGGGCAGCACCGGCTCGGCGAGGCGGGGGTCCCGCTCGGCCAGGGCCAGCACCGCCGGCGCCTCGGTGCCGTGGCGGCACACCAGGCGGCGCGGCACGGGCAGCCCGGCGAGGACGTGCGGCGCCGCCGCGCCCACCAGGGGCAGCGACGCCGTGCGGGACGGTCCGGCGGCCAGACCCCGGAGCCGTACGGCCGCGTCGACCGCGTCCTCCGCCATGCGCCGGTAGGTGGTCAGCTTGCCGCCCACCACCGTCACGACGCCGTCCGGCGAGGTCAGCACGGCGTGCCGCCGGGAGATGTCGGCGGTCCGGGGCGGGGCGTCCGCGTGCTCGGGCGTGGTGTCCAGCAGGGGCCGCAGCCCGGCGAACGCGCCCACCACGTCGTCGCGGCGCACCGGCACGTGCAGGACCGAGCAGAGGACGTCCAGGAGGAAGCCGATGTCCGTCTCCGGCGGCTCGGTGACGTCGGGGATGTCGCCGTCCACGGGCTCGTCCGTGAGCCCGACGTACACCCGGCCGTCGTCCTGGGGGAGGACCAGCACGAAGCGGCTGGTCTCGCCGGGCACGGGGATGTGCAGTCCCGCCGTCAGCGGGCCGAGGCTCTCCGGGCGCAGCACCAGGTGCGTGCCGCGGGAGGGGCGGATACGGACCCCGTCGACGAGGCCGCCCGCCCACACCCCGGCGGCGTTGACCACCGCGCGGGCGCGGATCTCGCCCTCCTCGCCGGTGAGTTCGTCACGGACCCGGGCGCCAGCGGCGGTCAGCTCCAGCGCCCGGACCCGGGTGAGGACCCGCGCGCCGCGCCCGGCGGCCGTACGGGCCAGGGCGGTCACCAGCCGGGCGTCGTCGGTGAGCCGGCCGTCCCACGACAGCAGCCCGCCGCGCAGCCCCGCCGGCCGCAGCGCGGGCGCGAGACGGCGGGTCTCCACCGCGGACAGCCGGCGCGGCGCCGGGAGCGTGGCCCGCGCCGTGCGCGCGGCCAGGCGCAGCGTGTCCCCGGCGTGGAACCCGGCCCGCGCCAGAGCGGCCTGCCCGCGCGACACCAGCGGCGTCAACGGCAGGACGAACGGCTGGGCGTGGACCAGATGCGGCGCCGTGCGCTCCATCAGGATCCCGCGCTCCACCGCGCTCTCGTGGGCGACGTCGAGCCGCCCGGAGGCCAGGTAGCGCAGCCCGCCGTGGACCAGCTTGCTGCTGAAGCGGGAGGTGCCGAACGCCAGGTCGTGGGCGTCGACCGCCGCCACCCGCAGTCCGCGCGCCGCGGCGTCCAGGGCGACGCCCGCGCCGGTCACGCCGAGGCCGACGACCAGCACGTCCACGGCGGAGGTCGCCGCGTCGGCCAGGTCGCGGGCGCGCCGGGCGGCGGACAGGGACGAGCCGCTGAGGGGGGTCATGGCGTGAGGGTCCTCTCCAGGATGCCGCGCAGCTCGCCGAGGAACGCCTCGGCGGACAGCTCGGGGTCGTCCTCGTCGGTCATGGTCCGCAGGGACAGGGTGAAGGACTGCACGATCAACAGCACCGAGCGCGCCTGCCGTTCGACCGGCGCGCGGCGCACCGAGCCGTCGGCGTGCCCCTCGCGCAGCACGCCGGCCAGCAGCTCCAGGAGCGCCT
Organism: Streptomyces pseudogriseolus; assembly: GCA_002154585.1. Taxonomy (GTDB): domain Bacteria; phylum Actinomycetota; class Actinomycetes; order Streptomycetales; family Streptomycetaceae; genus Streptomyces; species Streptomyces pseudogriseolus. The sequence continues at coordinate 21,204 of MUNG01000127.1, forward strand.
CCTGGCTTGCGCCGCGGCGGTCCAGGACGTAGGGGAGGAGCAGTTCGGGGTCGACGTCGACAATCTTGCGGAAGAGCGGATGGGCGACGAAGTCCCGCACCGCGTCCACCAGTCCCTCGGTGAGCAGCCCGCGCGCGGTCACGTCCGGTCTGCGCTCGGGCATGGCCCCGGTGGCCACCGCGATCCACTCCCGGGTCATCAGATCGCCGACCAGCGACCGCACGTCGGGCCAGCGCCGGTACAGCGTCATGCGGGACACGCCGGCGCGGCGGGCCACGTCGGTGAGCGTGGTGCGGCGGACCCCGACGGCGAGCACGCAGTCGCGCACCGCGTCGAGCACCGCGTCGTTGTCCGAACCTGTCGAGCCGTTGTGACGAATAGGCGTCATGTGTCACAGTGTAACGCCAGGTGAGGCCGTCGGGCGACGGCATCGCTCTTTTCCGACCCGTCAGGACGGACGACCCATGAGGACGACAGACAGGGACATGCTCTGGAGCGGCTGGGGCGACCCCGAGCGGGCGGCCCCGCTGCCCGACGCGGTGACCGGGCTGCTGCGCGACCTGCTCGGCGTCAAGCCGCGCGGGGCGGCGACCGTCGCCCTCGAGGACCTCGCCGTCCCCGCGAGCCCGCTCACCCCCGACGCGCACCGCGCCCTGGCCGCCGCGCTCGGCGACGACGCCCATGTCCGCACCGACGCCGAGACCCGCGTCCGGCACACCCGCGGCAAGTCCACCCCCGACCTGCTGCGCATGCGCGACGGTGACCTGGCCGCCGCACTTCCCGCGGCCGTCTTGCTGCCCGCCACCCATGACGAGGTGCTGGCCGTGCTCCGGCTCTGCGCCGCACACGGCCTGGCCGCCGTCCCGTTCGGCGGCGGCACCTCCGTCGTCGGCGGACTCGCCCCCGAGACGCGTGGCCCCTTCGTCGCCCTCGACCTGCGGCGCATGAACCGCATGCTCGACCTCGACCCGGTCTCCCGCACCGCCACCCTCCAGCCCGGCCTGCGCGCCCCCCAGGCCGAGGCGCTCCTCGCCGCACACGGCTTCACCCTCGGCCACTTCCCGCAGTCCTACGAGTGGGCCACCATCGGCGGCTTCGCCGCCACCCGCTCCAGCGGGCAGGCCTCCGCCGGCTACGGCCGCTTCGACGAAATGGTCCTCGCCCTCACCCTCGCCACCCCCGAGGGCACCCTCGACACCGGCCGCGCCCCGCGCTCCGCCGCCGGACCCGACCTGCGCCAGCTCCTCCTCGGCTCGGAGGGCGCGTTCGGCGTCATCACCTCCGTGACCGTGCGCGTCCGGCCGGTGCCGCAGACCCGCTCCTACGAAGGCTGGAGCTTCCCCAGCTTCGACGCGGGCGCCGCCGCCCTGCGCCGGCTCGCCCAGGACGGACCCCGGCCCACCGTGCTGCGCCTGTCCGACGAGACCGAGACCCTCGTCGGCCTGGCCAACCCCGAGGCGATCGGCTCCGGCGAGCTCAAGGCCGACGGCTGCACCGCCGTCGCCGGCTACGAGGGCACCGAGGAGGACACGGCGTACCGGCGCGAGCGCGCCGCCGCCGTCCTGCGGGAGTGCGGCGGCACACCCCTCGGCGAGGAGCCCGGCCGGCGCTGGGCCCACGGCCGCTACGCGGCGCCCTACCTGCGCGACGCCCTCCTCGACGCCGGCGCCTTCGCGGAGACCCTGGAGACGGCGACGTTCTGGTCCCGCCTCCCCGGGCTGTACGCCGCCGTCCGCGACGCGCTCACCGCCACCCTCACCGAGGCCGGCACCCCGCCGCTGGTCATGTGCCACATCTCCCACGTCTACGAGAACGGCGCCTCCCTGTACTTCACGGTGGTGTCCGCGCAGGGCGAGGACCCCGTGGCGCACTGGACGCGCGCGAAGCACGCCGCCAACGAGGCGATCCTCGCCGCGGGCGGCACCATCAGCCACCACCACGGCGTCGGCACCGACCACCGCGACTGGTACCTCCGCGAGGCGGGCCCCCTCGGCACGGAGGCGCTCCGCGCGGTGAAGCACCGACTGGACCCGCGGGGCGTACTCAACCCGGGCGTACTGGTGCCCGCCGAGTGAGGCCCGGCGGGCGGACGCGACGCCGGCGCCGGAACGGACCGTCCGACTCGGGTGCGGTGCCGGCCCGCCGGGGGCGGTACGCCGCTCCGCGGCCGGGGTGCCCGTCGCGGGCGGGTGCGCCGGACACCGGCTGCCGGTGTCGGTCCGGCGCCGGCATGGGCGTGTCGGGTGGAGCCGCGCCACCGGCGGTATCGCTCGCCCCCGGGGTGGGGTGCCGGCTGCCGGCGTCACCCGTCCGGTGGGCGGTACGTCGTTCCGCTGCGGGGGTGTCCGTCGCGGAACGGTACGGCGGTCACGGGCTTCGTGGCCCATGTCGGCCTGGCGCCGGCACGGGGGCGTCCCGGGAGGGCACTGTCACCGCGCCACCCGCCCGGGCGTATGCCGGCTGGCGTCCGCCGTCACGCCTGCCTCGGGATGCCGGCCTCCGGCCCCTCCCAGGCGGTGCCCCACCGTCCACACCAACCCCGGTCCGGGCCGCCGTGCCGCCCGCCCGCCACACCGTCCGTGCCGTCCGCACCCGTCTCGGCCCACCCCACCAC
>MUNG01000128.1 GCA_002154585.1 Streptomyces pseudogriseolus
GACGCCGCCGAACAATTCTTATAGAGAGCCCCCGTGCCATTCGGCACGGGGGCTTTCTGCGTTTACGGCGCGTTCTTCTACGGCTGCACCAACCCCGTTTCGTACGCGCAGATCACCGCCTGGACCCGGTCCCGCGAACCCGTCTTCGCGAGGACGCGGCCCACGTGGGTCTTCACCGTTGATTCGGCGAGGTGGAGACGCGCGGCGATCTCCGTGTTCGTCCAGCCCTTTCCGATGACCGTCAGGATCTCCCGCTCGCGGTCCGTCAGCGCCGCCAGCCGGGGGTCGGGCGGGGAGGGCATGGACGAGGACGCGCTGCCGCCGACGGGGAGATGGTGGACGTAGGCGTCCAGCAGGCGGCGGGTGAGGGCGGGGGCCACCACGGCGTCCCCGAAGGCGACCGCGCGTATGCCGGAGAGGAGGTCTTCCGGCTGGGCGTCCTTGACGAGGAAACCGGAGGCTCCGGCGCGGAGTCCCGCGTAGGCGTACTCGTCCAGGTCGAACGTGGTGAGGATGAGGACGCGGGTGCGGTCGCCGGAGGCGGTGATGCGGCGGGTGGCCTCGATGCCGTCCAGTCCGGGCATGCGGACGTCCATCAGTACGACGTCCGGTCTGAGCTCCGCAGCCTTGCGGACCGCTTCCGTGCCGTTCGCGGCCTCGTCCAGGACTGTCATGTCGTCCTGGCTCTCCAGCAGCATGCGGAAGCCGAAGCGCTGGAGCGGCTGGTCGTCGGCGATGAGGACGGTGGTCACGGGGTGGAATCCTCCGGGAGAAGCAGGTGGACGCGCCAGCCGCGCTGCGGGCGCGGGCCGGCCTCCAGGGTGCCGCCGTAGAGCGCTGTGCGTTCCCGCATTCCGGTGAGTCCCCGGCCGCCGTTCGCCGTCGGGGCGCCGCCGCGGCCGGTGTCGGTGACGGTGAGCGTCACCGCTCCCGAGGCGGCGTAGGACAGGGCGATGTCGGCGGTGGCGTCCGGGCCGGCGTGCTTGAGGGTGTTGGTGAGGGCTTCCTGGATGACGCGGTACAGGGTGAGCTGCCGGCCGGGGGAGATGGCCGGGGCGCCCTCGACTGTCGCCCGCACGGGCAGTCCGGCGCGTCGGACACCGTCGAGGAGGCGGTCGAGGTCGGTGAGCGCCGGCTGGGGGGTGAGGTCGGCGGGGGCGGGCTCGTCGTCGCGCAGGACGTCCAGCAGGCGGCGCAGCTCGGTGAGGGCCTGCCTGCTGGTGCCCGCGATGGCGTCCAGGGCCTGTGCGGCACGCTCGGGGGACTTGGCGGCGGCGTAGCGGCCGCCGTCGGCGAGGCCCGTGATGACGGACAGGTTGTGGCCGATGATGTCGTGCATCTCCCGGGCTATCCGGGTGCGTTCGGCGGCGGCGGCGAGGCGGGCCTGCTGGTCGCGTTCGATCTCCAGGCGGTGTGCGCGGTCCTCCAGGGCCACGGTGTGATCGCGGCGGGTGCGGACCGTGACGCCGACGGCGACCGCGACGAGCAGGGACATCAGGTGCGGACCGAGGTCTTCGTCGGCGGGGCCCTTCGGATGGCGCAGGACCGTCAGGACGACCGGGGCCGTCGACACCGCCGCCACCCACCACAGGGAGCGCAGCGGGCGGCGCAGGGTGATGTGGAAGACGACGAGCAGGTGCAGGAGGGCCGCCTGGAGGAGAGCTCCGGTCCAGGCGTTGACCAGCAGGGCCGGTGCCATGACGAGCAGCACCGCGCGGGGGTGGGCGCGGCGTCGGAGGAGAGGGACGGTCAGGGCGAGACCGAGGGTGAGGACCAGGCCGTCGTGAACGTCGGGGTTCCGGGTGATGCGGGTCCAGCCGCCGCCGTGGAAGTCGATGAGCGCGGCCGTCGTCCAGAAGGCCGTGAGGTGCAGGTCCCAGAGGAGCGGGTGGCGCCGGTCGACGGCGCGCACCCGTTGCACGGTCCGCTGGAGGTACTGGGTGAGGGGCTCCGCTGTCTGGTCCTCCGTCTGGTCCTCCGGCACGCGGTCCATGGTGCTGGTCGCGCCGCTCGTGCGGAAGGCCGTCATACGTCCCGTCGCCTGAGCAGGAGGGCCGCCAGGGCGAGGCTTCCCGCCGTCCACAGGGTCATCGAGAGGAGGGCGGCGCCCGGTGTGGGCATGCCGGGCTGCGGGGTGGCGTGGGTGAGGGCTTCGACGGCCTTGGCGGGGAAGTGGCGGGCGGCGTCGTCGACGACGTCGTAGGGGAGCAGGGGGAGAAGCTCCGGAAGGATCATCGTGAGGCCGATCAGGGCGCCGATGCCGGTCGGGACCGAGCGGAGCATCGAGCCGAGCGCCAGGGCGAGGACGCCGAGGAGGGCGAGCCCCGCGGCGTTGGTGACGAGGGCCCGGGCCACGCCGGGGTCGGTGAGGGAGGCGGCGTGCGCGGTGTCGGTGAGGAAGGTCTGCGCGAGCGGGAAGGTGACGAAGTTGGCGGTGAGCACGGTGAGGAAGCCGGCGCAGGCCAGCACGGCGGCCTTGGACCAGAGCACCGGCAGCCTGCGGGGCACGGCGGTCATGGTGGCCCGGATCTGGCCGGTGGAGTGTTCGCCGGCCGTGGTCAGCACGCCGAGGGTGCCGAGCACGACGTAGGTGAACTGCATGCCGAGCAGGATCATCAGGACGGTGTCGATGTCGTCGTCGCCGCCTCCGCCCTCGTAGCTCGCGGCGACGAGCAGACCGGTGCCGAGGGTGAGGACGACGGTGAGGCCGAGGCCGATCCAGGTGGAGCGGAGCGTCGTCAGCTTGTGCCACTCGGAGCGCAGGACGCGGGCCGGGGTGACCCGGTGGAGGCCGGTGGCGGTCATGCGGCTGCTCCCTGAGGGGCGGTGTACTCGACGGCGTCGTGGGTGAGGGTCATGAAGGCGTCCTCCAGCGAGGACGTGGACGGGGTGAGTTCGTAGAGGGGGATGCCGTGGGCGGCGGCGGTGCGGCCGATGTGTTCGGCGGTCGTGCCGCGGATGTCCAGCGCCCCGGCGGTGTCCGTGATGGCGACGCCCGGGGCTTGGAGCAGGACGGTGAGGGCGTCCGGGTCGGGGGTGACCACGCGGACCGAGGCCGCCCCCGAGTCCCGTACGAAGTCGGTGACCGTGGTGTCGGCGAGGAGGCGGCCGCGGCCGATGACGATCAGGTGGTCGGCGGTCAGGGCCATTTCGCTCATCAGGTGGGAGGAGACCAGGACGGTGCGGCCCTCGGCGGCGAGGGACTTGAGGAGGGTGCGGATCCACCGGACGCCCTCGGGGTCGAGGCCGTTGACCGGTTCGTCGAGGACGAGGGTGGCCGGGTCGCCCAGCAGCGCGGCGGCGATGCCGAGGCGTTGGCCCATACCGAGGGAGAAGCCCTTGACCCTGCGGTCCGCCACCTGGGTGAGGCCGGTGAGGTCCAGGACCTCGTCGACGCGCCGTTTCGGCAGGCCGTGCGTGAGGGCCAGGCCGCGCAGGTGGTAGCGGGCGGTGCGGCCGGGGTGGACGGAGCGGGCCTCCAGGAGGGCGCCGACCTCGGTGAGGGGCGCGGGGTGGGCGGCGTAGGAGCGGCCGCCGACGGTGACGTTGCCGGACGTCGGGGCGTCCAGGCCGAGGATCATCCGCATGGTGGTGGACTTGCCGGCGCCGTTCGGGCCGAGGAAGCCGGTCACGGTGCCGGGGCGGACGGTGAAGGTCAGGTCGTCGACGGCCGTCTTCCCGTTCCTGCCGCCGTAGCGTTTCGTGAGGTGCTGCGCGGTCATCATGGGTCGATGCTCGTCGGCGCGGGGGCGGCGGGCGTCGGACGGCGGCCTTATTCCCTTGTGGGGCCGTGGTACCCGGGTACTACCGTGGCCGCATGAGCTACAAGGTCCGTTCCCTGCATGCCGACGAGTGGCCCCGGGCCAAGGCCTTGCGGCTGGAGGCGTTGCGGGATCCCGTGGCGTCCATCGCCTTCATGGAGACGTACGAGTCCGCCGCCGCCGAGCCCGACTCCTTCTGGCAAAGGCGGGCCGAGCGCAGTGCCGCGGGGGCGTCCGGGGCGCAGCAGATCATCGCCGAGGGGCCGGACGGGGAGTGGGTCGGGACGGTCACCGTGCTGATGGAGGAGGCCGGGAGCACGGACTGGGCCGGGCTGCCCGTCGAGCGGCTCCAGGGGCATCTGGTCGGGGTGTACGTGCAGCCGGGGCACCGGGGGATCGGGCTCACGGAGGTGCTGTTCGACGCCGGGCTCGAGTGGGCGTGGGCGCGGGGCGCCGAGCGGGTGCGGCTGCTGGTGCACGAGGACAACGCGCGGGCGTTGCGGGCCTACCGCAGGGCCGGGTTCACCGAGACCGGGGTGACGACGACGCTGGGTCCCGACCCGGGGGAGCGGGAGCTGGAGCTGGCCGTGGAGCGGCCGGACCCGGAGTCAGACGGGTAGTTCCGCGTGCGGCCAGCGGGTGCGGGCCTGTTCGCGGGAGCGGAGAAGGGCCACCGTGGGCATGCCGCGCTCGGGGCCGGCCGCGAGGAGGTCCGGGAGCTGGGGGAGGGGCGCCACCGCCGCCACGTCGTCGAGGACGAGGGTGAGTGGTGGGTCGAGCCGACCGGAGGATGACCGTTCGGCCATGCGCCGGCCGTGCTCGACCACGTACGAGACGAGCGCCGTCAGCAGAGGCATGGCGCCCGGGCCGGTGCGCGGATCCTCGATGGATTCGCCCACGACGTAAAGCGTTCCCCCTTCGTGGATGAAGGAATCCAAGGCGAGGGCATCACTTCGGTGCGGATTGCAGGCTTCGCGGACGTTGACCGTGGAGAGGGCCGCCAGCGCACGCGTCGTCAGCTGCTGGGCCATGTCACGGCGTTCGGGGTGTGCGGTGAGCGTCGCCTCGAGCTCGCCCGCTGAGCCGGAGGCGGCCTTGGGGTGGGTGCGCAGGATCCGTACGGCGTCCTGGACCTGGAGGCCCTGGGCCCAACGGTGGACGTGGCGGACGGTGCGGCCGTCGACGGC
>MUNG01000129.1 GCA_002154585.1 Streptomyces pseudogriseolus
CCAGTCGGCGGCCGCCCGCTCCGGCGACACGGGGTCCGCACGGCGCGGGGCGCGCGACGCGGGCTCCCGCTTCGGCGCCTTCCACCGCGGCGCCCGCCAGTCCGGCAACGGCGTCACCGACACGTCCGGCAACGGCATCGCCGGCCTCACCGGCAACGGCACCACAGGCGCCTCCGGCAACGGCACCACAGGCGGCAACCCCGGAAGCGGCCCCACCGGCACGTCCGGCACCGGCGACGGCGCCCAGCCGCCGGCGGCTCCCTAGTCCCACCCCATCCCGTACGGCGCCGCCCCCGGCCCCGTACGGCGTCCGGGGCGACGGCGCCCCTTCCCGCTCGAGCACGTGAGATAGGAGGAACGGGCCGGTGACCGGCCAGCCGGACACCACCGTCCCAACACCCACCATGCAGACGACCACCGACAACAGCCTCAACTGGCTCCTGCAGGGGCTCCTGGAGCGGACCCCCGGCGCACGCCACGCCCTGGTCCTCTCCCGGGACGGCCTCAAGCTCTGCTGGAGCGAGCACCTGACCCTCGACCTCGCCGACCAGCTCTCGGCCATCTGCTCCGGCATCCAGGCCCTCGCCCAGGGCGCCTCCATGGAGTTCGGCGACGGCACCGGCGGCGTACGGCAGTCGATGACCGAGTTCCACGGCGGCCTGCTGTTCATCGTCGAGGCCGGCGAGGGCGCGCACCTCGCCGTCGTCGCCGGTGAGGAGGCCGACCCGGGCGTGGTCGGCCACCAGATGATGGAGCTGGTGGAGCAGATCGGCGACCACCTGCGGGCCGAACCGCGAACCGGGGCCACGGGGAACGGCACCTCGTGACTCCCCGCAAACCCGTCGACACGGGCGACCCGGACCGGCTCTACACGGTCACCGGCGGACGCAGCCGCTCCGACGACTCCTTCGACCTGGTCACCCTGATCGTCAGCGAGAGCGCGCCGACGCCGGGGATGCAGTCGGAGCACGCCCGCATCCTGGCCCTGTGCGAACACCCCGTCGCCGTCGTCGAGATCGCCGCGGAACTCGGGCTGCCGGTCACGGTCGTACGCATCCTGCTCGGGGACCTGCTGGACACCGGGCGCATCACCGCGCGCCACCCGCGGGCGGCGGCGTCCGTCGCCTCCCTGCCCGATTCCGCCCTACTCCAAGAGGTGCTCCATGGACTCCGCAACCTCTGAGCTGCCCACCCACCGCACACCGCTCCGCGACACGGCGGAGACGGGACTGAAGATCGTCGTCGTGGGCGGGTTCGGCGTGGGCAAGACGACCCTGGTCCGCTCCGTGAGCGAGATCCGGCCGCTGAACACCGAGGAGGTGATGACGCAGGCCGGTGTGGGCGTCGACGAGACCGACGGGGTGGCGGCGAAGACCACGACCACCGTCGCCTTCGACTTCGGGCGGATCAGCCTCAACGACCGCATGGTGCTGTACCTGTTCGGCGCGCCCGGACAGGAACGCTTCTGGTTCCTGTGGGACCGGCTGTTCTCCGGCACCCTCGGCGCCGTGGTCCTCGTGGACACCCGCCGGATGGACGACTCCTGGTACGCCATCGACCGGCTGGAGCACCACGGCACGCCGTTCGTCGTGGCCGTCAACCGGTTCGACGACGACGGCGCCCGGTACTCCCTGGAGGAGATACGCCAGGCGCTCGCCCTCCCCGCGCACGTGCCGATGGTGGACTGCGACGCCCGGGTCCGGGCCTCCGGCAAGGACGTGCTGATCACCCTCGTGAACCACCTCCACGACCTGGCCACCGCCAAGGAGGCGACACTGTGACCGATCAGGCCGACCCCTTCGCGTCCCTGGCCCGCACCGGCGCCGAGCCGCCCCCCGGGTGCCCCGCGCACGCCGGGGCGGTGAGCATGACCGGGGCGGAGTACCCGCAGACGCCGTCGAAGCTGTACCGCATGCTGCGCCGTGACCACGGCCCCGTGGCGCCGGTGCTGCTCGACGGCGGCATCCCGGCCTGGCTGGTGCTGGGCTACACCGAGGTCACCTATGTGACCAGCCACGACGAGCTGTTCGCGCGGGACTCCCGGCGCTGGAACCAGTGGGAGAACATCCCGCAGGACTGGCCGCTGCTGCCGTTCGTCGGCTACCAGCCGTCGGTGCTGTTCACGGAGGGCGACGAGCACCGGCGGCGGGCCGGCGTGATCACCGACGCGCTGGAGGGCGTCGACCAGTTCGAGCTCTCCAACGAGTGCCTGCTGATCGCCGACGAGCTCATCGCCCGGTTCGCCGGCAGCGGCCAGGCCGAGCTGATGGCCGACTACGTGCACGTCCTGCTGATGCGCACCGTGGTCCAGATGTGCGGCATGCCGTCCACCGGCGACGACACCCTCCGGTTCGTCGACGACCTGCGGATCTCCCTGGACGCCGGCGAGGGCGAGGACCCGGTCGCCGCGTACGGCAGGGTGGGCGAGCGGCTGCGGCAGCTGGTGAAGGAGAAGCGGGCCGTGCCCGGCCCGGACGTCACCTCGCGCATGCTGATGCACCCGGCGGGGCTGACGGACGAGGAGGTCGTCCAGGACCTCATCTCGGTGATCGCGGCGGCCCAGCAGCCGACCGCCAACTGGATCTGCAACACGCTGCGTCTGCTGCTGACGGACGAACGCTTCGCCGTGAACGTCTCGGGCGGCCGGCTCAGCGTCGGCGAGGCGCTCAACGAGGTGCTGTGGCTGGACACCCCGACGCAGAACTTCATCGGGCGCTGGGCGGTACGGGACGTGCAGCTCGGCGGCCGGCAGATCAAGGCCGGCGACTGCCTGGTCCTGGGCCTGGCCGCGGCCAACACCGACCCGCAGATCTGGCCCGAGGGCCATGTCGGCGCGGAGAACGCCGCGCACCTGTCCTTCTCCAACGGCGAGCACCGCTGCCCGTACCCGGCCCCGCTGCTGGCGGACGTGATGGCGCGCACGGCGGTCGAGACGCTGCTGGAGCGGCTGCCGGACCTGGTGCTGGCCGTCGAGCCGGAGGAACTGGTCTGGCGTCCGTCGATCTGGATGCGGGGCCTGATGGAACTGCCGGTGCAGTTCACGCCGGTGGTGCAGTAGCGCCCCCCGGCGATACGTGAGGGGATGCCGGGGCGCTGCCCCCGCGGGCGGCCCGGCGCGGCGGGACCCGGCCGGGGCGGGGGCGGCGCGTACGACGGTGACCGGTCACGGCGCGTGCGCGCGTACGGCGGTGACGCGTACGGCGGTGACGCGTACGGCGGTGACGCGTACGGCGGTGACCGGCGGCGCGGGTCAGCCCTGGACCGGCGTGAACCGGACCGGGAGGCTCTGCACGCCGCGGGTGAAGACGCCCTCCTCGGCCGTCCGGAACCCGTCGGCGAGCCGGACGTCCGGCATGGCGTCGAGCAGCTGGTTCATGCCGGTCTCCACCTCGGCCTTGGCCAGCAGCGCGCCGACGCAGAAGTGCCGGCCGAGCGCGAAGGCGAGGTGGTCGGCGGCGGCGGAGAAGGCCGTGGTGGTGGTGAGGTCCTCGCGGAAGATGTCGAATCGGTCCGGGTCGGCGTACCGCCGCTCGTCCCGGTTGGCGGCGCCTATCAGGCAGGTGACGGTGGCGCCGGGGGGTATGGTGCCGCCGCTGACGGTGACCTCCGTCGCGGACTGCCGCATGATCATGTGGACCGGCGGGGTGTACCGCAGGGTCTCCGCGAAGGCGCGCGGTATCAGCGAGCGGTCGGCGCGGACGGCGGCGAGCTGGTCGGGGTGGGCGAGCAGGTTCGCGAAGATGCCGGCGATGGCCTTGTCGGTGGTCTCGCCGCCGGCGGCCAGCAGCAGGCTGCAGAACGCCTTGACGTCCTCGTCGCTCATCCGTACGCCGTCGACCTCGGCGCTGCACAGCGCGGACAGCAGGTCGTCGCCCGGGTTCTCCCGGCGCTCGCGGATGATCGGCAGCATGTACTCGGCGAACTCCACCCGGGTCCGCTCACCGGCCGCCGTCACCTCGGGGTCGCCCGACAGGTTGCCGAGGAAGGCGATGACCGCGGTGTACCAGCGGTGGAAGCGGGGGTGGTCGGCCTTGTCCAGGCCCAGCATGTCGGCGATGACGTTGACCGGGAAGCGGGTCGCGTAGTCGTCGACGAGGTCGGCGGCGCCCTTGTGGCGGAAGGCGTCGATCAGTTCACGGGAGTTCCGCTCGATGACCGGCAGGAACTTCTGTTCCAGCTCCTTGCCGCGGAACGCGGGCGCGACCAGCGCGCGCCGCACGGCGTGCTCACGCCCGCTCAGCTGGAGGATCGTTCTGCCGTGCACCGGCTCGATCTGCCAGGCGTAGTTGTCGGTGGTGAACTCGCCGGCCTTGTCCTTGAAGACGCGCTCGACGTCCTCGTAGCGCGACACGATGTAGCTCTTGGTCGCCTCGTGCCAGATGAGGGGCGCGGACTCGCGCATCACGCGGTAGGCCGGATAGGGGTCGGCGGCGAACTCGGGCGAGAGGATGTCGGGCACCTGCTGGGCGGTGGACATGGGGCTCCCTGTGATCGTGATTCATGTACCGCACAAGGTTATTGATCATCTGTCAGCAAGGACAGACCGCCCGATGACCGGATCCGCTTGAACAATGAACAGGCCGAAAATCGCCCCTTGTCCCGGCCGGCCGCGCCCGTTGTTCGGTGGTCGGCCCGGTCCATGCGAGAGCCCTGCCGTCCTGAAGGATTCGGCAGGGCTCTCGCGCCGTACGCGTGTCAGACGCTCCGCTCCGAGGAGGCCGGCCCGCCGAACCCCGCCCAGGCGTCACGCGAGACCGTGACGACGGGCCCGGCGGCGGCCTTGGAGTCCCGGACGTGGACAACTGCCGTACCGGCCGCGACCTCTACACAGTCGCCGCCCTCGGCTCCGCTGTAGCTGCTCTTGAACCAGGTGAGGCCGGACGCGGCGGTCGAGGACTCGGCGTTGTTCATAGCGATCCCAGCATCCCTTTGATGAGCTCCAGTGACTCTCGCGGCGAGAGAGCCTGTGACCGGCGACCGGGGACGGACGAACGCCGTCGGATGCGAGTTCGACTCTCGCCTGCGCCTCTTGCACGGCGCGGTAGTTCAAAGGAAGAACACGACGGCCTGACGACTGATCCGTCCTCTCAAGCGCCGTCGGCGTGCGCAATTGGGTGGCATCCCCAGGAGCCCGGGAGCTGGATACGACTCCCGGGCTCCGCCACGTGCGCGCGGTGCGTCACATGGGCGGGTTGCCGTGCTTGCGCTCGGGGAGGTGGGGCTGCTTCCGGCGGAGCATGGCGAGGGAGCGGACGAGGACGGAACGGGTCTCCGCCGGATCGATGACGTCGTCGACCAGGCCGCGCTCCGCGGCGTAGTAGGGGTGCATCAGCTCCGCCTTGTACTCCTTGATGAGCCGCGCCCGGGTGGTGTCCGGATCGTCGGAGGCGGCGATCTCGCGGCGGAAGACGACGTTCGCGGCGCCCTCCGCGCCCATCACGGCGATCTCGTTGGTCGGCCAGGCGAACGACAGGTCGGCGCCGATCGAGCGGGAGTCCATCACGATGTAGGCGCCGCCGTAGGCCTTGCGGACGACCAGGGAGATGCGCGGGACCGTCGCGTTGCAGTAGGCGTACAGCAGTTTGGCGCCGTGCCGGATGATGCCGTTGTGCTCCTGGTCGACCCCCGGGAGGAAGCCGGGGACGTCGACGAGCGTGATCAGGGGGATGTTGAAGGCGTCGCACGTCTGCACGAACCGCGCGGCCTTCTCGGAGCCGTGGATGTCGAGCACACCGGCCAGCGCGGCGGGCTGGTTCGCCACCAGACCGACGACCTCGCCGTCGAGGCGGGCCAGCGCGCAGACCACGTTGCGGGCCCAGTTCTCGTGGACCTCGAAGTAGTCGCCGTCGTCGACGATCTCCTCGATCACGGCGCGCATGTCGTACGACTGCTGGGGGTCGGCCGGCACGAGCGTGGTCAGGGCGTCGTTGCGCCGGTCGGCCGGGTCGCCCGACCGCACCGCGGGCGGGAGCTCGCGGTTGTTCTGGGGCAGCAGGGAGAGCAGGTGCCGCACGTCCGCCAGGCACTCCGCCTCGTCGTCGTAGACGAACCCGGAGACTCCCGACCGGGTCGAGTGGACGTCGGCGCCGCCGAGGCCGTCGTGGGTGATCTGCTCCCCGGTGACCGCCTGCACCACGTCCGGGCCGGTGATGAACATCTGGGAAGTGCCCCGCACCATGAACACGAAGTCGGTCAGCGCGGGGGAGTAGGCGGCGCCGCCCGCGCACGGGCCGAGGACGACGCTGATCTGCGGAATCACACCGGAGGAACGGGTGTTGCGGCGGAAGATGCCCCCGTACCCGGCGAGCGCGGTGACCCCCTCCTGGATGCGGGCGCCGGCGCCGTCGCTCAGCCCCACGACCGGGGCGCCGGCCGCGTCCGCCAGGTCCATCACCTTGTGGATCTTCTCCGCGTGGGCCTCGCCGAGGGCGCCGCCGAACACGCGGAAGTCGTGGGCGTAGGCGAACACCGTGCGGCCGTGGACCAGGCCCCAGCCGATGACCACTCCGTCGCCGTGCGGCTTGCGGCCCTCGAGCCCGAAACCGGTGGCGCGGTGCCGGCGCAGCGGCTCGATCTCGGTGAACGTGTCCTCGTCGAAGAGGAGTGCCAGCCGCTCGGGGGCGGTGAGCTTGCCCTTGGCGTGCTGGCGCCGGGTGGCCGCCGGGTCGGGGCCGCGGCTCAGCTCCTCCTTCAGCCGGGTCAGCTCGTCGGTGGAGCGGCGCAGATCGGGGGCCGGGGCGAGGGCGAGCAGTTCGTCGAAGGTCGTCATTGCCGCAGCGTAGGGACGCCCCCTCGAAGTTGTTCGGCACGTTCCCTGGAGAACGGCTCGACCGCCGCCGGCCTCTGGGGAGGAGAGGCCGGCGGCGGCCCGGGGGAGGGGTGGTACGGGACCGGGCCCGTGACCGCGGGGAGCGCGGCAGGGCCGGTCAGTCCGCGGCGGCGGCGGCGTGCAGGGCCCGGTCCGGGTCCCCGGAGAGGACCGCCTGGTGCAGCCCCTGCAGCGGGGCGGACGGCTCCAGGCCGAGCTCCCGCACCAGACAGCCGCGCAGCCGCTGGTAGGCCTCCAGGGCCCGCCAGCTGCTGCCCGTGTGGTGCAGGGCCCGCATCAGCTGCCCGCAGAAGCCCTCGTGCAGCGGGTGACGCGCCGCCAGCACCCGCAGTTCGGGCACCACCTCGGCGTACCGGCCGAGCCGCAGGTCGGCCTCGATGCGCCGTTCCAGAGCGGCCGTGCGCTCCTCGTTGAGCCGCAGCACCTCCAGGGCGAGGACGGAGCCGGCCGGCACGTCGACCAGGGCGGGGCCCTGCCACAGCGTGAGGGCGCGTCGCAGCTCGTCCGAGGCGGACCGGTAGTCGCCCAGTTCGAAGGCCGTGCGCCCGCTCTCCGCCAACTGCTCGAACTCGTGGGCGTCGACCTGCCCCGGCGACACCCTCAGCAGATAGCCGCCGAGCCGGGTGACCAGCACGTCCTTGGCGTCGCGCCGGGGGTCGTCGTGCAGCGCGGCGGCGATCTTCCGGCGGAGCTGGAGGATGTACGTCTGCAGCGTGGTGGAGGCGCTGCGGGGGATGTTCTCGCCCCAGATCTCCTCCATCAGCGTGGGCACGCCGACCACCTGGTCGGCGTGCAGCGCGAGCAGGGCCAGCAGCTGACGGGGCTTGGCGGCGGTGGGCACCACCGGGACCCCGCGCTCGTGTGCGGTGAGTGACCCGAGAACCTTGATCTGCATGTGTCTCTCCCCCTTGGGCGAAGCCGCCTCACCGTCCCCGTGGCGGCCCGTACGGGATCCGGCCACCGAGACTGTCAGCCGGCACCCCGCGCGGCCCAGTGAGTGAGGCATGCGCTGCCGCATGAAAATGTCATGGGCGTCCTGTGAACGAGGCACTGCCGCCCGGGGCGCGTCCCCCCGCAGACTTCCGGTGCGGCGCCGAGCGAACTCCGGTTCGGCGCAGAACAGTTCGACTTGTCCTGCGAAGGCGCAACGCCTTCGCTTCCGTTCATCACAGGGGGCACACATGAACGTGGCAGAAGAGGTCGTCCGATTCGCGGAACTGGCGGCGCGCACCGGCCTGGAGCCGGATCTGGCCCGGCGCCTGGAGACCGGACGGGAAGCGGTCCTCGCGGAGTTCGGACTGCCGGCCGGCGTCGCGGGCGGAGCCGGCGAGGAGCCCGTCGTCGAGAGCCTGAGCGGAGCGGGCGTCGAGCCGGCCGGTGCCCGCTGGTGCACCTGCTGGTCCCCGGAGCTGCCCGTCCTCCGGGGTGAGTGAGTGACCGGGACGGAATCCCCCGCCTCCGGCCCGTACGTCGCGTTCAAGCGCCATGTACGGGCCGAGGCGGTACCCGGAGAGGCCGTTTTCCTGCTGTCCGACCAGGACGTGATGACGGTACGGGGAGCCGGGGCGGAGACCCTGGTCCACCTGCTCGACGGCAGCCGCACCCTGCCCCAGCTCCTGCGGGAGGCCGCGGCGGCGATGCCCGTCGACGTGGCGGGCCGCCTGGTGCGCCGTCTCGCCGAGGCCAACCTGGTGGGGTACCGGTCCGAGGGCCGGTGCCAGGAGGACGCCCGCGCCGAGGGACGGTCCGCCGCCGCGTACTGGGACCGCGCGGGTCTCGAGGGCGCGGCGGCCGAGCGGCGGGTACGGGACACCCCGGTGGCCCTGTACACGGTCGGCGACGTGGACGGCGAACAGGCCCGGGCCGCCTGCCGGGCGGCCGGCCTGGGCGCCGTGCCCGCCGACGCGGACGCCGCCTTCGCCCTGGTCCTCTGCGAGGACTACCTGCATCCAGGGCTCCGCCCCCTGGCCGCGCGGCTGCGCGGCCAGGGGCGGCCCTGGCTGCTGGCCCGGCCGTTCGGCGCCGAGCCGTGGACGGGGCCGGTGTTCGGGGCGGACGAGGACGGGCCCTGCTGGAGCTGTCTGGCGCACCGGCTGCGCGAGCACCGGCGGGCGGAACTCGAGGTGCAGCGGGTGCTCGGTCTGGACGGACCGGTCACCCGGCCGTCCCCGTCGCTCGCGGCGGTACGCATGCTGGGACTGCACAGCGCCGTCCTGGAGGCGTCCAAGTGGCTGGCGGGCGTGCGGTGTCCCGAGCAGCGCGCGGTGTGCACGCTGGACAGCCTGACACTGCGCAGCACCCACCATCCGGTGCACCGGCGCCCGCAGTGCCCGGACTGCGGCGACCCCGGCATGGTGGCGGAGCGGACCCGGCGGCCCGTGGTGCCGGTCTCGCGGCCCAAGGCGTGCGGCGGCGGGAGCAACGACCGGGCCCTGTCGGCCGAGCGCATGCTCGAACGCCACCGGGACCTGGTCGGTCCGCTCACCGGCATCGTCACCGCCATCCGCCCGCTGCCCGGGATGCCCGAAGGGCTGCACGCCTACGACTCCGGGCACAACCTCGCCCTGGCGGGCCACTCCCCGTCCGGGGTGCGCCGGGTGCTGCGCTCCCGCAGCGGGGGCAAGGGGCTGACCGCGGACCAGGCGCGGGCCAGCGCGCTCTGCGAGGCGGTGGAACGTTACTGCGCCTCCCGTCAGGGGGACGAGCTGACCATCCGCGACAGCTGCGCCGGCCTCGGCGCCGCCGCCGTCCACCCGAACACCTACCAGCTCTTCCACCAACGGCAGTTCGCGGAGGCCGACCGGTGGAACGCCGTGCACGGACCCTTCCACCGGGTGGGCCGCCCCTTCGACGTCACGGCGCCCACCGACTGGACGCCCGTGTGGTCGCTCACCGGCGGCACCCACCGTCTGCTGCCCACCTCCACCCTGTACTTCGACTCCTCGCCGCAGGGCGCCGCCGACGGCCTGTGGGCCGATTCCAACGGCAACGCGGCCGGCAGCAGCCTGGAGGACGCCCTGGTGCAGGGGTTCCTGGAGCTCGTGGAACGGGACGCGGTGGCCGTGTGGTGGTACAACCGGCTGCGACTGCCCGCCCTCGACCTCGACGCCTTCGACGAGCCGTGGCTCGCCGGGCTGCGCGACGCCTTCGGGCGGGCCGGCCGTACGGTGTGGGCGCTGGACCTCACCTCCGACCTCGGGGTGCCCGTGGTGGCCGCGGTGTCGGGGCCCGCCGACGGGCCGCCCGCGGACCTGGTGTGCGGCTTCGGGGCCCACTTCGAGCCGGGGGTCGCCCTGCGCCGGGCCCTCACCGAGGCCGCCCAGATGCTGCCCTGCCCGCAGCCGGGGGCGGCCGGACCCGGCCAGCCGCAGCTGCTGCCCGACCCGGGGCAGCGGGGGCGGGGACCGGGCGACTGGCCCGCGCGCCGGCGGCGGGACGATCTCCTCGCGGACGTCGAGGACATCCGTGAACTGGTCACCCGGCACGGCATGGACCTGCTGGTGCTGGACCAGACACGGCCCGACGTGGGGGTCCCGGTGGTGAAGGTGGTGGTCCCCGGACTACGGTCGTTCTACGCGCGGTTCGGCCCCGGACGGCTGTACGACGTACCGGTGGTTCTGGGCCATCGGGACCGCCCCGCGTCGTTCGACGAGCTGAACCCCGTTCCGCTGCCCGTCTGAAGCCGTCAGGACTAGCACAAAGCCTTCCTAACGTGCCGTCACCCCCTATAGTTCGGTCACAGATCTTCTCGAATCCCACACGCGGGTTCGGCGCGAGCGGGCCGCTCGTCCAGTACTTTTCGGACTCTCGGAGCGCCGCAGCGCATCGTCGGGGAGGATCCGGATAGGGGGAGACAGTGATGCGGAGCCCTGCGGCAGGGGCGAGACGGACCGGCGACCGCCCGGAGATACTCGCGCCACAACTGGCACAGGGCATCAGCATCACCGTCATCTCGGCCTTCGGGATCATCACTCTGCTGAACGTCCAGAACGTGGTCTCCGGCGGAGTCGGTCTCGCCGTGTGCGTGGGCGCGGTCCTGACGCTCTACGCCGTCCAGTTCATGGTCACCTCGTCGAGCGCCCGGCGGTGGTCCCGCCGTCGCCGGGCGCTCGCCCTGTGCGTGCAGGCGCTGCTCACCTTTGTCCCCATGGTGTGGCTGGGGGTCGCCTGGGGAAGCATGGCCGGACCGCTCGGCGGTTCGATCCTCCTGCTGCTGCCCGCACGGCTCGCCTGGCCCTGCTACGGGGCGGTCACCGGCACGGTGCTGGTCTGGTCCGTGCTCGACGGGGTGCACACCCCGGAGGCGGGGTACTTCACCATCTCCACGGCGCTGACCGGGCTGGTCATCTACGGGCTGACCCGGCTCACCGACCTGGTGCGCGAAGTCCACGCGGCCCGCGCCGAGATGGCCCGCATGGCGGTGACCCAGGAACGGCTGCGGTTCGCCCGGGACCTGCACGACCTGCTCGGCTACAGCCTGTCCACGATCACGCTGAAGAGCGAGCTGATCCACCGTCTCATCCCGGCCAACCCGGACCGCGCGCGTGAGGAGGTGGCCGGGGTGCTCGGCGTCTCCCGGCAGGCTCTCGCCGACGTACGCCTCGTGGCCAGCGGATACCGCGAGATGTCGCTGGAGACGGAGGCGGAGGCGGTGACCGAGGTGATGACCGCGGCGGACGTGCGCGTCGAGACGGACATCGACTGCGGACGGCTGCACCCGCTGGTGGACACCGTGCTGGCCACTGCCCTCCGGGAGGGGATCACCAATATCCTCAGGCACAGCAAGGTCCAGTCATGCGAGATCACGGCCGCCGTGGAAGGGGAGCGAGTGCGACTGACCCTGGTCAACGACGGTGTGACGCGTCAGGACAGGCCGCGCGTGGCGGACGGCTGCAGCGGCAGCGGTCTGGGCAACCTGCGCACCCGGCTCGCCGAGATCGGCGGCACGCTCACCACCGTGACGAAGGACGGCCGGTTCCGGCTCGTGGCCGAGGCGCCGGTCCGTCCCGCCGTCACGGAGGCGGGTGCGCGGAACGCGTCCGCGGCATGACGCCGGCTCGCGGGCGTCACGGGGGAACAACAGGGGGAACGAATGCTGTCGGTCAGGATCCTGCTCGCCGAAGACGTGCACATGATCCGCGGTGCCCTGGTGGCACTGCTGGAACTGGAACCGGATCTGAACGTGGTCGCGTCGGTCGACCGGGGCGACCTCATCGTGAAGACCGCGCTCGAGGCGCGTCCCGACGTGGCCGTCATCGACATCGACCTCCCCGGCACCGACGGGCTGACCGCCGCCGCGGAGCTGCGCACCCGGCTGCCGGAGTGCCGGAGTCTGATCCTCACCAGCCTGGGGCGCCCCGGGACCCTGCGCCGGGCGATGTCGGCCCAGGTCTCCGGCTTCCTGCTCAAGGACTCGCCCCCGGACCGGCTCGCGCAGGCGGTGCGGACCGTGGCGGGGGGCGGGCGGGTGGTGGACCCCGAACTGGCACTGGCCGCCTGGGAGGCGCCGGACAATCCGCTGTCGCCCCGTGAGACCCAGGTGCTGCGCCTGGCCGCGCGGGGTGCCGACGCGGCGGAGATCGCCGAGCAGCTGTTCCTCACCCCGGGCACCGTCCGTAACTATCTGACGGCCATCGTGGACAAACTGCACGCCCGCAACCGGGTCGACGCCATTCGCATCGCGGAGGAGGCGGGCTGGGTCCCGTGACCCGCCTGACGCCTCCCCGCCGCCCGCGGTGCTCACTCCGGGGCGTCGGGGTCGTCGGACAGCGGGCCCGCGTCGAGGGCCGAGAGAACGCCGGCCAGGTCGACGGCGTTGGTGCGGGGAGAGCGGCAGACGGCCAGACAGGCCGGCCCCCGGGGACCGCCCATGCGGCGGAGGAAGGGGGTGAGAACCGCCTTGGGCGCGATCTCCACCACATGGGTCGGCGACTGCTCCGTGAGCAGGGCGCGCACGGCGTCGGTGAAGCGCACCGGGGAGGTGATCTGCCGCGCCCAGTACGCGGCGTCCAGCGGGGCGTCGTAGCGGCGGCCGTGAACCGTCGAGTAGTAGGGCAGCGCCGCCTCGCCCGCCGGCGCGCGGCGGGCCAGCTCCTCGAAGAGCGGGGCCACCGGCTCCATCAGGGGCGAGTGGAACGCGTGCCGCACCTGGAGGAACGTGCTGGCGATGCCGATGTCGGCGAGCCGGCGGCGGGCGCGCTCCAGCCCGGCGAGGTCACCGGTCAGCACGGTGGCGCGGGCCGCGTTGAGCGCGCCGATCGACACACCGGGCTCCGCCGTCGCCGCCTCGGCGGCCTCGTAGGGGTCCGCGCAGGTCGCCATCATCCCGCCGCCCGCGGGCATGCGCTGCATCAACGTGCCACGGGCGGCGACCAGTCCGGCGGCCGCGGCCAGCGGCAGGGCGCCCGCCACGGTGGCCGCGGCGAACTCCCCGACGCCGTGCCCCGCCACGGCCACCGGCCGCACGCCCTCCTCCAGCAGCGTCGTCGCCAGCGCGTACTCCACGGCGAACAGGGCGGGCTGGGCCAGCGCCGTCTCGTGCACCTCGGGCCGTTCCTCGGTCAGCAGCTCCACCACCGAGCGCCCCAGGTGCGGGGCCAGCGCCTCGTCGGCCTCCCCGAGATGCTGCCGGTAGGCGGTGCAGTGCCGGTACAGCCCCGCCGTCATCCGCGGGTGCTGACAGCCCTGGCCGGAGAAGACGAACGCCGTGCGGATGCCCGCCCGCCGGTCCGCGCGGCCGTCCCGGACGGCGAGGCGGCGGGCGAGGCCGCGGATCGTGGAGTACGGCCAGACCTCCACGGGGTGGTCCGGCAGCGGACCGAACGCGGTCTCCGCGTCCCCGTACAGGCCCAGCAGCGCGACGGAGTCCAGACCGCACTCGATCAGCGGCATGTCCTCGCGCACCTCACGCCGGGCGCGTTCGGCGATCCGTTCCGTGAACCATTCGACGTACCCCCGCTCGTCCGGCAGACCTCGCCCCGATCCGCTCATCCCCAGCTCCTCTCGGACACGTTCACCATGTGCGTGCCGCGCCGGACCGTCCGGCCGCGGCGACCAGCTCCTCGTCGAGACGCTGGTGCAGGGGCCTGATCCCGCCGTTGAGGAAGAGCCGGCGCGTGGCCGCCCGCTCCACCTTGCCGCTGGTGGTGCGCCGTATGGTGCCCGGCCGTACCAGCAGCACACCGTCCACGCTGATCTGGAACTCCTCGGCCAGGCACCGCTCGACGTCGACGGCCAGCCCGGCGAGGTCCACTCCGTACCGCTGATGGGTGCGCAACTCCTGCACGACGACCAGGCGTTCACGGTCCCCGGACACGGAGAACGCCGTGCCCGTGCCGAAGAGCGCGCTGATCCGCTGCACCGCGTGCTCCAGGTCCTGCGGATACAGGTTGCGGCCGGCGACCACGATCATGTCCTTCAGACGGCCGGTCACATGGAGGCGCCCGTCGAGCAGGACCCCCAGGTCGCCCGTGCGCAGGAATCCGCCCTCGCCTCCGGCGGTCACCGCGTCGAAGGTCTCGGCCGTCGCGGTCCGGTCACGCCAGTAGCCCCCCGCCACCCCGGTGCCCCGGACCCAGATCTCGCCGATCGAACCGTCCTCCACCTCGTCGGACGAGTCCGGGTCGACGATCCTCACCTCGCCCCCCGTCGGCCGGCCGCACGCGACCAGCCGGCGTTGCGAGCCGCCCGCCCGCGGCGGGCACAGTTCGTTGCGCTCCAGTGCCTCCCCGTCGGCCGGGTGCACGACCGGCCCCGGATCGCGGACCCCGTCCGCACCTCCGCCGGAGACCAGGAGAGTGGCTTCGGCCAGTCCGTAGCAGGGCGTCAGCGCGGCCGGGTCGAAGCCGGCCGGCGCGAACCGCCGGGTGAACTCCTCGCACGTCGCGGCGGCCACCGGCTCACCGGCGGTGACCGCCGTCCGCCAGCCGGACAGGTCCAGCCCCGCCACCTGCTCGTCGGTGACCTGCCGGGCGCACAGCCGGTAGGCGAAGTCGGGCGCGCCGCTCAGGGTGACGCCGTACCGGCCGATCGCCTCCAGCCAGCGCGCGGGCCGCTTCAGGAACGCCTCCGGGGACAGCAGGACGGACGTGCCGCCCAGCCACAGCGGCAGCAGCAACTGGCCCACCAGACCCATGTCGTGGTGGAACGGCAGCCACCCGCCGATCCGTTCGCCGGGCTCGGCGCCGAGCGCCGTCCCGATCGCCCGCAGGTTCGCGAGGAGGTTGCCGTGGGTCACCACGACCCCGCGCGGGGCGCCGGTGGACCCGGACGTGTACTGCAGGTAGGCGACCGTGTCCGAGGACTGGGGCGGCCGCCGCCACGGGCTGCGGGCCGGCACCGCGTCGGCGGCCAGGCAGGGCACGGAGCCGTAGCCGCAGGACGCCAGCAGCCGTGACACGTCCGGGGCCAGCGCGGCGTCGGTGAAGGCCGCGCAGGGTGCCGCGTCCTTGACGACGCCCCTCACCCGCGCGGCGTGGTGACGCATGCCGCCCCTGGGCGGGACCGGCACGGCGATGGCGCCGGCGTACAGGCACGCCAGGAACGAGACGGCGAACTGGCGACGCGAGGTGTGCAGCAGCAGTACCCGTTCGCCGGTGGCGCCGCGGGCCTGCAGCCAGCCCGCCAGCTCGCGGGCGGCCGCGTCCAGGGCGCCGTACGAGACCGTGTGCGGACGGCCGCGCTCCTCGCTCTCCGGCAGCAGGAGCAGGGCCTCCCGGTGGGGAGCGCGCTCCGCTCTCTCCAGCATGAGGTCGGTGAAGGTGTGGTGGTGAGACATAGGTGGGGTCCCCCTGGCAGATCGTCGGATGCGGGCGCCCGACCCGTGGCCCGTGCGCCCGGAACCCTGCGCTCTCGAACGTACGGCCCGACGTCTAGAGGGACGCTCGACACGGGTGCCGCCGGGCGGGGCCCACGGCACGGTTCAGCCCCGGGACCAGCCGACCGGGGGGCGCCGGCGGGGGCGTCCGCCGCCCCAGCCGGCCCGGCGCGGCGCCTCCTCCGGCGCCCCGTCCTGACCTGCGGCGCACCGCAACCGGGCGAGCAGCACGGCGGTTATCGCGGCGAGTTCCTCGGGAGTGGGCGTGCCGCGCACGACGGTGAGAGACAAAGGAGCGTCCATGCTCCCGACCCTGGCGCGGCGGACTCGAGGACGGCTCGGGGAGGGGTGGGGGAGCGGCACGGCGGCCGCGCCGGCCGGAGGCGACGCCCCTCAGGCCCCGCGCAGGGGCTCCGCGCGATGCTCCGTCAGCCGGGCCGTCGACCTGAGCGAGGAGAGGCGGTCGCGGTACCCGGGGCCGGCCAGGGCGCGGTCGTGGGCCTCGGCGGTCCCCCACCACAGCAGGCCGGTGTAACAGCGGGGGTCGACCACCGAGCGCAGCAGCTCACTGCCGCCGTAGCCCTCGGCGGTGACGCACTGGCCGGCGAGCGCGCCGAAGCTCATCTCGAACCGGTCGGGTTCCTCGTCGACCTCCGCCCGCACCAGCACCACGCGCGAGGCGTCGGCCAGCGGTACCGCGGCGGGCATGCTGCCCACGCTGACGGCCAGTTCGTGCTCGGCCGAGGCCAGCGCGGTCACCAGGGCGAGACGGTGCAGATGGCCCCTCTGGTGCGTCGACCGCAGCAGTGCGGTCATGCCACGCCACCGGTCCATGCGGACGTACCGGCCGGGCCGCTCCGGCAGGCGCAGGGTGACGCCCCCGTCACAGCCGCGCAGCCCCTCGCGATGGCGGGCGTAGGCGCGCACACCGGCCGCGAGCGCCTTGTCGGAGTCCGGCGCCGCCGTGAAGTGCTCCACGGCCGTCACCCGGTCGACCAGATCCCGGTGGGACATCTCCCGACCCACCCCCTCCGCGCCTCGTCGCACGCATGCGCCCCCTCGTGCGTACGCGTCACCAGTCGACCACGTGCCGCTCGAACACCGCTCGAGCGGCGCTTGTGCCCCGGTCACCCCGAGCGGTTCTCGAGACGCCGCCGAGGGCCGTCGGGGACCGTTCCTGCCCCCTACAGCCGAACGAAAGGGACACACATGACGATCACCGACGACGTCGGCCGGCTCGCCGGCGGCGCACGGCGCACACTCACCCGGCTCGCGGTGGACCGCCTGGTCCGGCCGGTCTGGTACGCGCTGGTGGCCTACGGCGGCATCTGGCTGGGCGGCGTGCAGGTCGACAGCGAGGGCAGGGTCGTGCCCCTCGTACCGACCGGACACGACGACCCCGAGCCTGCCGGTCGGGGCTTGAGGGCCTCTTGAGTCACGCCGGTTAGGCAGGGGCGGGAGCGCGACCGAGACGAGGACGGAGACAGCCATGACCACGGTGGTGAACAGGGCGGAGGCCGCCGAGCGGGCCGTGCGGGAACGTACAGCACGGCTCGAGCACGAGCTCGGCGATCTCGACGACCCCGGCAACCCGCTGGGCGCGGACCACATCCTCGCCGCCGACGGACGGCAGCAGCTTCTGCCCGTCGGGGAACGGGTCCTCGACACCTTCGGGCTGAACGCCGAGTTCGTCCCGCGCGAACTCGGCGGCCGGCTCGACCGCCTCGACGTGCTCGCCCGGATCCTGCGCGCCGTCTTCCGCCGGGACGCCTCCCTCGGCCTCGGCTACGGGATGACCTCGTACCTGGCGGCGGCCGTCGTCTGGGCGGGCGGCTCCGGGCAGCAGCGGCGGCGCACCGCCGACCTGCTGCTGTCCGGCGGCCGGATGGCGTGCGCCTACCCCGAGCCGGCCCCCGGCAACGACTTCCTGCACAACCGCCTCACGGCCGTGCGGGACGCCGGGGGCCACCGGCTCGACGGCCGCAAGGAGGCGCTCAACAACGCCGCGCGCGCCGACGCGCTCGTGGTGTTCGCGCACACCCCCGAGGCCGGTGACGACGCGAGCACCGCCTTCCTGCTGCCCGGTCCCCGCTCGGGCGGCGAGGGCGTCGCCCTGCTGCCCAGGCGGCGCACCAGCGGCATCAGGGGCTGCGTCGTACAAGGCCTGGAATTCACCGCTCACCGGCTGGGCCCCGGCCGGATGCTCGGCGCCGAGGGGGGCGGCGCGCCGCTCGCCGAACGGGTCTTCCCCGTCACCCGCGCCGTCGGCCCCTCGATGGCGCTCGGCTGCGCCGACACCGCGCTGCGCACCGCCGTCGCCTTCGCCCGGGCCCACCGCTCCCGCAGCCGCGCCTCGCTGCGCAGTGCCCGCACCCGCTCCGCCCTCGTGGACGCCTTCACCGACCTGCTGGTGTGCGACTGCCTCTCCCTCGTCGCCACCCGGGCCGTGCACCTGCTGCCGCGCGAGAGCCGGGCCCTGAGCTCGGCCGTGAAGTACCTGCTGCCGACGGTCCTCACCGAGATGGTGTACGACCTGTCCATCGTCCTGGGCGCCGAGTCCTACGTCACCGGCGGCGTCTACGGGCTGTTCCACAAGGCGGCCCGCGACCTGCCGATGATCGGGCTGGGCAGCGCGGGCACGGCCGCCAGCCGCTCCGCCATCGTCGAGCATCTCCTGCGCGTCCCCACCCTGACCGCCCCGGCGGCGCAGGCCGGGCCGGACCGCGCCGTCCGCGCCGGACTGTTCCGCCTGTTCGACGCCGGCTTGTCCCCGGTACGCCACGACGAACTGACCCGCTCCGCCGACGGCGACACGCTGCTCGGCTCGCTCGAGGACATGGCCCGCGAGGCCCGGGCCGCCCGCGGCGAGTTCGCCGAGGCCCTGGGCGAGGCGGCCGACGCGCTCGTGACCGAGCTGCGGCTCCTGCGCGAGGACTGTGCGGGTCCCGCGGTCCGGCCCTCCCCCCGCGGCCTGAGCCCCCGGGTCTACGCCCTCGCCGACCGCTACGCCCTGATCGCCGCCGGCGCCGCCTGCCTCGGCGTCTGGCTGGACGGAATCCCCGGCCTCCCCGGCGGATCCGCCTGGGCCGCCCTGGCCCTGGCCCGTGTGGTGGGCCGGCTGGACCGCACCGCCGTTCGTGTCCCGGAAGCGGGCGCGGAACGCCTGCTGGCCGAGGTGCTGGACCGCTTCGACGACTCACGCAGCTACGACCTGTACGCCACCCCGATCGGCCGATGAGGAGAACCCGTGACGGACCACCAGGACACCGGCCGCGCGCCGGAGACGTTGAGTACCGCCCTGCCCGACCTGCTGACCGGCGTGCACACCCTCGGCACCCCGGCCGGACGGCTGGGGCACATGACCGGGCTGCCGGTGGCGTGATGCGGCCGCTTCGCAACCGCGGTCCCGCCGACTCCTGGCTGCCGGTCCGCCGGGAGATCGCCGTGTCCGGCACGGCCGTGGTCTACGCGGCCGTCGCCGACTGGCTGCCCGACGATCTCGAACGCCCCGAAGTCGCCGCCGCCCTCGGCCGGGACCACAGACGGCTGCTGGAGATGACGCACGCCCAGGGGCGGTCCCGGTTCGTCACGTCCCGGCTGCTGCTGAAGTCGGCGGCGGCGGCCGTGCTCGGCACCACTCCCGGCGAACTGGAACTCGCCTACAAGCTCGGCGGACGGCCCCATCTGCGGGGCGTCGACCAGCTGGACGTCAGCCTCAGCCACACGGAGGAACTCCTCGTGGTCGGCCTGACCCGCACCGGCCGCGTCGGCGTCGACGCCGAGAACGCGGACCGGCGGATGCTCGGCCTCGGCACCGAACGCCAGGTGTGCACCCCGCACGAGCTGGAGGCCCTGCACCGCGTCCCCGAGGAGCGGCGCAACCGCGAACTGGTGCGGCTGTGGACGCTCAAGGAGGCGTACAGCAAGGCCATCGGACAAGGACTCAGGTTCCGCTTCACCGAGTTCGGGTTCGCCCCCGAGGACCAGCGGGCGCAGATGCTGCGGCCGGACGGCACCCCCGGGGCGGGCTGGGAGTGGTCCTTCCACAGCTGGCTCACGGAGGAGTCGTACACGATCAGCGCGGCCGTCCACGACCCCGGATTCGGGGGGCGCATACCGGCCACGGCCGCCCGCCCGCTGCTCCCGGCCGTGCCCGATCCGCGCTTGAGCGGGCGTTGAGCGGCCTTCCAGGAGGTGCGGTGACGCTCGGAGCCCGCACCCACCTGGGCGGTGCGGGACCGAAGGAGGGGGGTCCGGTGCGTCGATATCTCGCCGTACGGCCGGAGGCCGACGGGACGCGGACACGACTGCTGTGCTTCCACCACGCCGGCGCGGGGGCCCTCTCCTACGCCGGCTGGCGCCGGCGGGTCGGCCCAGGGGTGACCGTCCTCCCTGTGCGGCTGCCCGGCCGGGAGACCCGGCTGCGCGAACCGCGGATCACCGACGCCGGACGGCTGATGGAGGAACTGCAGGCCGACCTCGGCCCGCTGCTCGACGCCCCGCACGCCTTCTACGGGCACAGCATGGGCGCGCTCGTCGCCTACCGGTTCGCCCTGCACCGCGCGGAGGCGGGACTGCGCCCGCCGGTGCTGCTGCTGGCCGGCGCCTGCGCCGCGCCTCAGCTTCCCTCGGCCCTGCTGGACCGGCCGGGCCTCGAAAGCCTCACCGACGAGGAGCTGACGAGGGTGATGCCCGAAGAGGAGAGCATGCCCGAGGCGCTGCGGGCCCGGCCCGCGCTGCTGCGGGCCACCCTCGACACCCTCCGCGCCGACCTGCTGCTGGCCCGCTCGCTGCGCGCCGCGCCGGTCCGCCGGCTGCCGTGTTCCGTCCGGGCGTACGCCGGGAGGGACGACCGTGTGGTGACGGTCGGGCAGGTGAGCGCCTGGAAGCAGTGCTCCGGCGGCGACTTCCGGCTGTCGACCGTCCCCGGCGCGCACTTCTTCGTGCGCGGTCGTGACGTGCCCCGGGCCGTCGGCCGGGCGCTGCGCTCCGCGACGCCGGTGACCACCGGCTGACCACCATCGTTCCGAAGGAGTTCTGCGGATGGACATCAGCGTCCTCGGCCCGTTCCGGGCCACCCTCGCCGGGGTTCCGGTGCACCTCACCGCCGTCAAGCCGCGCAAGGTGTTCGCGCTGCTCGCCCTCCAGGCCGACGAGGTCGTCTCGGTCGCCTCTCTGGTGGAGGAGGTCTGGGGGGAGAGCCCACCGCGCAGTGTGCAGACCACGCTGCAGACCTACATCCTCCAGATACGCCACGTCATCGCGGCCGCGCTCGGCGACGAGCAGGCCGAACTGCCGTGCGGGGCCAAGAGCGTGCTCGTGACCGAGCCGGGCGGGTACCGGCTCGACACCCAGGGCGGTCTGATCGACGCCCGCGAGTACGACGCCCTCTCCTCGGCCGGGCACCGGGCGCTGGAGCAGCGCGACTGGGCCGAGGCGTCGTCGTACTTCCGGCGGGCCCTCGCCCTGTGGCACGGGCGGGCTCTCGCCGACGTCCAGTGCGGGCCCCTTCTCGAGGTGGAGGCGACCCGGCTCGACGAGTCGCGGATGAGCGTTCTTCACGGACGGATCGAGGCGGACCTGAGGCTCGGCCGTCACCATGAGCTCGTCGGGGAGCTCTCCGGCCTCGCCGCGCGGCACCCGCTCCACGAGGGCCTGCACGAACAGCTGATGCTCGCGCTGTACCGGGCGGGCCGGCGCAGCGACGCGCTCGAGGTCTACCACCACCTGCGGACCGCGCTCAACCAGAGCCTCGGCCTCGATCCCTCACCCGCCATCGAGCAGCTGCACCGTGCGGTGCTCGACTCCTCCGCACGCCTCGAACCGGCGGGCGCGCCGCACCGCGGCACGCCCGTGCTGGCCGGCCCGCGCTGACCGGCCGCGCCGTCCGTCGTCCCCAATCCAGCCGAAGGACCGAAAGGAACCATCGTGAGCGACATCACCCTGTCCGAGCTCGGCCAGCTGCTTCTCGAATGCGTCGGCGCCCCGGAGGAGGGCATGGCCTTCGAGGGCGAGGACGCCCTCGACACCCCCTTCCTGGAGTTCGGCTACGACTCCCTCGCCCTGCTCCAGGTCACCAGCGTCATCAACCGCACCTACGGCATCGTCCTCGACGACGACGCCGTGGCGGAGGCCGAGACGCCGCGCATGCTGCTGCAGATGATCGCGGCGGCGCCGCGCGCCGGGGCGGTCCGATGACCGACGACGCCCGCCGGGTGCTGGTCACCGGAGGCACCCGCGGCATCGGCCGGGCGACGGCACTCGCCTTCGCCCGCTCCGGTGCCCGGCTCGTCGTCGCCCACCGGGGCGACGGCCGGGCGGCCGACCGGCTCACCCGTGAACTGGACGAACTGGGCGCCGACTTCACCCTGGTCGCGGCCGACCTCACCGAACCGGCCGGAGCCGACCGGCTGGCCGAGGCGGTCCGGCTCCGGTTCGGCGGGCTGGACGTCCTGGTGAACAACCTGGGCGTCGACGGGCACGTCCCGTTCGAGAAGCTCACCGAGGACGAGTGGCACCGCGTCCTCGGCCACAACACCACCTCGGCCTACCTGGTCACCCGAGCGGTGCTCGACCTGCTGGGCGAGGGGGCGTCGATCGTCACCATCGGCGCGTCCGTCGCCCTGCGCGGCCGGCCCCTGGGCGTGCACTACAGCGCCTCCAAGGCCGCACTGGTCGGTTTCACCCGGTCCCTCGCCAAGGAACTCGGCGACCGCCGGATCCGGGTCAACCTGGTTGCGCCCGGCGTCACCAGGGACGAGGACGACGACCTGCCGCCGCAGCTGGCGGCCCGCCTCACCGCGCTGACCGCCCTCGGACGGCTCGGCCGCCCCGAGGACGTCGCGGGCGCGGTGCTGTATCTCGCCGGTGACTCGGCCGCCTACGTCACCGGCACCACCATCGAAGTCGACGGAGGAATCTGATGCCGTACGCCGCCATCACCTACCGGGTGAAGCCCGGTCACGAGGAGGAGATCGCCGAGATCTTCGCCCACTTCCGCAGGGTCGACACACCCGACTTCACCGGCGAGGACGGCGACCGGGCCGGACGGCTGCTCGGCACGGGCGTGTTCATCAAGGACGACGTCGTGGTCCGCGTCATCCATTACGAGGGCGACTTCGAGGCCATCGGCCGGCACATGTCGCAGCAGAAGGGCGTGCACATCCTGGAGAGCAAGCTCGCCCCGTACCTGGCCGAGGCCCGGACCACGGACACGACGACGCCCGAGGGATTCGCCGAGCACTTCCGGCAGTCCACCATGCGCACCGTCGCGCAGCTCACCGTGGAGAGCCACCCCGCGGGGGCCGGCCGGCCATGACAGCGATCGAGGGCGGCCTCGGGGTCGCGGCGCTCCTGGGCGCCGGGGTCACCGCGGGCGTGCTGTTCGCCGTTGCGCTGAGCGTGCTGCCCGCGCTGTTCGCGATGGAGACCGGCACCTATGTGTACGCGCATCAGCTGCTGGGACGGAACTGGGACCCCACCATGCCGGTCATCGTGCTGAGCAGCACACTGGCCGACACGGTGCTCGCGGTCGTCGGCGAGGGCGCCCCACGGGTGCTGTTCGCGGTCGCCGCGGTCCTGCTCCTCGGCGTCTCCGGCGTCTCGCACCTGTGCAACGTGCCCATCAACCGCCGGGTCAAGTCGGTCACGGACCCCGGCCGGCTTCCCGCCGACTGGCAGGACCCCCGCCCGCTGTGGCGGCGCTGGCACCTGCTGCGCACCACGCTCGCGGTGTGCGCCCTGGCCCTCACGGCCGCCGGCGTCACCGCCTGGTAGAGGGCGCCCGGTACGTCCGGACGGCCCCCGCACACCATGTGCGGGGGCCGTCCGGCGGTTCGCGTCGCGGGCCGCGGTCAGCCCGCGGCTCCCTGCAGGTCCCGTACGGAGATCTGGGCCACCGTGTTCAGCAGACTGCGCCGGAAGGTGGCCACGAAGCCCTCCACCGTGTCCGTGTCCCGGGGCCTGGTCAGATACGGCTTCAGCTTGGCCTCCACCTCCCGGACGCCCGGCTGCGAGGCCATGTGGCGGGCCACGGCCTCCAGGTCCCCGGTGTACTCGATGACCCGGACCAGGGTGTCGTCACGCAGGAAGACGGCGGTGGCCAGGATCGTGCCGGCCGCCTCGCCCGCCTCGTCGCGCACCTGGCTGCTGCGCACCCGCCTGAAATTCGCGAAGATCTCCGTCAGTTCCTTCTCGTACCCCGGCTTGATGTCGTACGTGATGGCTGCGAACGGCATGCCTGTCCCACTTCCTCACTGGTCCGAGCGGACTACGCCACGTCGGGCCCAGCCCAGCCGACGCCGCACGAGAACCGCTCGAACCCCGGAACAGCGCGCGGACTCCACCGTTTCAGACGGATTCGAGCAGCTCTGTAGTCCGCGGTGGGACGTTCCGGTCGACCGCCCGAAGAGGGCCCGGCACCGGACCCAGGAGGTATCCGTGCACCGCACCCTGATCGTCGCCAAGCTCCGTCCGAACAGGACGGACGACATCGCGAAGATCTTCGACGAGTCGGACTCCACCGAGCTGCCCCACATGGTCGGCGTCGACCGCCGCACCCTGTTCACCTTCCACGGCCTGTACTTCCACCTCGTCGAGGCCGGCCAGGACATCGGCCCGAACCTGTACCGGGCGCGCAGCCACCCGCTCTACGACGACATCAACACCCGGCTCGCCGAGTGCGTGGAGCCCTACGACCCGAACTGGCAGGAGCCCAAGGACGCCATGGCCGAGCCCTTCTACATCTGGACCAAGGACGGAGGGCGGGTGCTGTGACCACCGCCATCAGCCGCACCGTGAAGGTGTCGTCGGACGAGGTCGAGCCCAACACCAAGCGCGGCGGGGACATCCGCGTCACGCTCAGCCCCCGCACCGTGGGCTGCACCTCGGGGTTCGGCGGCGTCATGACCCTGGAACCCGGCGACTGGGTCACCGAGCACTACCACCCCTTCTCCGAGGAGTTCCTGCACGTCATCGACGGCACCCTGGAGATGACCCTGGACGGGCGGCAGATCGCCCTGCAGGCCGGTGACTCGCTGCTGGTGCCCATCGGCGTCCGCCACCGTCTGGTCAACACCGGCGAGGTGACCGCGCGCGCGGCCTTCCACCTCTCCCCGCTCGCCCCCCGGCCCGAGCTGGGCCACGTGGACACCGAGCAGGCGCAGCGCCCCGGCGAGGCCAACCCGGACGTGGGTGGGGCGCCGTGAGCCGACGTGCCGTCATCACCGGGGTCGGCGCGGTCGTGCCCGGCGGGGTGGGGCGCGAGGCCTTCTGGAACACGCTGTCCGAAGGGCGCACCGCCACCCGGCGGATCACCCTGTTCGACCCGTCGGCGTTCCGCTCCCAGGTCGCGGCCGAGGTCGACTTCGAGCCGGCCGCGGCCGGGCTGACGCCCCGGCAGATCCGGCGGATGGACCGCGCCGCGCAGTTCGCCGTCGTCAGCGCGCGGGAGGCGGTCGCGGACAGCGGGATCGACCCGGCCGAGCTCGCCCCGGAGCGGATCGCGGTGTCCATCGGCAGCGCCGTCGGCTGCACCATGGGCCTGGAGGAGGAGTACGTCGTCCTCTCCGACAGCGGCCGCAAGTGGCTCGTCGACCACGAGTACGGCGTGCCCCACCTCTACGGCTACATGGTGCCCTCCACACTCGCCGCCGAGGTCGCCCACGACGTGGGTGCCGAGGGGCCGGTCGCCCTGGTGTCCACCGGCTGCACCTCGGGCCTGGACTCCATCGGGCACGCGGTCCAGCTGATCGAGGAGGGCTCGGCCGACGTCGCCCTCGCGGGCGCGACCGACGCCCCGATCTCCCCGATCACCTCCGCCTGCTTCGACGCCATCAAGGCCACCACCCCGAACAACGACGACCCGGAGCACGCCTCACGCCCGTTCGACGGGGAACGGGACGGGTTCGTCCTCGCCGAGGGCTCCGCGGTCATGGTGATCGAGGAGCGGGAGGCGGCGCTCGCCCGAGGCGCGCGGATCTACGCCGAGATCGTCGGGTTCGCCGGCCGCAGCAACGCCTACCACATGACCGGCCTCAAGCCGGACGGGCGGGAGATGGCCGAGGCCATCACCGTCGCGCTGGACCAGGCGAAGCTGGACCCCACCGCCGTCGGCTACGTCAACGCCCACGGCTCGGGCACCAAGCAGAACGACCGCCATGAGACCGCCGCGTTCAAGCGGTCGCTCGGCTCCCACGCGTACGACATACCGGTCAGCTCCATCAAGTCCATGGTCGGCCACTCGCTCGGCGCGATCGGCTCCATCGAGGTGGCCGCCTGCGCCCTGGCCCTGGACCGCCAGGTGGTGCCCCCGACCGCGAACCTGAGGACCGCGGACCCGCTGTGCGATCTCGACTACGTCCCGGTCACCGCGCGCGAGCACGCCATGGACGTCGTGCTCAGCGTCGGCAGCGGCTTCGGCGGCTTCCAGACCGCGATGCTGCTGGCCCGTCCGCACAGCGCGGCGGCCGGGGCCGGAAGGAGTTCCCGATGACAGCGTCCGCCACGGCCCCGGTGGTCACCGGGCTCGGCATCACCGCCCCGACGGGCATCGGTGCCGAGGCGCACTGGGCGTCCGTGCTCGCCGGCAAACCGGGCATCGGCCGGATCACCCGCTTCGACCCGGAGGGCTACCCGGTGCGCCACGCCGGACAGGTCCCCGGCTTCGACGCCCAGGACAGCGTGCCGAGCCGGCTTATCTCGCAGACGGACCACTGGACCCACCTCGCGCTCGCCGCGGGCGAGGCCGCCCTGGCCGACTCCGGGGTCGACCTCGACGCCGTGCCCGAGTACGAGATGGCCGTGGTCACCTCCTCGTCCTCGGGCGGCACCGAGTTCGGGCAGAACGAGATGACCGCCCTGTACCGCAACGACCCGAGCTGGGTCGGCGCCTACCAGTCGATCGCCTGGTTCTACGCGGCCACCACCGGCCAGCTGTCCATCCGGCACAAGATGCGCGGCCCGTGCGGCGTCCTCGCCTGCGAACAGGCCGGCGGCCTGGACGCCATCGGCCAGGCGCGCCGGCTGACCCGCAAGGGCGCCCGGCTCGTCCTGACCGGCGGCACCGACGCCTCGCTGTGCCCGTACGGCCTGACCGCGCAGCTGTCCACGGGCCTGCTGTCCACGGTCGACGACCCCGGCCGCGCCTACGTCCCCTTCGACGCCGAGGCGTCCGGTCACCTGCCCGGCGAGGGCGGGGCGATCCTCGTCCTGGAGAGCGCCGAGGCGGCCGCCGAGCGGGGCGCCACCGGCTACGGCAGGGTGCTCGGCTACGCGGCCGGCTTCGACCCGGCGCCCGGCTCGGGCCGCCCTCGCGCCCTGCGCCGCACCGCCGAGGCCGCGCTGCGCGACGCGGGACTCGCGCCCGCCGACATCGACGTGGTGTACGCGGACGCCGCCGGCCTGCCCGCCGACGACCGCGACGAGGCCGATGCCCTCACGGCGGTCTTCGGGCCGTACGGGGTGCCCGTGACCGCGCCCAAGACCCTCACCGGCCGGCTGTACGGCGGCGGTGCGCCGCTGGACGTGGCCACCGCGCTGCTCGGACTGCGCGACGGCGTCATCCCGGCCACCACCGGCACCCGGGAGCCCGCCCCCGGGCTGCGGATCGACCTGGTGCTGGGGGAGCCGCGGCAGGCGGAGCTGCGACACGCCCTGGTGCTGTCCCGCGGCCACGGTGGTTTCACCTCCGCCCTGGTCCTGGGCCGCTGACCCTCGGCGCCGAACTCCACAAGCGCCACAGACGCCACAAGCGCTACACGTCCGACAAGCCCGACAAGCTTGACAAGGAAGTCACTCATGGCTGGACACACCGACAACCACATCGTCATCGACGCACCGCTGGACCTGGTGTGGGAGATGACCAACGACGTGCCCAACTGGCCCGCCCTCTTCAGCGAGTACGCCTCCGCCGAGGTGCTGGAGCGCGACGGGGACACCGTCACCTTCCGGCTCACCATGCACCCCGACGAGGACGGCCAGGTGTGGAGCTGGGTGTCGAAGCGCACCCCCGACCGCGACAGCCGGACGGTCCGCGCCGAGCGCGTGGAGACCGGCCCGTTCGAGTTCATGCACATCTTCTGGGAGTACACCGCGGAGCCCGGCGGCGGGGTGCGCATGCGCTGGGTGCAGGACTTCCACATGAAGCCCGCCGCCCCGGTGGACGACGAGCAGATGACCGCCCACCTCAACCGCAACACCGCCGTGCAGATGGCCCTGATCAAGGACAAGGTCGAGGCCGCCGCGCACGCCGTGACGGGATGACGGCCCGATGAGCGCACTCGCCGTCCTCGCCCCGCTGGTCGTCCTGCTGAACGGCCTCGCCGCCGGGGTCATGCTCGGCACCCAGCTGGGCGGCTTCCCGTACATGGCCTCGCTGCCCGTGGACCGCTACGTGTACGCCCACGCCTTCCTCGGGCAGCGCTACGACCCCACCATGCCCCTCTGCCTGATCGGCACGGTCGTCCTCGACGCGGTCCTCGCGGTGACCGCGCCCGACGGCACCGCCCGGGCCCTGTTCGCCCTGGCGGCGCTCCTCACGGCGACCACCCCGGTCATCGCCCTCACCAAGAACGCTCCGGTCAACCGCTGGATGCGCACCCTCGACCCGGACGACCTGCCCGAGGACTTCCGGGACCCGCGCCCCGAGTGGGGCGCCTGGAACAACCGGCGCAGCTGGATCACCATCGCCGCGCTCGCCGTCAACTGCACGGCCCTGGGCTTCCTGCTCTGAGCCACCTCCCCCTCTTCCGTCTCAACACCCAAGGGACTCTCCATGGATCTCGAACTGCGGGGCAAGAAGGCCCTGGTCACCGGAGGCACCCGCGGCGTCGGCCGCGGCATCGTGCTGGCCCTGGCGCGCGCCGGCGTCGACGTCGTCACCTGCTACGTGCACCCCAGCGAGTACGTCACCTCCCTGGAGGAGGAGCTCAAGGAGACCGGCGGCAACCACCACGTGCTGCGCGCCGACCTGTCGGACCCGGAACAGATCACCGGCCTGCTGACACGCGTGCGCGAACTGCACGGCGACCGTCTCGACCTGCTCGTCAACAACGCGGGCGCCATCAGCCACGTCCCCTACGCCGACCTGTCGCTGGACGAGTGGCAGCGTGTCGTCGGCACCAACCTCACCGCGGCGCACCTCGTCATCCAGCACGCCCTCCCGCTGCTCGGTGAGGGGTCGTCGGTGGTCTCCATCGGCTCCCGCGCCGTGGACGCCGGCATACCCCTGCGCTCCCACTACACCGCCACCAAGGCCGCGCTGGTCGGTCTGAACCGATCCCTGGCCAAGGAGTTCGGCGGCCGAGGCATCCGCTTCAACGTGGTCGCACTCGGCGTCATCGAGACCGAGAACTTCCACGCCATGCCCGAGGACCAGAAGAAGCTGATGACCGAGCGGTACGGAGCCAAGACCGCCCTCGGCCGGCTCGGCGTCCCCGACGAGGTGGCCGGCGCGATCCTGTGGCTGGCCAGCGACCTGTCCCGCTACGTCACCGGCAACACCATCGGCGTCGACGGGGGGATCTCCTGATGACGTTCCGCGTGATGCTGCGGCTGGAGATCCAACCCGGACGGGAGACGGAGTTCGAGCGGACCTGGCTGTCCGGCACCGAGGCCGTCACCGGCCACCCGGCCAACCTCGGGCAGTCCTTGTCCCGCGAGCCCGACGGCACCTACGTGATCATCAGCGACTGGGTGGACGAGGCGCGCTTCCGGGACTTCGAGGACAGCCCCGCCCACCTCGAACACCGCGCCACGCTGCACCCGTTCCGCAAGGGCGGCTCCTTCCACGTCATGGAGATCCGCCACGCCCTCGAGGGCAGGGCGGTCGCCGATGCCCGGTGAGGTCCGCGTCGTCGTCTACCAGGCGGCCCTGGACGAAGGGCAGCTCGCGGAGGTCCGGGCCGCCTACCACGAGGTGAGCCGCCGGCTCGCCGGCGTCCCGGGCATGCTCGGCAACGAACTGCTGCGCAGCCCGTTCGACCCCAGCGCGCTGGCCGTGATGAGCCGCTGGGAGTCCCTGCAGGCCTTCCGCGCCTGGGAGGCGAGCACCGGCCACCGGGAGGACACCGCGCCGCTGCGGCCCTACCGGGACACCCGCACCCCCTCCCCGTTCGCCGTGTACGAGGTCGACGCGGCGTACTGAACCCGGTCCGCGCACCGGAGAGAAGGAACACCCATGACGGACAAACCAGAGCTGGCCTTCATCGGCCTCGGCAACATGGGCGGCGGCATGGCCCGGCGGCTGCTGGATACCGGCCACCGGCTCACGGTCCACAACCGCACCGCGAGCAAGGCGGCCGCGCTCGTCGCGGCGGGCGCCCGGCTCGCGGACGCACCCGAGCGGGCGGCGGCCGGACACCAGCTGGTCCTGCTCAGCCTCGCGGACGAGAAGGCCGTCGAGGAGGTGCTGTTCGGCCGGGTGGCGCCGGTGCTGCGCCCCGGCACGGTCGTCGTGGACACCTCCACCGTCTCACCCGGCTACGCCCGGGAGGCCGCGGAGCGGCTCGCCGCACAGGGGCTGCGCAGGGTCGAGGCGTGCGTCGTCGGCAACCCGCTCCAGGCCCGCAAGGGCGAACTGCGGGTCTACGTCGCCGGCAACCCCGCCGACCTGTACGAGGCGCGCCCCGTGCTGGAGGCCATCGGCTCCGACGTGGTGCACGTGGGCGCGCCCGGGACGGCCGCCAGCCTGAAACTGATCCTCAACCTGCTGCTCGGCGCGCAGGTCGCGTCGCTGTCCGAGGCCGTCGCCTTCGGCACCGCCGCCGGCCTGGACCGCGAGCAGCTGATCAACGTGGTCTCCGCGAGCGGGTTCAGCTCGATGGTCATGCGGTTTCGCGCTGATCTGATGCTGAAGCAGTCCTACGAGCCGGCGTTCTTCCGGTCGGCCCTGATGGAGAAGGACATACGGCTCGCGGTGGAGGCCGCCGCCGGCGCCGGCACCGCCATGCCGGTGCTGGATCTGGTGCGGGAACGGTTCGCGGCGGTCGTCGCCGCCGGTGACGGCGACAAGGACGCCTCCGTGCTCGTCGAGCACCAGGCGTAACGGAACGCTCGAGGGATCGAAGGGATGTGAGGCCATGAGCCGTACAGGTCAGAGCACACTCCGCGGCACCGATGTCCTCGTGGCGGGCTCGGGGACGACCGGACTGGCGACGGCGGCGTTCCTCGCCGAGCAAGGAGTGGACTGTCTCCTGCTGGGATCGCGGGGGAAGCGGCCCCGGCCGCCGCGCATCCTCGGCATCCACCCCCGTGCGATGGAACTGCTGCGCGCCCTGGGCGTGGAGGAGGCGGTGCGCCGTCTGCCGTCCGCCCGCGCCCTGGCGGGCAACACGGGCATCATCGCCGTCGAGTCCCTCGCCGGCCACGAACTGGGCGCGCTGGACGCCAAGTACGTCGTCGGCCCGGGCGCCGACCTGGGCGCCCTGTCACCCACCACCTGGTGCCTGTGCGACGAGGACGAACTCGAGGAGGTGCTGTACGCACGCGCGGAGCGTCTCGGGGTGCGGATGCTCCCGGAGGCCGAGCTGGTCTCCTTCGACCAGGACGGACGGGGCGACGACGGGATCACCGCCGTGGTGCGGGACCCGGGCGCCGGGGACGAGCACCGGGTCCGTGCCTGTTGTCTGGTCGACGCGGGCGGCACCGGCGGTGAGGTCCGCGGCCGTCTCGGCATCGGCTTCGAACGCCGGACCCTCGGCCACTTCGTCACGGTCCGCTTCACCGCGGACCTCACCGG
Organism: Streptomyces pseudogriseolus; assembly: GCA_002154585.1. GTDB lineage: Bacteria > Actinomycetota > Actinomycetes > Streptomycetales > Streptomycetaceae > Streptomyces > Streptomyces pseudogriseolus. Next base: position 31,381 of record MUNG01000129.1, read on the forward strand.
CGAACTGCGCGGCAGGCGCTTCGTCATGGCGTACGTCTCCAACCCGGACGTCCAGGGGTCCCTGATGCCGCTGGACAACCGCGCCGACTGGGTGCTGCACCTGCGGTACGACCCGGTGACCGAACCCGCGGAGTCGTTCACCCCGGAACGCTGCGCGGACCTCGTCCGCGCGGCGACCGGGGTGCGGGACCTGAGGCCGCGGATCGAGAGCGTCACGGCGTGGGCGGGGGAGGCGGGCGTCGCCGAGCGGTTCCGCGAGGGGCAGGTGTTCCTGGCCGGGGACGCGGCGCACGTCATGCCGCCCAGCGGCGGATTCGACGCCGGCACCGGCGTCATCGACGCCCACAACCTGGCGTGGAAGCTCGTGGCGGTCCTGGACGGCTGGGCCCACCCCGATCTGCTGCACTCCTACGACGAGGAGCGCCGCCCGGTCTGCGCGGCCACCGCCGAGCAAGCGGTCCTGCGGGCCGGCGACCGGGCCAGACTGCACGCCGCGTACCCCGACCCGGAGGACCCCGAGCTGGTCGAGGACCCGCTGGTGTGGCTCTCGAGCCGCTACCGTTCGGCCGCCGTGATGCCCTGGGACGAGGGCACCCTTCCCGGGCACGGCCTGTGGGCGGCGGAGAACGACGGCCGCCCGGGCAGCAGGGCGCCCCACCTCAGGCTCCGCCGCGGCGGTACGGAGATCTCCGTGCACGACCTCTTCGGCCGGTCGATGGTGCTGCTGACCGGTCCCGACAACCGGCCCTGGCAGGAGGCGGCCCGCTCGGTCGCCGCCGAACTGGGCGTCCCCGTCCAGGTGTTCGGCATCGGGTCCGACCTGGAGGACCTCGACGACCGCTGGCCCGAGCTGTACGGCGTCACCGCGCAGGGCGCCGTGCTGGTGCGGCCCGACGGAGTGGTCGCCTGGCGCTGCACCGACGCGCCGATCTTCACCCGGACCGTGCTGCGCGGCATGACCCGGCGGGTGCTCCGGCTGGACCGGACGCCCGCGGAGAGGGGAACGACATGACCGGTACCGCCGGCGAGCCGCTGCGGGTGATCCTCCGGATGGAGATCCACCCCGGGATGGGCGCCGAGTTCGAGCAGGTGTGGCGCTCCGTCGGCGAGAGCATCGCGCGCGAGCCCGCCAACCGGGGCCAGACCCTGGTCAGGTCCACCGAGGAGGAGGGCGTGTACTTCGTCCTCACCGACTGGGCCGACGAACGCTCCTTCCGCGCCTTCGAGGTGAGCGACCGTCACACCGCGCACCGCCGGCGGCTGCGGCCGTACCGCCGGGGCGGGGACATGGCGGTCACCGAGGTCGTGCACCGGCTCGAGCCGGACTCGACCACGCCTCCAACGCGGTGATCGACAGTGGGTCCGGTACCCCCGGACCCCAGCTGGAGACACACCCATGACCAGGACCCCCCGCCTCCCGCGCCGCCGTCTGCTCCTCGGCGCGGGAGGCGTCGCCGTCGCGGCCGGCGCCGGGTGGGGCGCCACCTTCCTGAAGGTCTATCAGGACCGCAGGCGCAGCAATGTGGGAAAGCTGTCCTTCCGTAACGCCGTCCGCATCCCCGCGCTGCTCGACCCGGAGCCGTCCGCCGACGGCCGGCGCCACTACCGGCTCACCCTCGCGCCCGGCAGCAGCGACCTCCTGCCCGGCCGGAGAACCCCGACGTGGGGCGCCAACGGAAGCTACCTCGCCCCGACGCTGCGGGCACGGCGGGGCGACCGCGTCAGCGTCGACGTCCGCAACCGGCTGCCCGAGGACACCACCCTGCACTGGCACGGCATGCTGCTGCCCGCCGTGATGGACGGTGGCCCGCACCAGATGATCGAGGCGGGCGGCACCTGGAACCCGTACTGGACGGTGAGCCAGCCGGCCGCCACCCTCTGGTACCACCCGCACCCGCACGGGGCCACGGCCGCGCACGTCTACCGGGGCGTGGCGGGAATGATCATCCTCGACGACGAGCACTCCGCGCGGGCCTCCCTGCCCTCCGAGTACGGGGTCGACGACGTACCGGTGGTCATCCAGGACAAGAACTTCCACGACGACGGCAGCCTGGACTTCACCGAGGTGAAACTGGCCGAGTCCGTGGCCGGCGCCGACAACCTGGGCGTGCTCGGCGACACCATCCTGGTCAACGGCACCTACGACCCGTACTTCGAGGTCACGACCCGGCGGGTCCGGCTGAGGCTGCTGAACGGCTCGAACGCCCGCGTCTACTGGCTGGGCCTCACCGACGGCCGCACCTTCCACCTCGTCGCCACCGACACCGGTCTGCTCGCCCGGCCGCGCGCCATGGAGCGCCTGCTGCTGGCGCCCGGTGAGCGTGCGGAGATCGTCGTCGAGTTCCGGCCCGGCGACGACGTGGTCCTGCGCAGTTTCGAGCCGGCCCTCGACCTGGGCTTCCCCACCGAGCGGTTCATGGGCGGCGACGACACCTTCGACATCCTCGCCCTGCGCGCCGCCCGGACCCTGAGGGACTCGCCTCCCCTGCCCACCCGTGTCGACGGCGCCCCCGGTCCGGTGGAGGCGCCCGCGGGCGCCACGGTCCGCTCCTTCGACTTCACCGGACTGCAGATCAACGGCCGCACCATGGACATGAACCGCATCGACCAGGTCGTCCCCGCCGGCGCGACCGAGATCTGGGAGATCGAGCGCGGCGACGAGTGGGTGCACGTCTTCCACGTCCACGGCGCCACCTTCCAGGTCCTGGACGTCAACGGACAGGAACCACCGGAGTTCGTCCGCGGTCCCAAGGACACGGTCTATCTCTACGAGTTCGGCACCACCCGGCTCGCCGTCCGCTTCGACGACCACGTCGACGAGGAACGGCCGTACATGTACCACTGCCATGTGCTGCGGCACGAGGACGAGGGCATGATGGGCCAGTTCACCGTCGTCGAGCCCGGCCGCGTGGACCGGGCCCCGCGCACGGTGGCCGCCGGCGGCGGCACGCATCACCACTGAGCGGCCCGCGCACGACGAGGGCCCCGGGGCGGACGCCCCGGGGCCCTTCCGTACACCGTGGGCTCACAGCACCAGCCGGACCCCGTACCGGATCAGCCAGGTGTTCAGCTGCAGCGGCAGCTCCACGTTGGCGCGCCGGGCCCAGCGGTTCAGGCCCTCGGGATCCTCCAGCGTCGCGCGCACCGCGGCCACGTCCAGCAGCGGCAGCACCGGGTTGCCGGGGTCGTCCAGCAGCGCCCGCATCTCGGTCCGCAGAGCCCGCTCGTACCCGGGGTCGAGGGTCACCGGGTAGGGCGTCTTGCGCCGCTCGACGACGCTCTTCGGCAGGACGTGCCGCACCGCGGCACGCAGCAGGCTCTTCTCCCGGCCGTCGAAGTTCTGCAGGTCCCAGGGCAGGTTGTACGCGTACTGCACCAGCCGGTGGTCGCAGTACGGCATGCGCACCTCCAGGCCCACCGCCTTGAACAGCCGCTCGGTGTGCCCGTTCTGGTTCTCCATGAAGTTCGTCAGATGCACCCAGCACAGCTCCCGCATGTGCCGTTCCCGCGCGGACATGCCCGGCAGGTGCGGGGCCTCGGCGACCGACTCACGGTAGCGCTGCGCCGCGTAGTCCAGCGGCGCCAGATCCTTCAGCAGCGACTCGTCGAACAGACCGCAGCCCAGGCCCTTGGCGTCGTCGCGCACCACGCCGCGGGCCACCCACGGAAAGGTGCCCATGTCCGACTCCACCGGGTCCCGGTTCCAGGCCACACCGTGGAACAGCGAGTCGGCGGCCTCACCGGTCAGGACGACCTTGGTGTCCCGCTCGCTCACCGCTCGCGCCAGCAGGTACAGCGAGGTGTTCATGTCCCCGAGCGGCGTCGGGTAGTCCTTGGCACGCAGCACCTGCCAGCGGGCCACCTCGTCGCTCAGCTCCGCCGGATCCACGACGACGCTCGTGTGGTCGGTGCCCAGGTGCCGGACCACGTCCGCCGCGTAGGGGGCGTCGGGGGACTGGCGGGTCTCGGTGGCCCGGAAGTTCTCCTCGTGCCGCGCGAAGTCCACGGTGAAGGTGCGGATGCGCCGCCCCGACCTGCGCAGCTCCCGGTCGGCGAGCCCGACCACACCGCTGGAGTCGAGGCCCCCGGAGAGCAGGGAGCCGACCGGCGCCTCGGTCCGCAGGTTCCGCTCGACGCTCTCCTCCAGGAGCCCGCGCACGGTGTCCACCGTGGTGTCCAGGTCGTCGGTGTGCTCGGCCGCGTCCACCCCCCAGTACCGGGTCCGCCGGATCCCGCCCGCGGACGCCACCAGATGGTGTCCGGCCCGCAGCCGGTGCATTCCCCGGAACGGCGCCACGTGCGGGGTGCCGGAGTAGGTGAAGATCTCCTGCAGCCCTTCCGCGTCCACCTCCGCCCGCACCGACGGATGCGCGAGGACCGCCTTCGCCTCCGAGCCGAAGATCAGACCGGTGGGCGTGGGGTAGTACAGCAGCGGCTCCACCCCGAGCCGGTCGCGCACCAGGAACAGCTCCTCGCGGCGCGCGTCCCACACCACGCCCGCGAAGGTGCCCTCCAGCCGCTGCACACACGCGGCTCCCCACTCCAGGTAGGCGTGCAGCAGGGTCTCGGTGTCCCCGCCGGAGCGGAAGCGGTGGCCGCGCCGGGACAGCGTGGCGCGCAGCTCCGCGTGGTTGAGCAGGGAGCCGCTGTGCGCGGCGACCGCGACCGTCTCGCCGTCGTGTTCCAGGGCGACCGGCTGCCGGCCGCCGCCCTCCAGGTCGAACACCGCGAGCCTGCGGTGGCCCAGGGCGGCGCGCGGGCCCGTCCAGACGCCCTCGCCGTCCGGGCCGCGCAGGGCCATCGTCGCGGCCATGGCAAGGACGGTGCCGCGTTCCCGGGTCAGATCCCGGGACCAGTCCACCCAGCCGGTGATTCCAGACATGTTCGCTCCGTGAGTTGTCGGCCGGCCCGGTCGGGCCGGATGGTGGTCACCGCGCGAGCAGCGCCGTGAGCAGACCGTCGAGAACGGCTTCGGGATCCGGGTGGCCGGCGGGGGAGCGCCAGGCCACCACGCCGTCCGGGCGCACCAGCACCGCCCCCTCGTCGCCCACCCCGTACGCGGGCGCCCAGGCGCCGGCCGGGTCCGCGACCGTGCTCCCGACCCGCACCACTTCCAGCCCCACACCGGCGCGCCGGGCCGTGGACCCGGCGGCCCGGGCCCACGGCTCGGCACCGGCGCCGGCGAGCAGCACGGGCGCACGGCCGAACAGGTCGAGGGACGACACCGGCCGGCCGTCCCGGACGAACTCGACGTGGGGGGCGCGGGTCCCGGGCAGCCCGCGCGGATCGGCGTTCCACACACCGTCCGCCGGCGTGTCCCCCGGGCCCGGCACCACGGCGGAGGAGCGGTACTGCCACCCGAACCACACCTCGGTGTCGGGGTGGATCGCCGGATTCGCCGGCGCGGGCTCCTGATGGGCCAGCCGGGGGCGGTCCTTCGACCTCAGCACCGCCTGTTCGACGGTGGCCGCGCACACCGGCCGCCGCTCCGCGTCGTAGCTGTCGAGCAGTCCCGGACCCGCCTGACCGCCGAGCACCGCCGCCAGCTTCCACGCGAGGTTGTGGACGTCCTGGACGCCGGTGTTGGACCCGAACGCCCCACTGGGCGGCATCACATGGGCGGCGTCCCCCACCAGGAACACCCGGCCCGACGAGAACGCCGTCGCCGTACGCCCCGCCGCCTCCCACGGGATGCTGCCGAGCACCTTCACGTCCAGGTCCGGAACTCCGGCGGCGGCCCGCACCAGCTCCCGGCACCGCTCCTCGTCGTAGGCCGCGGCGTCCTCGGCGGACGGGTCGAACGTCACGTGCAGCAGCCAGCGCCGGGCGTTGTCCAGCGGCATCAGCGCACCGCGCACCGCGTCGTTGAACGTGTAGCACATGATGAACCGCCGCTCGCCCAGCTCCTCGGCGAGATCGGCCTCGAAATGGATGTTGAGGAAGTGCCCCGTCGTGCCGGGCCCCTCGACACCGATGCCGAGCGCCTGCCGCACGGGGCTCGCCGGCCCGTCCGCCGCGACGAGGTAGTCGGCGGTCACCGTGCGCACCGCGCCGGTCTCCCGGTCGCGCAGCCGTGCGGTGACGCCGTCCGCGGTCTGCTCGAACGACTCCAGTTCCGTGAAGTACGCGAACCGCGTGCCGAGTTCCTCCGCGCGACGCCGGATCACCGGTTCGAACTCGTCCTGGTGGCACAGGCACCACCCGGTGGGCGACCACGCGCCCAGATCGGTGCGCACGTCCATGAAGTACTGCTCGTGCAGGGCACCGAGCTGTCGCCCTGCCAGCGACTGGGCGGCCAGCACCCCGGTGTTCCCGGCGAGCGCCCGGGCGGACCCGGTGGCGCGGATCTCCTCCTCCAGGCCGACCGAGCGCATCAGCTCCATGGCGCGCGGATTGATGCCCCGTGCCCGCGGATGCGGCGACATGCCGCGGTGCCGTTCCACGACCAGGGCGGGAACCCCGTGCCAGGCCAGGAACAGGCCGCCGGCCAGACCGGCCAGCCCCGCCCCGGCCACCAGCACGGGAATGTGCTGCTGCTTCTCGGACACGTGCATCCTCCTCCGAACGGACCGTCCGCCCAGAGTGCGCAGCGCGGGTCGGGCCCCGATGGAGGAAGCCTGGACCCGGACCCGCCGACGCTCAGTACCGGTAGTGGTCCGGCTTGTACGGCCCCTCGACGGGCACGCCGATGTAGTCGGCCTGTTCGGGGCGGAGGGCGGTCAGCTTCACCCCGAGGGCGTCGAGATGCAGCCGCGCGACCCTCTCGTCGAGGTGCTTGGGCAGCACGTGCACGCCCGCCGGATACGCTTCGGGCCTGGTGAACAGCTCGATCTGGGCCAGGGTCTGGTCCGCGAAGGAGTTGGACATCACGAACGACGGGTGGCCGGTGGCGTTGCCCAGGTTCAGCAGGCGGCCCTCGGACAGCACGATGATCTTCTTGCCGTCGGGGAACGTCCAGGTGTGGACCTGCGGCTTGATCTCGTCCTTGACGATGCCGGGGACCTTCGCCAGACCGGCCATGTCGATCTCGTTGTCGAAGTGGCCGATGTTGCCGACGATGGCCTGGTGCTTCATCCTGGCCATGTCGGAGGCCATGATGATGTCCTTGTTGCCGGTCGTGGTGACGAAGATGTCGGCCTTGTCGACGACCTCGTCGAGCGTGGTGACCTGGTGGCCGTCCATCGCCGCCTGGAGCGCGCAGATGGGGTCGATCTCCGTGACGATCACGCGGGCGCCCTGGCCGCGCAGCGACTCCGCGCAGCCCTTGCCCACGTCGCCGTAGCCGCAGACCACGGCGGTCTTGCCGCCGATCAGCGTGTCCGTGGCGCGGTTGATGCCGTCCACCAGCGAGTGCCGGCAGCCGTACTTGTTGTCGAACTTCGACTTCGTCACGGCGTCGTTCACGTTGATCGCCGGGAACAGCAGCGTGCCCTCACGCTGCATCTCGTACAGACGGTGCACACCCGTCGTGGTCTCCTCGGTGACACCGAGGATTCCGGTGGCCACGGCGGTCCAGTCGAGCGTGCTCGCCGTCAGCAGGGCGCGCACGCACGCCAGTTCCTCGGTGTCGGCCGGGGGCAGCTCCCCGGCCTTCTGGTACGCGACTCCGTGGTGGACGAGGAGCGTGGCGTCGCCGCCGTCGTCGAGGATCGTGTTCGGGCCCCCGGTGGGGCTGTCCGGCCAGGTCAGCGCCTGCTCGGTGCACCACCAGTACTCCTCGGGCGTCTCGCCCTTCCAGGCGAACACCGGGATGCCGGCGGCGGCGATCGCGGCGGCCGCGTGGTCCTGGGTGGAGTAGATGTTGCAGGACGCCCAGCGGACCCGCGCGCCGAGCGCGACCAGGGTCTCGACGAGGACGGCGGTCTGCACGGTCATGTGCAGGGAGCCGGTGATCCGGGCGCCGGCCAGGGGCTGGGCGTCGGCGTACTCCTCGCGGATCGCCATCAGGCCGGGCATCTCGTGCTCGGCGAGGGTGATCTCCTTGCGGCCGAACTCGGCCAGGGAGAGGTCGGCGACCTCGAAGTCCGTGAAGTCGCTGCGGTCAGTGGGCACTGAGGCTCCCCAGGGTCTGGACGTTGCGGTGGATGTCGAGGGCCGCGGTGGACCGGTTGAGGGTGATGTAGTGCAGCCCGGGGGCCCCTTCGGCCAGGAGCCGTTCGGCCATGGCGGTGGCGTGGTCGACACCGATGCGGTGTCCCGCGGCCGGGTTGTCACGGGCGCGTTCGAGGCGGTGCGCCAGGTCCTCGGGGAAGGCGGCCCCGGACAGTTCGGCGAAGCGGCGGATCTGGCGGACGTCGGTGGCGGGCATGATCTCCGGGATGATCGGGGTGTCGCAGCCCGCGGCCGCCACCCGGTCGCGCAGCCTCAGGTAGTCCTCGACGTGGAAGAACATCTGCGTGATGGCGTAGTCGGCGCCGGCCCTGCACTTGGCGACGAAGTGCCGGATGTCGCTGTCCCAGTCGGGCGAACGCGGGTGGCGCTCCGGGAACGCCGCCACCCCGATGGTGAAGTCGCCGAGCGAGCGCACGAGTTCGACCAGTTCCCGGGCATGGGTGAACCCGTCGGGGTGAGGGACCCAGGGACCGTTGGGGTCGCCGGGCGGGTCGCCGCGCAGGGCGAGCACGTCACGGATGCCGGCGTCGGCGTACCGGCCGACGATGCGGCGCAGTTCGGCCGTGGAGTGGCCGACGGCGGTGAGGTGGGCGACGGGGCGCAGCGTGGTCTCGGCGGCGATGCGCCGGGTGACCGCGACGGTGCGGTCCCGGGAGGAGCCGCCCGCCCCGTAGGTGACGGACACGAAGTCGGGGCGCAGCGCCTCCACGCGGCGGATCGCGTCCCACAGGGTGCGTTCGCCCCGGTCCGTCTTCGGCGGGAAGAACTCGAAGGAGAACGTCGTCATCGCTCGCCTCCCGCGTTGAAGTAGCTCGCCTCGGGGTGGTGGACGACGATGGCGTCCGTGGACTGTTCGGGGTGGAGCTGGAACTCCTCCGAGAGCACCACCCCGATCCGTTCGGGCCACAGCAGCTCCGCGATCTTGCCGCGGTCCCGCAGCTCCGGGCAGGCCGGGTAGCCGAGCGAGTAGCGGCAGCCCTGGTACGCCGTACGGAACATGCCGTCCAGCGAGTCCGGGTCGGCGCCCGAGATGCCGAGCTCGGAACGCACGCGCGCGTGCCAGTACTCGGCGAGGGCCTCGGCGAGCTGGACGGACAGGCCGTGCAGTTCCAGGTAGTCACGGTAGGCGTCGGTGTGGAACAGCTCGGCGGCCGCGTCGCCGATGCGGGAGCCGACGGTGACGACCTGGAGGCCGACGACATCGGTCTCGCCGGACTCCTCCGGGCGGAAGAAGTCGGCCAGGCACAGCCGGCGGCCGTGACTCTGGCGGGGGAAGGTGAAGCGGGTGCGCTCGGCGCCGTGCTCGTCGAGGATGATCAGGTCGTCGTCCTTGGAGACGCAGGGGAAGTAGCCGTGGACCACGGCCGCCTCCAGAAGGCCTTCGGTGTGCAGCTGGTCCAGCAGACCGCGCAGCCTGGGCCGCCCCTCCGTCTCGACGAGTTCCTTGGTCAGGCCCCACTGGCCGCGGAACAGTGCGGTCTCGTCGAGCCAGCCGGCGTACTCCTTGAGCTGGATGCCCTTGACGACGCGGGTGCCCCAGAAGGGCGGGGCGGGGACGGGGTTGTCGGTGGCGACGTCCGAACGCACAGGGCCGTTCTCGGCTCGCGGGCCGGGGGCCGGACGGGGCGTCGGACGCGGGCGGACGCGCCGCTGTTTCAGCTCCGGCAGCGTCGCGCCGGGAACGCCGCGCTTGATTCCGATGAGGGCGTCCATCAGCCGCAGGCCCTCGAACGCGTCGCGCGCGTAGCGGACCTCGCCCTGGTAGATCTCGTGCAGGTCCTGCTCGACGTAGGCGCGGGTCAGGGCGGCGCCGCCGAGGATGACGGGGTAGTCGGCGGCCAGGCCCCGCTGGTTGAGCTCCTCCAGGTTCTCCTTCATGATCACCGTGGACTTCACCAGCAGACCCGACATGCCGATCACGTCGGCCTTGTGCTCGTCCGCGGCCTCCAGGATCGCCGACACCGGCTGCTTGATCCCGAGGTTGACCACGTTGTAGCCGTTGTTCGACAGGATGATGTCGACCAGGTTCTTGCCGATGTCGTGCACGTCCCCGCGCACCGTGGCCAGCACGATCGTGCCCTTGCCGGCCTCGTCGGTCTTCTCCATGTGCGGCTCGAGATGAGCCACCGCCGTCTTCATCACCTCGGCGGACTGGAGCACGAACGGCAGCTGCATCTGCCCCGACCCGAACAGCTCACCGACCACCTTCATGCCGTCCAGCAAGGTGTCGTTGACGATGTCCAACGCCTTCCGGGACTGGAGCGCCTCGTCGAGGTCGGCCTCCAGGCCGTTCTTCTCGCCGTCGATGATGCGCCGCTTCAGCCGCTCGTCCAGCGGCAGCGCCGCCAGCTCCTCGGCCTTGCCCGCCTTCAGCGACTTCGCCGTCGCCCCCTCGAACAGCTGCATAAGCTTCTGCAGCGGGTCGTAACCCTCACGGCGCCGGTCGTAGATCAGATCGAGAGCGGTGCTGACCTCCTCCTCGCTGAACCGGGCGATCGGGAGGATCTTGCTGGCGTGCACGATCGCCGAGTCCAGACCCGCCTTCACACACTCGTCCAGGAACACGCTGTTGAGCAGGATGCGCGCGGCCGGGTTCAGACCGAAGGAGATGTTCGACAGACCCAGCGTGGTCTGCACCTCCGGGTGGCGGCGCTTGAGCTCACGGATGCCCTCGATCGTGGCGATGCCGTCCCTGCGGGACTCCTCCTGACCGGTGCAGATCGTGAACGTCAGACAGTCCACGAGGATGTCCTCCTCACGGATGCCCCAGTTCCCCGTCAGATCCTCGATCAGCCGCTCGGCGATCTCGACCTTCTTCTCCGCCGTCCGCGCCTGCCCCTCCTCGTCGATCGTCAGCGCGATCAACGCCGCACCGTGCTCCCGCGCCAGCTCCGTCACCCGCGCGAAACGCGACTCCGGACCGTCACCGTCCTCGTAGTTCACCGAGTTGATCACCGCGCGGCCGCCCAGCATCTCCAGACCCGCCCGGATCACCTCCACCTCGGTGGAGTCCAGCACCACCGGCAGCGTCGAGGCGGTCGCGAACCGCCCCGCCAGCTCCCGCATGTCCGCCACACCGTCACGGCCCACATAGTCCACGCACAGGTCCAGCATGTGCGCGCCCTCACGGATCTGCTCGCGCGCCATCTCCACACAGTCGTCCCAGCGGCCCTCCAGCATGGCCTCACGGAACTTCTTCGACCCGTTGGCGTTCGTGCGCTCACCGATCGCCAGATACGAGGTGTCCTGCCGGAACGGCACCGACT
>MUNG01000013.1 GCA_002154585.1 Streptomyces pseudogriseolus
ACGCCTCCTCCAGGGACGCCTGGTGCGGAGACAGCTCCCACAGCCGTACGTCGTGGTCGTGGGCGATGTCGCTGATCCGGGGCAGCGGCAGTCCCGTCACCCGCAGCGCGCCGTCCTGCTCGGGCAGCACATGGCCGCCGGCCTCGGTGATCGCCGCCGAGAGCTTCTCGCGCTGCTGCGGCTCGGTGTCGGGCGTGCGCACCCGGGCGAAGTCGGCGGAGTTCGCGGAGATGAACTCCCGCACGCTCATGTCCGCCATGAGCTGCCCGCGGCCGATCACGATGAGGTGGTCGGCGGTCAGCGCCATCTCGCTCATCAGGTGGGAGGAGACGAACACCGTGCGGCCCTCGGCGGCCAGCGACTTCATCAGGTTGCGCACCCAGAGGATGCCCTCGGGGTCGAGGCCGTTGACCGGCTCGTCGAACAGCAGCACCTGCGGGTCGCCCAGCAGCGCGGCGGCGATGCCCAGGCGCTGCCCCATGCCGAGGGAGAAGCCCTTGGACCGCCGGCCCGCCACCTCGTGCAGACCCACCACGCCCAGCACCTCGTCCACCCGGCGGGCCGGGATGCCCGACAGCTGGGCGAGGCTGAGCAGGTGGTTGCGGGCGGACCGGCCGCCGTGCACCGCCTTGGCGTCCAGCAGCGCGCCGACCTGGCGGGGAGCGTTGGGCAGCTTGTCGTACGGGTGGCCGCAGATCGTGACCCGGCCCGCGGTGGGGTTGTCCAGACCGAGGATCATCCGCATCGTCGTCGACTTGCCCGAGCCGTTGGGGCCCAGGAAGCCGGTGACGGTGCCGGGACGCACCTGGAAGGAAAGGTTGTACACAGCGGTCTTGTCGCCGTACCGCTTGGTCAGGCCGCTTGCCTCGATCATGCTCCGCACCCATCGAAAGGTTCAGGACAGCGGGGCACACGCCCCCCGTAAGGGTTAGGAGCTTATCGGGGCGCTGACGGTTCCGCTCAAGGGTGCGTCAGGGGCGGACCGGAACCGGTCCCGTCCGGTCGTTCACTGCGCGTCACGCCGTCGGAGCAGTACGTAGCCGCCCGCGACCGCCGCGATCACCCACAGCGCCATGATGCCCAGGCCGCCCCACGGGCCGTACGGGGTGTCGTCGTCCAGCGGGGTGACCACCTGCATGATCCGGCTGCCGGCCTGGTCGGGCAGGAACTGGCCGACCTTCTTCGTGGCGTCGACGTTCCCGAGGATGTTGGAGATCAGGAAGAAGAACGGCATCAGGATGCCCAGCGACAGCATGGGCGAGCGCAGCATCGTGGCCACGCCCATCGAGAACAGCGCGATCAGCGTCATGTAGAGCCCGCCGCCGATGACCGCGCGCAGCACCCCGTCGTCGGAAAGGGACGTGCCGAGGTCGCCGAGCATCAGCTGGCCGAGGAAGAACGTGGCGAAGCTGGTGGCCATGCCGACCACGAACGCCAGCACGGTGGCCACGGCGAGCTTGCTGAACAGGAAGACCCCGCGCCGGGGCACGGCCGCCAGCGAGGCGCGGATCATTCCGGTGCTGTACTCGTTCGACACCACCAGCACCCCGAACACGATCATCGCGAGCTGGCCCAGGCTGGTCCCGGCGAAGCTGATGAACGTCGGGTCGAAGGAGAGCTGCTCCCGCCGGTCCAGGTTGTCGAACTCGCTCCTCGACAACGCCGAGATCAGCATGCCGAGGGCGATGGTGACGACCACCGCGCTGGACAGCGTCCACACCGTGGACGCCACCGACCGGATCTTGGTCCACTCCGACCGTACGACCTGTGCCGTCGCCATGCTCAGCCCTTCCTCCAGCTCTCGCCCCACTGCTGCTGCGAGGGCAGGGGCGCGCCGGTGCCGGGGTGGGCGTGGTACTCCACCGACTCCGCCGTCAACTGCATGAACGCCTCCTCCAGGGACGCCTGCTGCGGGCTCAGTTCGTGCAGCACCACGCCGTCGCGGGCGGCCAGCTCGCCGATCTTCTCGGCGGGCGTCCCGTCCACCTCCAGCGTCCCGTCCGCGCCGTCCACGACGGTGACGCCGGCCCGGTGCAGCGCGTCGAGCAGCGCCTCCCGCTGCGGGGTGCGCACCCGGACGTACGAACGGGAGTTGCGCTCGATGAACTGAGCCATCGAGGTGTCGGCGAGCAGCCGGCCCTGCCCGATGACGACGAGGTGGTCCGCCGTCAGGGCCATCTCGCTCATCAGGTGGGAGGAGACGAACACCGTGCGGCCCTGCTCGGCCAGCGACTTCATCAGCGTGCGGATCCAGTGGATGCCCTCGGGGTCGAGGCCGTTCACCGGCTCGTCGAACATCAGGATCTGCGGGTCGCCGAGCAGCGCGGCGGCGATGCCGAGCCGCTGCCCCATGCCCATGGAGAACCCCTTGGCCTTCTTGCGGGCCACCGCCGTCAGACCGACCGTCTCCAGCACCTCGCGCACCCGCCGGTCGGGGACGCCGTTGCTCTGCGCGAGCCACAGCAGATGGTTGTAGGCGCTGCGCCCCGGGTGCACGCCCTTCGCCTCCAGCAGGGCGCCGATGTAGGTCAGCGGGTCCTTCAGCTGGTCGTAGTGCATGCCGTCGATCCGCACGTCCCCGGCCGTGGGGTGGTCGAGCCCCAGGATCATGCGCATGGTGGTCGACTTGCCGGCGCCGTTCGGGCCGAGGAAGCCCGTGACGATGCCCGGCCTGACGGTGCACGTCAGCCGGTCGACCGCCACCTTCTCGCCGTACCGCTTGGTCAGCCCCTCCAGCTCGATCATGCGGCCACGCTAGAACGGGGCGAAGCCCTCTGCCACCGCAGTGGCAGAGGGCTTCGCCGTGGTCCGGTCGGCCGGTGGGGTTACCGGGACTGCTGGGCCGGGACGCCGCGGGAGACGGGCTCGTCCTCGGTGGCGGGCGCGCCGGTGGCGGCGACCGCGGCACCCGTGAGGGTCGCCAGCATCTCGCGGACGTTGGTCAGCTGGGCGTTGATCGAGTCGCGGCGGTTGGTCAGCGCGGCCAGCTCGCGCTCGGACTCCGAACGGATCCGGTCGGCCTTGGCGTTGGCGTCCGCCACGATGTCCTCGGCCTGGCGCTGCGCGGTCTCCACCGTCTGGCGGGCGCGGCGCTCGGCGTCGGTGCGCAGCTTCTCGGCCTCCAGGCGGAGCTGCTCCGCACGGTGCTCGATCTCCGCGAGACGCTTCTCGGCCTTCGCCTGACGCGAGGCCAGGTCGCGCTCGGACTGCTCGCGGCGCTTCGCCAGGTTCGTCTCGAAGTCCGCGGCGGCCTGCGCGGCCTTGGCGCGGGTCTCCTCGAAGAGGGCGTCCGCCTCCTCGCGCTTGGACTGGGCGTCCTTCTGCGCGTCGGAGCGCAGCTGGGCGGCCTCGCCCTGGGCCTTCTCGACGATCCGGACGCCCTCGTCCTCCGCCTTCGCCTTGCGGTCGGCGGCGTACGCCTCGGCGTCGTTGCGCACCTGCTGGGCGGCCGACTCGGCGAGCTCGCGGTGCTGCTCCGCGGCGCGCCGGGCCTCCTCGCGCAGGTCCTTGGCCTCCTCCTCGGCGAGACGGAGGATCTTCTCCACGCGCGCGCCGAGACCCGCGTACGACGGCTCGGCGTCGTTGATCTGGGCCTGGGCGTTCTGCGTCTCGAGGTGGAGCTCTTCGATGCGCTTTTCCAGAGCGGTGATGCGGGCGAGAGCGCTGTCACGGTCGGAGACGAGCTTGGAGATACGTTCGTCCACCTGAGCGCGGTCGTACCCACGCCGCACAAGCTCGAAGCCGTAGGGGGAAGTGTCGCTCATGGGGTTCCTGTCGAATGAGACCGGTGAGGTGATAGGTGGAATCCTAGGGGCCGAAGCGCTGTGTCATCGAGCGGATGCACGTTTGATACGGAAGATGACACCCCTTTTGAGTGGCTCGCCGCCGGAAGCCTTGCCAAAGCCATGGTCAAAGCCCTCACCGTACAAGGGAATTCGCCCGGTTTGCTAGCTATCGGCTGACTTGCCACCCGTACGGGTAGCACCCGCCGCGGCCCCCGCCTTGACGCCGTTGTCCTTGCCGCCCCCAGGGGCTTCGAAGGACTCCAGGGCCTCCAGGACGTCCTGGACGCGCGAGATCTCCGCGTTGATGTCCTCACGGCGCCGGACGAGGACCTCCAGCTCGCGCTTGCCCTCCTCGACGGTGCGCCGTGCCTCGCGCACCGCCTCGGCCTTCAGCTCCTCGGCCTCCTTCACGAGCGTGGCCTTCTTCTGCTCCGCCTCCTTCAGAAGACCCTCGGCCTTCTTCACGGCGGCGATGCGCACCTTGCCCGCCTCGGAGTTGGCCTCGGAGACGATCTCCTTCGCCTTGGCCTCCGCCTTCGCCAGCTGCTCCTCCGCGGCCTTGATCAGCGCGTCGCAGCGGTCGCCGGCCGACTTCATGGTCTCCGCCGCCTCGCGCCGGGCCCGCTCGTGCAGCTCCTCGATCTCGCGCGTGATCCGGTCGCGCAGCTCCTCCGCGCGCTCCCGGATCTGTGTCGCGTCGCGGCGCGCCCCGACCAGCAGCTCGTCGGCGTCCGTACGGGCCTTCTCCACCAGGGAGTTGCCCTCGACCCGCGCCTCGGACACCAGCCGCTCGGCCTCGCTGCGGGCCGCGCCCACCATGGTGTCCGCCTGCGACTCGGCGTCCGCCGTGGTCTTCAGCGCCTGCTGCTGCGCCTCGGTGAGCAGCTTGTCCGCCTCGGCGGTGGTCTCCGTGATCAGGGTGTCGACCTGCTCGGCCGCCTCCGAACGCCGCTTGTTGGCCTCCTTGCGGGCCTCGTCCAGCGTCCGCTCGGCCTCCTCGCGCGCGGAGGACGTGAGGCGCTCCGCCTCCGACTCCGCGTCCGCCTTGACCCGCTCGGCCTCGTGCCGCAGCCGCTCCGCGTGCTGCTGCGCCGACCCGACCGTCTCCGCGGCCTCGGCGCGCAGCCGCTCCGCGTCGCCGGTGGCGTCCGCGATCAGCTTCTCCGCCTTGGCGACCGACTCCGAACGCACCCGCTCGGCCTCGGCGATCGTCTCGTCGGTGAGCCGCTCCGCCTCGCTGCGCGCCTCGGTGATGAGCGTGTCCGCCTGCGTCGCCGCGTCCGAACGGATCCGGTTGGCGTCCTCACGGGCCTCCGCCCGGGTGCGCGCGGCGGTCTGCTCGGCCTCGGCGACCGTGTCGGACGCCTCCGTGCGCAGCCGCTGCGCGTGCTCGGAGACCTCGGCGCGGATCCGGTCCGCCTCCGTGATCGCCTCCGAAACCGTGCGCTCCGCGAGGGACTTGGCCTCCTCGGCCTCCTCCCGCGCCTCGCGCCGCAGCCGGCCCGCGTCCTCGCTCGCCCGCTCCCGCTCCGCGTAGGCGTCGGTGCGGACCCGGTCCGCCTCCTCCTCGGCCTCGCGGCGCGTGCGCTCCGCCGCGTGCTCGGCGGCGCTGCGCAGCCCGGTGATCTCCTCCTGCGCCTGCTCGTGCAGCCCCGCCACCGAGTCCCGCACCTGCTGCGCGTGCTGCTCGGCCGCCGACACCATCTCCGTGGCGCGCCGGTCCGCCTCCTCGACCAGCCGCACCGCCTCGGCCTGCGCCTCGTCCACCCGGGTGCGCGCCGCCGCCAGCAGCTCCTCGCTCTGCTCGCGGGCCCGCCGGCGTTCCTCGTCGGCCTCCTCCCGGGCCGCGCCGAGGAGTTCCTCCGCCTCCCGGCGACGCCGGGCCGCCTCCTCCTGCGCCGCCGCCAGCGTCTCGGACGCCTCCGTGCCGATCCGCTCGGCGGCCGCCTGGGCCTCCGCGCGCATCCGGTCCGCGCTGTCCTGCGCCTCCGACTTGAGCCGCTCCGCCTCGGCCGCGGCCTCCGACCGCAGCCGCACGGCGACGGCCTCGCCCTCGGCCCGGGACGCCGACGCGTCCGCGGCGGCCTCGTCCCGCAGCCGCTCGGCCTCCTGCTCGGCCTGCTGCTGGAGCGTACGGATCCGCTCGGCGGCCTCGGTGCGCAGCCGCTCGGCCTCCTCGGTCGCCTCACGGCGGATCCGGGCGGCCTCCTCGCGCGCCTCGCTCAGCGCCCGCTCGGCGGAGGCGAGCCGCTCCTCGGCCTCGGTGTGCAGCCGGGTCAGCTCGCCGGCCGCCTCCTCGCGGCGCGCCTCGACGGCCCGCTCGGTCTCCTCGCGCAGCTCGCGCGCGGCCCGCTCGGCGTCCTCCTTGAGCGCGTCCGCCTGCTCCACGGCCTCCGCGCGGTGCCGCTCGGCCTCCTTGCGGGTGCGCTCCAGGGTCTCCTCGGCCTGCCGGCGCAGCGTCGTGGCGCGCTCGATGGCCTCGGTGCGGACCTTCTCGCTGTCCGTCTGCGCGGTGGACCGCAGTTCGTCCGCGTCCGCCTTGGCCTTGGCGAGCAGCTCCTCGGCGGACCTGGCCGCCTCCTCGATCTGCGCCACGGCCTCCTTGCGGGCCTCCGCACGGATCTTCTCGCCCTCGGCGACCGCGTCGGCGCGCAGCTGCTCGGCCTCGCCGCGCAGCCGGCGCGCCTCCTCCTGGAGCTCGACCGTCTTGGCGCGGTACTCCTTGGTGTCGTCCTTCGCCGCGCCCTTGAGCTGCTCGGCGATGTCGTGCGCCTCGGCGCGCAGCCGGTCCGCCTCCGCCTCGGCCTCGCGGCGGATCCGCTCGGCCTCCTCGGCGGCGGCCCTGGTGGTCCGCTTCGCCTCCTCGGACGCCTTGTTGAGCACGTCCTCGGCGGTCTTGGCCGCCTTCGACAGCTGGGTGGCGGACTCCTCCGCGGTGAGCGTACGGGCCTTCTCCGCGGCCTCCGCGACGATCTTCTCCGCCTCGGCGCGGGCGTCGGCGACCAGCTGCTCGGCGTCCGCCTTGGTGGCCTCCGCCTCCTTGGTCGCCTCGCCGACCAGCCGCGCCACCTGCTCCTTGGCGGTGCGCGTGCGCGTCTCGTTGGCGGCCTCGGCGGACGCCAGCGCCTTGGCGGCGGCCTCCTTCGCCTCGGCGAGCACCTTCTCGGCCTCGGAACGCGCCTCGCGCAGCGCGCTCTCCGCCTCGGTCATCCGCTCCTCGGCGACCCGGCTCATCTCCTGCGCCCGGCGGCGCGCGTCCTCCGACTCGCTGGCCGTGGAGGTGCGCAGCTGCTCGGCGTGCTCGGTGGCCTCCTGGGCCTGCGTGGACGCGGCGTTGAGCAGCCGCTCGGCGTCGGCGCGGGCGCGGCGCAGCAGCTGCTCGGCCTCGCCGCGGGCCGCCTCCGCCTCGCTCTGGAGCCGGCGGCGGGCCTCGGCGGTCAGCCGCTCGGCCTCCTCGCGCGCGGCGGCCAGGGCCTGTTCGCGCTCGGCGCGGGTCTCCTCCAGCAGCCGGCGGGCCTGCTCCTCGGTGCGGGCCCGCAGCTGCTCCGCCCACGCCACGTTCTCGTTGACGTGGCTCTCGACGGTCTGGCGGCGCTCCGCCAGCTCCTGGTCGAGCTGCTGGCGCCGGGTCACCGCCTCCTGGTGCAGCTCCGCCTGGAGGCGGGCGGCCTGCTCGGCGTGCTCCTGGAGGATGCGCTGGGTCTGGGCGCGGGCCTGGCTCAGCTCCCGCTCGGCGTCCGCGCGGAGCTGGTCGGCCTGCATCTGCGCGTTGCGCAGCAACTGCTCGGCCTGGTAGCCGATGTCGCCGCCGTCGTAGGCGGGCCGGGACATGATGGTGCGCCGCGCCTCGTGCAGCTTGGCGCGCAGCACCTCGACCTGGTAGCCGAGGTCCTCGGCGTGCTGGATCGCCTTTTCCCGCTCGGTCTTCAGCCGCTTCATCTCGGCTTCGAACCGAGAGAGGTGGTCGACGTCAGCCGCCGGCTCTCGCTCCTGGCTCTCGTAGCCCCGCACTGCGCGGTCCCATCCGTCCCCTGGTCGCAAGTCTGGCCGAGCCCCGTCCATCCCGAACGGCGCCCCCGGGGAATGGTGTCAGATCATCGGCGGAGCTTGGGCTGCCGCCCCGCGCTCGCCCCCCGCCACCCGGCCCCGGCGATCCCGTCGCCGAACACGACGGGACTCGGTCACCACGCTTCGAGCGGCGACCAGACCCAACCCTACCGGCCCTTATGTACGTGGGTCAGTGCTCGGACGACTCAACGGGCGCGGAAGTGACCAGTTCTGTCAGTACGCCGTGGCAGTCCTTGGGGTGCAGGAAGGTGATCCGTGACCCCATGGAACCGCGCCGGGGCTCTTCGTACAGAACGCGTACGCCCTTCTCCTTGATGTCCGCCGCCTCCGCGTCGACGTCCGCCGTACCGAAGGCGATGTGGTGGACCCCCTCGCCGTTCTTCGCGAGCCACTTGGCGACGGTGGAGTCCTCACGGATCGGCTCGAGGAGCTGCAGGTAGGAGGCCCCGCCGTCGGACGTCTCGTTGATCTTGAGCATGGCCTCGCGCACGCCCTGCTCCTCGTTGACCTCCGAGTGGAACACCTCGAAGCCGTAGGTGGAGCGGTAGAACTCCACCGTCTTGTCGAGGTCGAAGCAGGCGATCCCGATGTGGTCGATTCGCGTCAGCATGGAATCAGTGCAGCGCCCCCGCGACGGTTACGCAACGTGCGCGCGATCACACCGAAAGGCCGATGACGCGATCACCTGCGCGTCAGTACATTCGAAGTAAACCCTCGTTCACTCCTCGGCTGTGCAGCCGGAAGGGGACCGCAGCTCATGACTTCTGCATCTTCTGCATCATCCGCAACGAACGGCACGACGTCCGTCATCGTCGCGGGCGCCCGCACCCCGATGGGTCGGCTGCTCGGTTCGCTGAAGTCGTTCTCCGGAGCCGACCTCGGCGGCTTCGCGATCAAGGCCGCCCTCGACCGTGCGGGGATCGGCGGCGACCAGGTCCAGTACGTGATCATGGGGCAGGTGCTCCAGGCCGGGGCGGGGCAGATCCCGGCGCGCCAGGCCGCCGTCAAGGCCGGCATCCCGATGAGCGTCCCGGCGCTCACGATCAACAAGGTGTGCCTCTCCGGCCTCGACGCCATCGCGCTGGCCGACCAGCTCATCCGCGCGGGCGAGTTCGACGTGGTCGTCGCCGGCGGCCAGGAGTCCATGACCAACGCCCCCCACCTGCTGCCGAAGTCCCGCGAGGGCTACAAGTACGGCGCGGTGCAGATGCTCGACGCGATGGCCCACGACGGTCTGACCGACTCCTTCGAGGGCATCGCCATGGGCGAGTCCACGGAGAAGCACAACACCCGCCTCGGCATCGGCCGCGCCGAGCAGGACGAGATCGCCGCCCTGTCCCACCAGCGGGCCGCCGCCGCGCAGAAGAACGGCGTCTTCGAGGCCGAGATCACCCCGGTCGAGATCCCGCAGCGCAAGGGCGACCCGGTGCTCTTCAGCAAGGACGAGGGCATCCGCGGCGACACCACGGCCGAGTCCCTCGGCAAGCTGCGCCCGGCCTTCGCCAAGGACGGCACGATCACCGCGGGCACCTCCTCGCAGATCTCCGACGGCGCCGCGGCCGTGGTCGTGATGAGCAAGGCCAAGGCGCAGGAGCTGGGCCTGGAGTGGATCGCCGAGATCGGCGCCCACGGCAACGTGGCCGGCCCCGACAACTCGCTCCAGTCGCAGCCGTCGAACGCCATCCTGCACGCCCTCAAGAAGGAGAGCCTGGAGGTGTCCGACCTCGACCTGATCGAGATCAACGAGGCCTTCGCGGCAGTCGCCGTGCAGTCAATGAAGGACCTGGGTGTTTCCACCGAAAAGGTGAACGTCAACGGTGGCGCCATCGCCCTCGGCCACCCGATCGGGATGTCCGGCGCGCGGCTGGTGCTGCACCTGGCGCTGGAGCTGAAGCGGCGGGGCGGCGGCGTCGGCGCCGCGGCCCTGTGCGGCGGCGGCGGCCAGGGCGACGCGCTGATCGTGCGGGTGCCCCGGGCCTGAGCCGGCCTTTTGCAGTTTTTCCTCTGGTGAACGTCGTGAACGGAGCTGTGATGCAGGACGTCTCCACGCTGGTCGCCCAGGCCAGGGAAGGCCGGCCGCGGGCCGTGGCCCGGCTGATCTCCCTGGTGGAGGGGGCATCCCCGCAGCTCAGGGAGGTCATGGCGGCCCTCGCGCCGCTCGCCGGCAACGCCTACGTGGTCGGCCTCACCGGCTCCCCGGGCGTCGGCAAGTCGACGTCCACCTCGGCGCTGGTGACCGCGTACCGCAAACAGGGCAAGCGGGTCGGCGTCCTGGCCGTCGACCCGTCCTCCCCGTTCTCCGGGGGCGCCCTGCTCGGCGACCGCGTCCGCATGTCGGAGCACGCCTCCGACCCGGGCGTCTACATCCGCTCGATGGCGACGCGCGGCCACCTCGGCGGCCTGGCGTGGGCGGCCCCGCAGGCCATCCGCGTCCTGGACGCGGCCGGCTGCGACGTGATCCTGGTGGAGACGGTGGGCGTCGGCCAGTCGGAGGTGGAGATCGCCTCCCAGGCCGACACGTCGGTGGTGCTGCTGGCGCCGGGCATGGGCGACGGCATCCAGGCCGCCAAGGCCGGAATCCTGGAGATCGGCGACGTCTACGTCGTCAACAAGGCCGACCGCGACGGCGCCGACGCGACCGCCCGCGAGCTGAACCACATGCTGGGCCTGGGCGAGTCCCGCGGGCCCGGCGACTGGCGTCCCCCGATCGTCAAGACGGTCGCCGCGCGGAGCGAGGGCGTCGACGAGGTCGTCGAGGCGCTGGAGAAGCACCGGGCCTGGATGGAGGAGCGGGGGGTTCTCGCGGAGCGGCGTGGGGCGCGGGCGGCGCGGGAGGTCGAGACGATCGCGGTCACCGCGCTGCGGGAGCGTATCGGCGACCTTCATGGTGACCGGCGTCTGGACGCGTTGGCGGAACGCATCGTCGCGGGCGAGCTGGACCCTTACCGGGCGGCGGACGAACTGGTGGCGGGTCTGACCCGGGGCGGCTCGTCCGGCACCTGAGCACAGGGTTCTCGCCCCCGCCGCCCCTTCCCTTCCCGTCCCCGGGGGCTGCGCCCCCAGACCCCCTTCGGCCCTGGCGGGCCTCGTCCTCAAACGCCGGACGGGCTGCAAGTAGCCCGTCCGGCGTTCGAGGAGCGGGGTCCGGGGCGGAGCCCCGGGTCGGGAAGGGTCAGTCGTCGTCGCGGTCGGCCGTGACCGAAGCGGTCGTCAGGGCGACCTTCCAGTCCCGTTCGTCCCCGCCGGAGGCGCGCGTCTCCGCCTCCCAGCCCCGGTCGTCACCGTCGTCGTCCAGGTCGACGGAGACGACGGTCCCCTTCGCGGCAGCCGCCTTCGCCGCGTCCTCGGCCGTCACCGACGCCCCCTTCAGCGCGGCCCGTACCTCGGCGGCGTCGTCCTCGTCGTCCTCCGAGGAGCCCAGGACCTTGCCGGTGTCCGGGTCGACGCGCACGCTGTGCCAGGTGTCGCCCGTGCCGAGGACGTCCACCTCCCAGACGGCGTCGTCCCGTTCGGCGGACACCGCCGTACCCGGCGTGTGCTTCAGCGCGGCGGCGATGGCGCCGGCGGCGGTCACGTCCCCGGGCGTGGCGGCACGGTCGTCGCCGTCGTCGTCGGAACGGTCGTCGCCGTCGTCCCTGTCGTCGTCCGTCCGCGTCACCGACGTCGAGGCGTCGTCATCGTCCCCCGAGACCGCGAGGGCCGTGGCCGTGCCGCCCCCGACGAGGGCCGCGGCCGTGACGACGGCGATCACGATGTTGCGCTTCATGTGGGTTCCTCCCGAGTGGGTCGGCTTTCGACACCTTCAATCTCGCCCACCGACGCTGAGCCGAAGCTGAAGCAGCCTGAAGTGATCTTCAGCTTCCCTTTGCGACCCTGGGTGCCATGCGACTCCTGATCGTCGAGGACGAAAAGCGCCTCGCCCTCTCCCTCGCCAAGGGCCTCACCGCCGAGGGCTACGCCGTCGACGTCGTGCACGACGGCCGGGACGGGCTGGACCGGGCCACCACGGAGCCGTACGACCTGGTAATCCTCGACATCATGCTGCCCGGCCTCAACGGCTACCGGGTGTGCGCCGCCCTGCGCGCCGCCGGGCACGACGTGCCGATCCTGATGCTCACCGCCAAGGACGGCGAGTACGACGAGGCCGAGGGGCTGGACACCGGCGCCGACGACTATCTGACCAAGCCGTTCTCCTACGTCGTGCTCGTCGCCCGGGTGAAGGCGCTGCTGCGCCGGGGCCGGGCCGCGGGCGCGTCCCCGGTCCATGTGCACGGCGACCTGAAGGTGGACACCGCGGCCCGCCGGGTCTGGCTCGGCGAGGACGAGGCCGAGCTGACGGCGAAGGAGTTCTCGGTGCTGGAACACCTGGTGCTGCGGGCAGGCGAGGTGGTGTCCAAGGCCGACATCCTTGAGCACGTCTGGGACTTCGCCTACGACGGCGACCCGAACATCGTCGAGGTGTACGTCAGCGCCCTGCGCCGCAAACTGCGCGCCGACCTCATCCGCACCGTGCGCGGCGCCGGTTACCGGCTGGAGACGGCGCCGTGAGCCGGCTGTTCGGCTCGGTCCGTTCCCGGGCGACGCTCGGCGCCACCCTCGTCGTCGCCGTGGCCCTCGTCGCGGCGGGCGCGGCCGTCCTGCTGTCCCTGCGCGCCAATCTCACCGGCGAGGCGGGCACCCGGGCCGAGCGCTCCGCACAGGCCGTCGCCTCCGAACTGGCCGCCCGTACGCCCCTCGGCAAGCTCTCCGGGCTGGACGCCGAGGACACCCCGGTGCAGATCGTCGACGAGGACGGCGTCCTGCTCGCCGCCTCGGAGGACCTGGAGCGGATCAGCGGTACGGGCATCGCCGAGGTGACCCCGTCGCCGGCCCGCTCCGACGGGGACGACGACGGCGATGACGGTGACGACGGTGATGACAGGCACGACCGCTCCGGCCGTTCGGACGACGACGGCCGCGACGACGACTCCCTCGACCCCGGCGAGATCGCCCAGGGCGCGAGCTACACCAACGGCACCGCCACCGTCGACGGCGACACCGAGGACTACCGCTTCGCCGCCGTCGAGGTGGAGACCCCCGACCGGGGCCGCCTCACCGTCCACGCGGGCGCCCCGCTGGCCGCCGAGCACAGCGCCGTGGGCACCGCGCTGACCTCCATGCTCATCGGCTTCCCGCTGCTGCTCGGCGTCGTCGCCGCGGTGACCTGGCTGGTGACCGGCAGGGCCCTGCGCCCGGTCGAGGGCATCCGCCGGGAGATGGCCGCGATCACCGCTTCCGAGGACCTCCGCCGCCGCGTCCCCGAACCGGCGACGCACGACGAGATCGCCCGGCTGGCCCGCACCACCAACGCCACCCTCGCCGCCCTGGAGTCCTCCGTGGAGCGTCAGCGCAGGTTCGTCGCCGACGCCTCCCACGAGCTGCGCAGCCCCATCGCCTCGCTGCGCACCCAGCTCGAGGTCGCGGCCGCCCACCCCGAACTGCTCGACCTGGACGGCGCCGTGGAGGACACAGTACGGCTCCAGAACCTGGCCGCCGATCTGCTGCTGCTCGCCCGGCTGGACGCGGGGGAGCGGCCCGCCGGGACCAGGGTGGACCTGGCCGCGCTGGCCCGCGAGGAGGCCGCGGGGCGCGAGTGCGTGACGGTGGAGGGGGAGGCCGTGGAGGTCTCCGGGTCGCGCGGCCAGCTCGGGCGGGTGCTCGCCAACCTGCTGGACAACGCGCAGCGGCACGCCCGTGAGCGGATCACGGTGACCGTGCGCCGGGAGGGCGACCAGGCCGTGGTGGGCGTCGCCGACGACGGCGAGGGCGTGGCCGGCGCCGACCGCGAGCGGATCTTCGAGCGGTTCGTACGGCTGGACGCGGCGCGCAGCCGGGACGACGGCGGCGCGGGGCTGGGCCTGGCGATCGCGCGGGACGTCGCCGTGCGCCACGGCGGCACGCTCACCGCGGGCGCGGCGCCGGCGGGCGGAGCCCTCTTCGAACTCCGCCTGCCGCTCGCCGGCGCGGACCGGGGGACGCCCTCGGCCTAGACGGCAGAGGTCAGGAAGGGGAGGACGTCAGAGTCGTCCCCGCTGCCCCCTCAGGTGCTCCGCGATGGGCTTGAGGGCCTTGTCGAGCTCGATCAGCGCCTCGGGGGACAGCAGGTCGATGAAGTGCCGGCGCACCGACGCCACATGGTGCGGGGCGACCTTCTGCATCGTCTCCATGCCGTGGTCGGTGAGGACCGCGTACAGTCCCCGGCGGTCCGACTCGCAGTTCTCCCGGCGGACCAGGTGGGCGTTCTCCATCCGGGTGATCTGGTGGGAGAGGCGGCTCTTGGACTGCATCGTGGCGGAGGCGAGGTCGCTCATCCGCATCCGCCGGTCCTCCGACTCGGACAGGTTCACCAGGATCTCGTAGTCGTTCATTGTCAGGCCGAACGGCTGCAGATCCTTCTCGAGCTGGTAGGTCAGCAGCTTGTTGACCTCCAGGTGGGTGCGCCAGGCGCACTGCTCCGCATTGGTCAGCCAGCGGGTGGCCGTCTCGGTCTCCATGAATGAAGTCTACCTAAGGAAGTTGAAAGGCGAACTAATAAGGCTTCCGTGTGACATCGCGTGCAGGCGTTCGATGTCACACCCCGCACACTACCGCTCACAGCCCGAAGCGACGCTGGAGGTCCCCCAGCTGTCCGGGAAGGCGCGGTCCGCCCGCGCCAGGTCCGGACCCGCCCGGCACGCCCCCTCCGGGTACCCCGGGCTGCTGCGGGGGAGCCCCCGTGGCCTGCTCCGCCATCAGCGCCTCGGACGACTGGAGCAGCACCGTGCCCGCGCCGACGAACTCGAACTGGTGCTCCTCGCCGGAGACCCCGCCGAGGCCCGTCATCGCACGTAGACCGCCCAGTACGCCGGTCAGGTAACCGTGGTCGTAGTGGTGGCACGGGGACGGGCAGTCCGCCCAGCCGACCAGCGCCTGCGGGTCGACCCTGATCGGCGGTTCCATGAACACCACCGGTCCGTTGGACGCCGCCACGAACTTTCCGGTTCCGATCAGCGTCAGGAAACCTGGCACGATCGATTGCTTCAGCGACAGACTTGGCTGAAAAGCGAGCAAGTTGCCCGAGCGAATGGTCAGATTGCCGTCATCGAGGTCGTACGAATTGACATCGAAGGCCCGGTCGGCGAGCAGCATCTTGCCCGAGCCCTCCGCCACGACCCAGTCGCTCGCGTGCAGTGGCGAATGGAACGACGTCCGGACAAGCCGGTCGAGTCGCCCGTGCCCGATCCCGTTGAAGTCGATGGCGCCGTAGTAGGCGATCATCTTCCCCTTCTGCATGAACCACTGGGTGCCCTTGAGCTCCACGCAGAAGGTGTAGGGGTTGACGTTGTCGTCGGACGGCAGCGTCATGGGGTCGAGGGCCGCGGCCCCGGCGCCCGGCGTTCCGTACGTGCTCACAGCTTCTCCTCCGAGGCCTGGACGTAGACCGCGCCGCTGCCGCTCAGCTCCAGCTGGAAGGCCTCGCCGGAGCCGCGTCCCACCATGTCCCGCCAGCCGAGCGCCGTCGACAGCTTGTTGCGCACGTCCCCGTGGTGGGCGACGTACGCCTGCGGGTCGACGTGCACCGGGCGCTGCGGGGTGATCGGCAGCTCGACGACCCCGCCGTGGGCCATCACGGCGACCGCCCCGTGCCCCTTGAGCGTGGTGGTGAACAGGCCCTGCCCGGAGACCTGGCCCCGGACCATGCCCATCACCCCGCCCTGCGCGCCGAGGAACACCGTGCCCTGTTCCAGCGTGCCCTCGAAGGCCAGCAGCCGGTCCGCCTCGACGTACAGGGTGTCCCCGGAGAGGTGGATCACCTGGACGTGGTGGCCGCCGTGCCCGAACAGCACCGTGCCGCTGCCCTCGACGGTCATCAGGGGCGTGTCCTCGTTCGCCACGCGCCGGCCGATCATCGACATCACACCGCCCTGGCCGCCGCGCAGGTTCGGGGTGAAGCTGACCTCGCCCCGGTACGCGAGCATCGCGCCGCGCTGGCTGAACAGCCGCTGCCCCGGCGCCACGGTCGCCTCGACCACCTTGGCGTTCATCTCCCGGAAGCCCATGTCAGACGTCCCCCGCGATCGTGTTGCGCTCACTGGGCTGGACGTAGACCACGCCGTCGCCCTCGAAGCGGATCTGGAAGGCCTCGCCGCCGCCCTCGCCCAGCAGCGTGCGGAAGGTCACGCCGGACTGGAACGACTGCCGCAGGTTCCCCTGGTGCGCCACGTACGCGCCCGGGTCGACCGTCAGCGGGTACTGCGGGCCGACCCGCAGCAGCACGGCGGGGCCGTCCGACATGATCGCGGCCTGGCCGTGGCCCTCGACCGTGGTCGTGAACAGCCCGTTGCCCTGGGAGGCGCCGCGCAGGCCGGTGAACGTGGTGCCCGTGCGCAGGCCGCCGTCGGTCGCCAGCAGGTTGCTCGACTCGACGTACAGCTTCTCCCCGTTCAGCGACACCAGGTTGATCTCCGAGGCGCGGTCGGCGAAGAAGCAGGTGCCGTGTCCCTTCACCTCCATCAGCGTCATCTGCTCGCCCGTGAGCCGCCGGGTCACCATCCCCCGCAGGCCCTCACCGCCACCCGTGAGCTTCTTGAAGGTCATCTGACCGTCGTACGCGACCATGGAGCCGTTCTTCGCCTTCACGGCGTCCCCGGTCATGTCGACGGCGAGCACCTTGCTGCTCTGAAGTCGGAACATCGCCACGTGTGCGACGGTAGCGGCCCTTTTGCCCCGCGCCCAGAGCCCGAAGGAGGAGTCGCACCCTGACTCCGCCCTGACCCGAGCCCGGCCCGGCCCTGACCCGGCCCCGACCCCCTGCGGTGATCGCTCCCGAGGTTTGCCACAATGGACCCGCTTGTGCGCGCGTTCACAAGGCGCTCGCAGGCAGACAGCACCGTCGACGCCGACGTCTCTCCCTCCCGAAGGTGACCCGTGGACATCAAGACCGCCTCCGCACTCCGACGCCTCCGCCTGGTCTCGGGCCCCGAAGCGATCTCGTTCCTGCTGCTGCTCGTCTGCTCGGTCCTCAAGCGGACCACCGACTTCAACGCCGTGCCGGTCATGGGCGCGGTCCACGGCTTCCTCTTCGTCCTCTACGTGATCTTCTGGGCCGACGCCTGGAACCGCGCGAAGTGGTCGCTGGGGACCGCCGCCTTCTACTTCGTCATGTCGGTGCTGCCCACCGGCGGCTTCTTCGCCGAGCGGCGGCTCAAGCGTGAGGCCGAGGACGCGGTGATCGCCTCCCGCGCCCGCAAGGAAGGGGTCGTGAACGCGTGATCGTCGCCTTTTCCGTGACGCCGCTGGGCGTCGGCGAGGACGTGGGGGAGTACGTCGCCGACGCCGTGCGGGTGGTCCGCGAGTCCGGGCTGCCGAACCGCACTGACGCGATGTTCACCTCCGTCGAGGGGGAGTGGGACGAGGTCATGGACGTCGTGAAGCGTGCCGTGGCCGCCGTGGAGGCGCGTGCGCCGCGCGTCTCGCTCGTCCTCAAGGCGGACATCCGTCCGGGCGTGGAGGACGGTCTGACGTCCAAGGTGGAGACCGTCGAACGGCATCTGGCCGGCTGACGGACGCCGCCCCCGTGCCCGTCCGCCCTGTCCTGCCGCCCGTCTGCCCTGTCCCGCCGCCCGTTCGCGGACCGAAGTGCGAGACAGGGCTGACCGGCATCTGACCCGCCGGTAGGGTCTGGTCCGTGCCCAAACCGCTCAGTCTCTCGTTCGATCCCATCGCCCGTGCCGACGAGCTCTGGAAGCAGCGCTGGGGAAACGTGCCGGCGATGGCCGCGATCACCTCGGTCATGCGGGCCCACCAGATCCTGCTGGCCGAGGTCGACGCGGTGGTCAAGCCCTACGGGCTCACCTTCGCGCGGTACGAGGCGCTGGTCCTGCTGACCTTCTCGCAGTCCGGCGAGCTGCCGATGTCCAAGATCGGCGAGCGGTTGATGGTGCATCCCACGTCGGTGACCAACACCGTGGACAGGTTGGTGAGGTCGGGGCTGGTCTCCAAGCGCCCCAACCCCAACGACGGCCGCGGCACCCTCGCCTCCATCACCGACAAGGGCCGCGAGGTCGTCGAGTCCGCCACCCGCGACCTGATGGCGATGGACTTCGGCCTGAGCGCCTACGACGCGGAGGAGTGCGCGGAACTCTTCGCCATCCTCCGCCCCCTGCGACTGGCGGCGGGCGACTTCGAGGAGAGGTGACCCTGCCGAAGATCGCCCGGAACGTGCCGTTACGCTCGACCCCATGAAGAAGAGCGTGCTGACCCGCTACCGGGTGATGGCCTATGTCACCGGTGTCCTTCTCGTCGCGCTGACCCTCGGCATGATCGGCAAGTACGTGCTCGACATGGGTGGCGCGGCCGACTTCACGCAGGTGGTCAGCATCGCCCACGGCTGGCTGTACGTGGTCTACCTGATCTTCGCCTTCGACCTCGGTTCCAAGGCGAAGTGGCCGGTCAAGAAGCAGCTGTGGGTGCTGCTCGCGGGCACCATCCCCACGGCCGCGTTCTTCGTGGAGCGCAGGATCAGCCGTGAGCTGGAGGGCAAGGTCACGGACGAGGCTCCCGCCGTCGCCAAGGCCTGACCCCCCGCGTCCGACCGCCGTACGGACGGGCGTGCGGCGGTCTCCCATCGACATTTACTTGGACGTCCTAGTAAATTCGAAGGTATGGACGCTGACGCCATCGAGGAGGGCCGCCGTCGCTGGCAGGCCCGGTACGACGCCGCGCGCAAGCGCGACGCGGATTTCACCACGCTCTCCGGCGACCCCGTGGAGCCGGTGTACGGTCCCCGGCCCGGGGACAGCTATGAGGGGTTCGAGCGGATCGGCTGGCCGGGTGAGTACCCCTTCACCCGCGGCCTGTATCCGACCGGCTACCGCGGGCGGACGTGGACCATCCGGCAGTTCGCCGGGTTCGGGAACGCCGAGCAGACCAACGAGCGGTACAAGATGATCCTCGGCAACGGCGGAGGCGGCCTGTCCGTCGCCTTCGACATGCCGACGCTCATGGGCCGCGACTCCGACGACCCGCGCTCGCTGGGCGAGGTCGGCCACTGCGGGGTGGCCATCGACTCGGCGGCCGACATGGAGGTCCTGTTCAAGGACATCCCGCTCGGCGACGTCACCACCTCGATGACCATCAGCGGGCCCGCCGTGCCCGTCTTCTGCATGTACCTCGTCGCCGCCGAGCGGCAGGGCGTCGACCCGTCCGTGCTCAACGGCACGCTCCAGACGGACATCTTCAAGGAGTACATCGCGCAGAAG
This sequence comes from Streptomyces pseudogriseolus, assembly GCA_002154585.1. GTDB lineage: Bacteria > Actinomycetota > Actinomycetes > Streptomycetales > Streptomycetaceae > Streptomyces > Streptomyces pseudogriseolus. The sequence continues at coordinate 19,133 of MUNG01000013.1, forward strand.
GAGTGGCTGTTCCAGCCGGAGCCCCATCTGCGCCTCATCGGCGACCTGATGGAGTACACCAGCGCGGGCATCCCCGCGTACAAGCCGCTCTCGGTCTCCGGGTACCACATCCGCGAGGCGGGGGCGACGGCCGCGCAGGAGCTGGCGTACACGCTCGCCGACGGCTTCGGGTACGTCGAGCTGGGCCTCAGCCGGGGCCTCGACGTGGACGTCTTCGCGCCGGGCCTGTCCTTCTTCTTCGACGCGCACGTCGACTTCTTCGAGGAGATCGCCAAGTTCCGCGCCGCGCGCCGGATCTGGGCGCGCTGGATGCGGGACGTCTACGGCGCGAAGAGCGAGAAGGCGCAGTGGCTGCGGTTCCACACCCAGACCGCCGGCGTCTCGCTCACCGCGCAGCAGCCGTACAACAACGTGGTCCGCACGGCCGTCGAGGCGCTCGCCGCCGTGCTCGGCGGGACCAACTCCCTCCACACCAACGCCCTCGACGAGACCCTCGCGCTGCCCAGCGAGCAGGCCGCCGAGATCGCCCTGCGCACCCAGCAGGTGCTGATGGAGGAGACCGGCGTCGCCAACGTCGCCGACCCGCTGGGCGGCGCCTGGTACGTCGAGCAGCTCACCGACCGCATCGAGGCGGACGCCGAGAAGATCTTCGAGCAGATCAAGGAGCGGGGCCTGCGCGCCCACCCGGACGGCGAGCACCCCATCGGGCCGATCACCTCCGGCATCCTGCGCGGCATCGAGGACGGCTGGTTCACCGGCGAGATCGCCGAGTCGGCGTTCCGCTACCAGCAGGCGCTGGAGAAGGGCGACAAGCGGGTCGTCGGCGTCAACGTCCACACCGGCTCCGTCACCGGCGACCTGGAGATCCTCCGGGTCAGCCACGAGGTGGAGCGCGAGCAGGTCCGGCTGCTCGGCGAGCGCAAGGCCGCCCGCGACGACGCGAAGGTGCGCGGCACGCTGGACGCGATGGTCGAGGCGGCCCGCTCCGGCGTGAACATGATCGAGCCGATGCTCGACGCCGTCCGCGCGGAGGCCACGCTGGGCGAGATCTGCGACGCCCTGCGCGACGAGTGGGGCGTCTACACGGAGCCCGCCGGCTTCTGACGCGGCCCTCCGCGCGGTGGGTCCGGTTCTCCGGGCCGCACCGCGCGGAGGTCCTTGTGTCCCGCTCGCCGTCGTCAGCCGAGCTCGGTGGGTACGACCGTCAGCTCGGCGATGTTGACCCGGGCCGGCACCGCCACCGAATAGGTGAGGGCGTCGGCGACGTCCTCCGCGGTGATCGTCGTGAGGGCCGACCGCATCTCTTCCAGCCCGGCCCGGGTGGCCTCGTGCGCCATGTCGGCGCCGAGCTCGGTGACGGCGAAGGCCGGGTCGACGGACCGCACCCGAACACCCCGGGGCCCGAGCGAGGCACGCAGGTTGCGGGTCAGCTGGGCGACCGCCGCCTTGGTCGCTCCGTAGACCGGGTAGTCGGCGAAGATCACCTCGGCCGCGATGGAGCCGAGGTTCACCAGGTCGGCGGCGCGCCCGGCCTCGGCCGCGGCGAGCAGGTCCGCGACGAACACCTGTCCGGTCGCCAGCAGGCCCCGGACGTTCACGTCGATCATCCGGTCCCACTCGGCGGGGTCCGCCTCGTCGAACGGCGCCCCGAGCATCACCCCCGCGTTGGCGACGACCAGGTCCGGCCGGCCCAGGGTGGCGCGGATCGTCGACGCGGCGGCGGTCAGCGCGGCGGTGTCGGTCACGTCGACCGCGAGCGCCAGGACGTCGGCGGAGTGTTCCGCACGCAGGATCGCGGCGAGGTCGTCCAGCAGCGCGGCCCGCCGGCCGAGGAGGGCGACCGCCGCTCCGGCGGCGGCGAAGCGGTGTGCGGTCGCGGCGCCGATCCCGGCACTGGCGCCGGTGATCACCGCGACCCGGCCGGCCAGCAGACCCGAGGGCACCCCGGCGGCGGCCGAGGTCGAGGTGAAGGTGTGTGCAGTGTTGTCCGTCATGGGACCGAGCGTCTCCGGTGGGCGGGCGGCCGGCCAGGACGGCTCTTTCCTGGGTGCGGCACACCCAGGCTGGTCGGCGAACTGTCCCTGTACAGCCAGGAGTTCCCGGCCCACCGGGAGGCCGGACGGGTGGGTGTGACAGACCCTCCCTGGAGCTCGCCCGCGGCCCTAGCGTCGAGTTCATGACCGATGAGCAACTGATCGCGGATCTGCACGGCCGATGGGTGTTCGGATGGGAGCGTGTCGAGGGGGACCCGCTGTTCGACTTCCGGCGCGTCTTCGGTGACTTCTACGACGCCGAGTCCCCGGACGTCCGGCTCTACGACGACTTCGACCCCGAGCACCGTGTCGCGGCGAGCGCCGCCGAGTACGGCTCGATCTGGGAACCCGTCTTCCGCAGGACGGTCTCCGTGCGCCATGCCGTCGTCGACGGCCCCCACGTCGTCGCCGGCCACGACATGGCGGCGTCCACCCTGGTCTTCGTGGCACGGGTCACCCTGCCCGACGCCACCACGGACATCCGGACCACGACCTCGCTGGTCTGGCGCCGTACACGGGACGGCTGGCGGATCGTCCGTGAGCACAACTCCTCCCAGGTTCTGCCCGCGGGGGCCCTCGACGGCAGGCTGCCGGCCCCCGGGGACGCGGCACACCGCTGAGCCGGCGGGCACCGGGCGCGTGAGTGAACCCGGTCGCGCCCCGCCTCCCCCGGACGGCCCGGAGGTCACGGCTTGCGGGCCACCGCCCCGTACAGGGAGATCACCGCGTTCTCGTCGGTGCTCTCCCCGACCGCGAGCTCCGGGTGCCAGTCGGTCAGCTGGACCAGTCCCGGCTCGACCGGCGTCAGCCCCTCGAAGAAGCGGGCGATCTCCGCGCGGGAGCGGGGCGCCAGGGTGACGCCGCCCGCCCGGTACAGCTCCACCCCGCGGGCCACGGCCTCCGGGTCGAAGTCCGCGGTGAGCTGCGACAGCACCAGGTAGCTGCCGGACGGCAGGGCGTCCACAAGACCCTCCACCAGGGTGTGCGGGTCGTCCTCGTCGCCGAGGAAGTGCGTCAGCGCCACCAGGGACAGCGCCACCGGGCGCGTCAGATCCAGGGTCTGCCGGGCCTCCTTGAGGATCCGGCCGGGCTCGCGCACGTCCGCCTGCACGTAGTCGGTGGCCCCCTCGGGCGTGCTGCGCAGCAGGGCCTCGGCGTGCTTCAGCACGACGGGGTCGTTGTCGGTGTAGACGACGCGGCACTCCGGCGCGACGCCCTGCGCCATCTGGTGCAGGTTGGGCTCGGTCGGTATGCCGGTGCCGACGTCCAGGAACTGGCGTACGCCCCCGGGGCCGGCCAGCCAGCGGGTGACGCGCTGCATGAACCAGCGGTTGGTGCGGGCGATGTGCCGGGCCGTGCCGTCGACGCTCATGATGCGGCGGCCCAGTTCCTCGTCGACGGGGTAGTTGTCCTTGCCGCCGAGGAACCAGTCGTAGACCCGGGCCGGGTGCGGTGCGGACGTGTCGATGCGCGCGGCGCCGGTCATGCCTGTTCCCCCTGATGCTCATGTCCCGTGGCGGACACGATCATCGCAGCGGGTGACCGCGAGGTGACAGGCGAGTACCGGCCGACCGTGGCCGGTGCGCCCCGCGACGCTCAGCGCGTGCCGGCCGCCAGCCCCGACAGCAGCACCCGGGTCAGCGCGTGCACCCACTCCTCGTCGGCCGGCTGGTTGCTGACCAGCGTGCGGTGCACCACCGACCCCGCCACCATGTCGAAGATCAGGTCGACCGCGCGGGCGGAGCGGGCCGCGTCGGACTCGGGCGGCAGCTCGCCGCGCTCCTGGGCACGGGCCCGGCCCGCCACCACCAGCCGCTTCTGGCGCTCCACGATCGAGGCGCGGACGCGCTCGCGCAGCGCCTCGTCACGGGTGGCCTCGGCGACCACCGCCATCAGCCCGCTGCGCGCCTCCGGACGGGCCAGGATCGCGGCGAACTGGAGCACCACGCCCTCGATGTCGGCGGCCAGCGACCCGCGGTCGGGCAGCGTCAGCTCGTCGAACAGCTCCGCGACGGCGTCCACGACGAGTTCGTTCTTGCCCGCCCAGCGCCGGTACAGCGTCGTCTTGGCCACCCCGGCGCGCACCGCGACGTCCGAGAGCGTCAGCCCCGACCACCCCAGGTCCACCAGCGCCTGCCGGGTCGCGGCGAGGATCGCGGTGTCGGCCGCGGCGCTGCGGGGGCGCCCGGTGCGGCTGGCTGGATTGCGGCGCTGCATGGCACGACCATAACCGGCGGAATCCGTGCGGTGGTGAGGGAGATCACCGGGAAGTGCCGCCCCGCACGGGCGCCCTGGCATTACGCTACGACTCGTAGCGAAAGCACGTGAGCACCTGACGTGCCCGAGCGACGACCACCGCGCCGGGTGGGGACCCGGTGCACCCGCACCACACGTACGCCTGTGTTTCCCGGGCGCTTTTCACACTCACGCGGAGTACGGGGGAGGATAGACGCATGCAGCCACGGAACATGTCCATGAGCGGTGTCGTCGACCTCGCCGCGGTGAAGGCGGCCCAGGAGGCCAAGGCGAAGGCGGAGCAGGCGCGCGCCGAAGCGGCCCGCACGGGCGGCACCGGCGCCGTCTCTCCCGCCGATCTCGTCATCGACGTCGACGAGGCCGGCTTCGAGCGCGACATCCTTCAGCGTTCCACCGAGGTCCCGGTCGTCATCGACTTCTGGGCCGAGTGGTGCGAGCCCTGCAAGCAGCTGAGCCCCGTCCTGGAGCGGCTCGCCGTCGAATACAACGGCCGTTTCCTCCTCGCCAAGATCGACGTCGACGCCAACCAGATGCTGATGCAGCAGTTCGGCATCCAGGGCATCCCGGCCGTCTTCGCGGTGGTGGCCGGACAGGCCCTGCCGCTCTTCCAGGGCGCCGCGGGCGAGGCGCAGATCCGCCAGACCCTCGACCAGCTGGTGCAGGTCGCCGAGCAGCGCTTCGGTCTGACCGGCCTGACCGTCGACCCGGAGGCCGAGCCGGGCGGCGGCACGGCGGCCGACGAGATCCCCGTCGGCCCGTACGACGCGCTGCTGGAGGCGGCCGCCCGCGCGCTGGACGCGAACGACCTGGACGGCGCCGTGCAGGCGTACAAGAACGTGCTCGCCGAGGACCCGGCCAACCCGGAGGCCACGCTGGGCCTCGCCCAGGCCGAACTGCTGCGCCGGGTACGGGACATGGACCCGCAGCAGGTGCGCAAGGACGCCGCCGAGAAGCCGGGCGACGCGCAGGCGCAGATCGCCGCCGCCGACCTGGACCTGGCGGGCGGTCATGTCGAGGACGCCTTCGGCCGGCTCGTCGACACCGTGGCCCGCACGGCGGGCGACGACCGGGAGACCGTACGCGTGCGGCTGCTGGAGCTGTTCGACGTGGTCGGCGCCGACCACCCCGCCGTGGTGACCGCCCGCCGGGCCCTGGCCCGCGCGCTGTTCTGAACGAGCCGCACCCGAGCGCCCGTTCTGTCGCATTCGCCGGTTACGGCGACGGACGGGGCCCGTGGTGCCGGTCGTCCGCCGGAGACCGCAGCGGCCGCGCTTTGCCAAATCTTGGTAATCGCGGCCGCTGTTACTGCGAGTAAGTCGCACGCGTTGATCTGTCGGGTTCTGTCCGGCGATCAATAGTTTTGTACACCCCCATCGGTGCACCCAGCGTCGCCGCTCGGGTCCGGCGGGTCGCGTCGTGGTTATCCGGCCGTTACTAGCCAGTAACGAACCCCCTTGTGCGGGCGGCGAGAATGCACCACGATCGGCGACGCTCGGTCCATTACTCGTACCCCGACAGCCGGTCGGGCCGCGGGAACTCCTGGGTCCCCACCGAGCAGGAGCGCCGGCAGTGACGTCGCTCCTTGGACAGGGGGGTCTTCGCCCGTCCGGCGAAGCCTGTCCAGCAGGGTTGTGCGTGATGCGTGTCAGGCGCGACCAGTGGTTGTCGCTCGGGGGTGATCGCCGGTGATTCAGGCGCGTACCTCGCGCCGCCGAACGCAGGCGCTCTCCTTCCCGAGGACGTAGCACTTCTCCCATCCCTGCCCCACCCGGCCGCCGTTCAAGGCGGCGGGCCGGAGCAGGAGATGTACGTCCGAGAAGGAGGAAATATGGAGTCCCAGGTGCGTGGCGGGACCAGATGGAAGCGGTTCGCTGTGGTCATGGTGCCCAGCGTGGCCGCCACGGCGTGCATAGGTGTCGCTCTCGCGCAGGGCGCCCTCGCGGCGTCGTTCAGCGTTTCCGGCCAGTCGTTCAAGGTCACCACGAAGGAGCTCGTCGGCGAGGGCTTCTCGCAGTACGGCGCTCTGGACGAGGGCTACACCCTCGACGGCAAGAAGACGGCTCACCCCGTCGCGGTCTCGGCGTTCAAGTCCGCGACCATCAAGAGCCTGTGCCAGTCGGTCGTGACCCCGAACATTCCGGTGCTCGGGAACGTCAGCCTGATCCTGCGCGCCGGTGACGGCGCCCAGCCGGTCGAGGCCAAGAACCTGTACATCGACGTCGCCGACCTGAACGCCGATGCGACGTTCACGAACATCGACATCGGTGTTGCCGCCAAGGACGCCAGCAAGGGTCCGGGCATGAAGGGCGGCGGCGAGCAGGCCAACCCCTTCGGGTTCGCGCAGCAGGCCGACAAGGCCGTGCTGAAGGACGTGAAGCAGACGGCGTGGGCGACCACCGCCGGAACCTTCAAGCTCAGCGGCCTGAAGATGTCGCTCTCGACGGGCGTCAAGGAGTGCTACTAAGCACTCGCTGACGGGCGGGGGAGCCGATGGCGCCCCCGCCCGTCCACCTTCCCGCCGCGGTTTCACACGCGGCGCACATCACCACCACAGCAACGCCATCCAGGGAGCTGTTTTCCATGAGCGCCGAGACTCCTGCCGCCTCCGGCCAGTTCACTCGCCGACGGCTGCAGTTCCGCGCCTGGCGTGGCCAGCGGCCCTTCTGGGCCGGTCTGTTCATCATCATCGGCGGACTCCCCATCGCCTACTTCCCGTACGCGAACCTGCAGATCGGTCACCTGACCCTGGCGATGGCGACCACCGCGGGCGCCGGGTCCCTGATCATCGGCGTGCTGCTCGTCGTCCTCGGCGTCAGCCTCTGGTTCCAGAAGCACATCCGTGTCTTCGCGGGCGTCGCGGCGATCCTGCTGGCGTTGGTGTCCATCCCCGTGTCCAACCTCGGCGGCTTCCTCATCGGCTTCCTGTTCGCCCTCGTGGGCGGCGCGATGGCCGTGTCGTGGGTGCCGGGCGAGCCGCCCGAGCAGGAGCCGCGGGCGGACGCGGGCGTGCACGGCGGCGCACCCGAGAGCGCCCTCCCCGGATCCACGGTCCCCGGCCCCGCAGCGGGCGCCGCGGCGACGGGCGAGCCGAACGATCTGTCAGGAACGAGCCCGGCGAACGGGGCGAACGGGAGGCACAGTGCCGGCTGACGAGGTGACCCACGGGGCTGAGGTGGAGGCGTCCCGTGTGAGAACCGGGCCGCGTCACGCGGCACCCAAGAAGCCGCTGTTCACCAGGTTCCACATGCCCGCGGGCAAGGCGATAGCCATCGCGGCGATGCCGACCGCGGTCCTGATGGGGATGGGTTTCACCCCGACGCTCGCCCAGGCCGACGACCAGCCGTCGTCGAGGAATCTCACGGCCGACGAGTTCAAGGAGTGCCTGGAGGCCATCGAGCAGGCGGAGAAGGGGGACGCGAGCGCGTCGCCCAGCCCGTCCGCGAGCGCGAGCGAGAGCGCCTCCGAGGACGGCGAGGAGCCCTCGCCGGACCCGAGCGCCTCGGCCCCCGCCGAGCAGGCCCCTGACGAGGACGCGGACAAGGACGCGGACAAGGGCTCGGACTCTTCGCCGGATTCAGGTTCCGACGACAAGTCCGGCCCGGCCCCCGCGCCCTCCGCGACCGCGGACGGACAGAAGGCGGAGACCGAACCCGCCCCGTCCCCGTCGGAGACCGACCGCAATCTGCTGGAGCAGATCGGGGACACCATCAAGGACGTCCTCACGCCCGGCGAGAAGGCGGAGGAGACCCCGAGCCCGAGCCCGTCCGCCTCCGCGTCGTCGTCCGCCCCCGCGGACGAGCAGGACGACGAGGGCGACAAGGGCGCGTCGGACGACAAGGCCGAGGAGGCTTCCCAGAAGCCCGCGGACGAGTCCGCCGGCGACGTCCTCGACACGGTCGGCGACGCGGCGCAGGACGCCACGGAGCAGGCCGGGGGCGCCGTGGAGGAGGCCACCGAGGAGCCCGAGGCCACCGCCTCGCCCAGCCCCTCCGAGTCGTCCGGGACGGACCTGGAGGACTGCCCGGTCGCCACCGACGCCGAGGGCGGGGTCGACAACAACGTCCCGCTGCCCGACGACCCGTGGTTCCTGAACGCCAGCTCGCTGCTGCTGAAGGGCGCCGACTACAAGGGCATCGTCGAGGTGCGCACCGCCAACGGCACCACGAAGAAGGTGCTGAAGTACGTGGTCTCCGACGGCACCGACATCGGCGACCTGCACCAGACGGTCAAGGACCCGCAGACCGGCAAGACGTACCACGTCCAGGCCGCCAAGGGGTCCACGTCGACCATCCGCGACGGCGACACCGTGATGTACACCGAGAGCATCTCCGGCAACCTGCTCGGCCTGATACCGGTGACGTTCGACCCGGAGCACCCGCCGCCGCTGAACATCCCGCTGATCTACTTCACCAAGGTCACGGTCCAGCAGGCCGGCCAGTTCGGCGGCACCCTGCACGTGCCGGGACTCCACCAGTACGTCACCGGCTGACCGCTCACCCCGGGCCGCACACCAGGACCACTCCGGGAGCCGCAACACCGAGGGCGCCCCCCGCACGCGGGGGGCGCCCTCGGCCCTTGTGCACCGGGTGCCGGGTCAGCTGGTGGCTTCGCCCAGGTGGTGGACGCGGACCATGTTGGTGGTGCCGGGGACGCCGGGCGGGGAGCCGGCGGTGATCACCACGATGTCGCCCTCGTTGAAGCGGCTGAGCCGGACCAGCTCCTGCTCCACCAGCGCGACCATCTCGTCCGTGCTGTTGACGAACGGCGCCACGTACGGCTCCACGCCCCAGCTCAGCGCGAGCTGGTTGCGGGTCGACTCGTCCGTGGTGAACGCCAGGATCGGCTGCGCGACGCGGTAGCGGCACAGCCGGCGGGCCGTGTCGCCGGACTGGGTGAAGGCCACCAGGCCCTTGCCGCCGAGGAAGTCGGCGATCTCGCAGGCCGCGCGGGCCACCGAACCGCCCTGGGTGCGCGGCTTCTTGCCCGGCACCAGCGGCTGGAGGCCCTTGGACAGCAGCTCCTGCTCGGCCGCCTGGACGATCTTCGACATCGTCCGCACGGTCTCGATCGGGTACGCGCCCACACTGGACTCGGCGGACAGCATGACCGCGTCCGCGCCGTCCAGGATCGCGTTGGCCACGTCGGAGGCCTCGGCGCGGGTCGGACGGGAGTTGGTGATCATCGACTCCATCATCTGGGTCGCCACGATCACCGGCTTGGCGTTGCGCCGGCACAGCTCGATCAGGCGCTTCTGCACCATGGGGACCTTCTCGAGCGGGTACTCGACGGCCAGGTCGCCACGCGCGACCATCACGCCGTCGAACGCCATCACGACGTCCTCCATGTTCTCCACCGCCTGCGGCTTCTCCACCTTGGCGATGACCGGGACCCGGCGGCCCTCCTCGTCCATCACGCGGTGGACGTCGGCGACGTCCTTGGCGTCCCGGACGAAGGACAGGGCGACCAGGTCGCAGCCCATCCGCAGGGCGAACCGCAGGTCCTCGACGTCCTTCTCGGACAGCGCGGGCACGTTCACGGCCGCGCCGGGCAGGTTGATGCCCTTGTGGTCGGAGATGACGCCGCCCTCGATGACGATCGTCTTCACCCGGGTGCCCTCGACGTCCACGACCTTCAGCTCGACGTTGCCGTCGTTGATGAGGATCTGGTCGCCGCGGGAGACGTCGCCCGGGAGGCCCTTGTAGGTGGTCCCGCAGATCGTCCGGTCACCGGGGACGTCCTCGGTGGTGATGGTGAACTCGTCACCGCGCACCAGCTCGACGGGGCCCTCGGCGAAGGTCTCCAGACGGATCTTGGGGCCCTGGAGGTCGGCGAGGACGCCGACGGCCCTGCCCGTCTCCTTGGCGGCGGCCCGGACCCGGTCGTACCGGCCCTGGTGCTCGGCGTGCGAGCCGTGGCTGAAGTTGAAGCGGGCCACGTTCATGCCGGCTTCGATCAGAGCGACGAGCTGCTCATGGGAGTCGACCGCGGGGCCGAGAGTACAGACGATTTTCGAACGGCGCATGGGGCGATCCTATCGGTTTGTTTCGCTCCGGAATATTCCGTCTGGCGGAATGTACAAATGAGGTAGTCGCTGCTCAGTTGTTCTTTCCGACCAGTGCGTATGTCTGCTGTGCGATCTCCATTTCCTCGTCCGTGGGCACCACCGCCACCGCGACCCGCGCCCCCTCCGGCGAGATCAGCCGCGCCCCGCCGCCGCGGACGGCGTTGCGCCCGCCGTCCACCGCGAGTCCCAGGCCCTCCAGGCCGGCCACGGCGGCCGCGCGCACCTCGGCGGAGTTCTCGCCGACCCCGGCGGTGAAGACCACCGCGTCCACGCGTCCGAGAACGGCGTAATAGGCGCCGATGTACTTCTTCAGACGGTGAATGTAGATGTCGAACGCCAGCTCCGCCTCTTCGTCGCCCTCGTCGATCCGGCGCCGGATCTCCCGCATGTCGTTGTCCCCGCACAGTCCGACCAGACCGCTCTTCTTGTTGAGAAGAGTGTCGATCTCGTCGGCGGACATTCCGCCAACACGCATCAAATGGAAGATGACGGCCGGATCCATGTCTCCCGACCGCGTACCCATCACCAGCCCCTCCAAGGGCGTGAGCCCCATGGAGGTGTCCACGCAGCGGCCCGCCCGCACCGCCGAGGCGGACGCCCCGTTGCCGAGGTGCAGCACGATCACGTTCACCTCCTCGGGCGCCTTCCCCAGCAGCCGCGCCGCGGCCCGGGAGACGTACGCGTGCGAGGTGCCGTGGAAGCCGTAGCGGCGGATGCGGTGCGCGTCGGCGGTCCGCACGTCGATCGCGTACCGGGCGGCCGGCTCCGGCATCGTGGTGTGGAAGGCGGTGTCGAAGACGGCGACCTGCGGCAGGTCGGGGCGCAGCGACATCGCCGTGCGGATGCCGGTCAGGTTGGCCGGGTTGTGCAGCGGCGCGACGGGGATCAGCCGCTCGATCTCCGCGAGCACCGGCTCGTCGATCACCGTCGGCTCGGTGAACCGCTTCCCGCCGTGCACCACCCGGTGGCCGATCGCGGCCAGCTCGGGGGAGTCCAGGCCCAGGCCGTCGGCGGCCAGCTCCTCGGCCATCGCCTTCAGCGCGGCGTCGTGGTCGGCGACCGGCCCGGTCCGCTCCCGGGCCTCACCGCCGGACGCGAGCGGGGTGTGCCGCACCAGCGAGGTGCGCTCGCCGATCCGCTCGACGAGACCGGAGGCCAGCCGGCTGCTGTCACTCATGTCCAGCAACTGGTACTTCACCGATGAGGAGCCGGAGTTGAGGACGAGGACACGGGACGGGCTCACTGGGCGGCTGCCTTCTCGCTCGGGGAACTCGGGGCCGGGGACTGTGCCTGGATGGCGGTGATCGCGACGGTGTTGACGATGTCCTGCACCAGGGCGCCCCGGGACAGGTCGTTGACCGGCTTGCGCAGGCCCTGCAGGACCGGGCCGACGGCGATCGCGCCGGCCGAGCGCTGCACGGCCTTGTAGGTGTTGTTGCCGGTGTTCAGGTCCGGGAAGATCAGCACGGTCGCCTGCCCGGCCACCTCGGAGTCCGGCAGCTTGGTCGCCGCCACCGACGGCTCCACGGCCGCGTCGTACTGGATGGGCCCCTCGATACGCAGGTCGGGACGGCGCTCCCGGACCAGCTCGGTCGCCCCGCGCACCTTGTCCACGTCGGCGCCCGAGCCGGAGGTGCCGGTCGAGTACGACAGCATCGCGATCCGCGGCTCCACCCCGAACCGCGCCGCCGTGACCGCCGACTGCACGGCGATGTCGGCGAGCTGCTCGGCGTCCGGGTCCGGGTTGACCGCGCAGTCGCCGTACACCAGCACCTTGTCGGCCAGGCACATGAAGAACACCGACGAGACGATGTCCGCGTCCGGCCGGGTCTTGATGATCTCGAAGGCCGGGCGGATGGTCGCGGCCGTGGAGTGCACCGAGCCGGACACCATGCCGTCGGCGAGGCCCTCCTGCACCATCAGCGTGCCGAAGTAGTTCACGTCGGACACCACGTCGTAGGCCAGTTCCACGGTGACGCCGCGGTGCGCGCGCAGCGCCGCGTACTTCTCGGCGAAGGAGTCGCGCAGCTCGGAGGTCGCGGGGTCGATCAGCTGGGTGTCGCCGAGGTCGACGCCCAGGTCGGCGGCCTTCTTGCGGATCTGGTCGACGTCGCCGAGCAGGGTCAGTTCGCACACGCCCCGGCGCAGCAGCACCTCCGCCGCGTGCAGCACCCGCTCCTCGGTGCCCTCCGGGAGCACCACCCGGCGCAGGTCGGAGCGGGCCTGCTCGAGCAGCTTGTGCTCGAACATCATCGGGGTGACCCGGTCGCTGCTGGGCGCGGACACCTGGCGGGTGAGCTCGGCGGTGTCGGCGTACCGCTCGAACAGGCCGAGCGCCCGCTCCGCCTTGCGCGGGGTGGCCGCGTTCAGCTTGCCCTCCAGGGAGAACAGCTGCTCGGCGGTGGGGAAACTGGTGCTCGGCACCGACAGCACCGGCGTGCCGGGCGCCAGCCGGTCGGCGAGCGTGAGGACGCGCTCGCCGGGCACCTCGTCCAGGGTGAGCAGCACCCCGGCTATCGGCGGGGTGCCGGCGCTGTGCGCGGCGAGCGCGCCCACCACCAGGTCGGACCGGTCGCCCGGGGTCACCACCAGGCAGCCCGGGGTCAGCGCGGCGAGGAAGTTGGGCAGCATCGCGCCGCCGAAGACGAAGTCCAGGGCGTCCCGGGCGAGCCCGGAGTCGTCGCCGAGCACCACCTTCGCGCCCAGGGTGTGGGTGATCTGCGACACCGTGGGCGCGGACAGCGCGGGCTCGTCCGGCAGCACGTAGCAGGGCACGGGAAGCCGGGTGGCGAGCCGCTCGGCGATCTCGTCGCGGTCCTCGCGCGCGACCCGGTTGACCACCATCGCCAGCACGTCGCAGCCGAGGGTGTCGTAGGCGCGGTAGGCGTTGCGGGTCTCCGCGCGCACCGACTCGGCGGTCTGCCTGCGGCCGCCCACGACCGGGATCACCGAGGCGCCGAACTCGTTGGCCAGGCGGGCGTTCAGGGACAGCTCGTCCGGGAACTGCGTGTCCGCGTAGTCGGTGCCCAGCACCAGCACCACGTCGTAGTCGCGGGCCACCAGGTGGAAGCGGTCGACCAGGGTGGACACCAGTTCGTCGGTGCCCCGCTCGGCCTGGAGCGCGGAGGCCTCGGCGTAGTCCATGCCGTAGACGGTCGCCGGGTCCTGGGCGAGCCGGTAGCGGGCGCGCAGCAGTTCGAAGAGCCGGTCGGGTCCGTCGTGCACCAGGGGGCGGAACACGCCCACCCGGTCGACCTGCCGGGTCAGCAGTTCCATGACCCCGAGTTCGACGACCTGCCGGCCGTCGCCGCGGTCGATACCGGTCACGTACACGCTGCGGGTCACGCGCGCTCTCCGTTTCGTCGGGGGCCGCCAGGGCAACGGCGGTGCCTCGAAACCGCCCACACAGGTGAGCGGATCCCTCTTGACAATACCTGCGGCGCTGGCTAAGGCGCCCGTGCATCGGGCTGTCGGCGGTGCTCCGGGGGACGTGAAACAATCGGCAGTGGCTCACCGGTAACGACAGCGACCAGGAGACACAGCACGATGCGTATAGGAGTCCTCACCGCAGGCGGCGACTGCCCTGGACTGAACGCCGTGATCCGGTCGGTCGTGCACCGGGCGGTGGACAACTACGGCGACGAGGTCATCGGCTTCGAGGACGGCTACTCCGGTCTGCTGGACGGCCGTTACCGCACGCTGGACCTCAACGCCGTCAGCGGCATCCTGGCGCGCGGCGGGACGATACTGGGCTCCTCCCGGCTGGAGCGCGACCGGCTCCGCGAGGCCTGCGAGAACGCCTCCGACATGATCCACGAGTTCGGCATCGACGCGCTGATCCCGATCGGCGGCGAGGGCACGCTGACGGCGGCGCGCATGCTGTCCGACGCGGGTCTGCCGGTGGTCGGCGTTCCCAAGACGATCGACAACGACATCTCCTCCACGGACCGCACCTTCGGCTTCGACACCGCTGTCGGCGTTGCCACCGAGGCGATGGACCGCCTGAAGACCACCGCCGAGTCGCACCAGCGGGTGATGGTCGTCGAGGTCATGGGCCGGCACGCGGGCTGGATCGCCCTGGAGTCCGGCATGGCGGCCGGCGCCCACGGCATCTGCCTGCCCGAGCGGCCCTTCGACCCGGCCCAGCTGGTCAAGATGGTCGAGGAGCGCTTCGACCGGGGCAAGAAGTTCGCGGTGATCTGCGTCGCCGAGGGCGCCCACCCGGCCGAGGGCACGATGGACTACGGCAAGGGCGAGATCGACAAGTTCGGCCACGAGCGCTTCCAGGGCATCGGCACGGCGCTGGCGTACGAGCTGGAGCGGCGCCTCGGCAAGGAGTCCAAGCCGGTCATCCTCGGACACGTCCAGCGCGGCGGCGTGCCCACGGCCTACGACCGCGTCCTCGCCACCCGCTTCGGCTGGCACGCGGTGGAGGCCGCCCACCGCGGCGACTTCGGCCGGATGACCGCCCTGCGCGGCACGGACATCGTGATGGTCCCGCTCGCGGAGGCGGTCACGGAACTGAAGACGGTCCCGAAGGACCGGATGGACGAGGCGGAGTCGGTTTTCTAGCCGACCGGGCAGGCCGAGCAGTCTTCATGAGTGTCCCGGCGCAGCCGCTGCGCCGGGACACCTCTCCTCATACCGTGATGACGCCGATCGAGGGCTGCCCCGGCAGGTCCAGAGCGGCGGCACACAGCTTCGGTATGTGTGATCTGTCGGACGTCACGAGGCGGACGGGCGGTGTGCACAGCGCCGCCGTGGCCACGACGACGGCGTCCACCAGACATTCGTGACCGTCCAGGCCGGTCGCGTCCAGGAGGCGGCCGGCCGTCTCGAGAACGCTGTCATCGACGGTCCTGGTGTCCAGTCGGGACAACAGGAACGTGAGGCGCTTGCCCTGCTGTCCCGTGCGCCGCACCTCGAGCGGCGTGAGAGCGGACAGCGTCACCCGGCGACCGTTCTGCTCGGCGGACTTGATCCGGGCTCGCATCCCGTCGTCACCGTCGACGTACAGGGACAGGCCCTGGGCGTCCAGCACGAGAGTGCCTCCGGCCTGCACCCTGGCCTTGAGACGTTTGCTCACCACTCGGATTCCGCCCGCCTCATCGCCTCGTCGCTGACCGGCCCGAACTCGCGCTCGTCGGCCTCGACGGCTTCGCGTAGTTTGGCCATGGCGAGCCACTGCTCCAGCGCCTCGGAGACGACGGCCGAGAACCCGGACTTCCCGGTCCGGACCTCGACCTCTTTTATCAACGACTGGGGCAGAGAGACGGACCGCTTACCAGCGCGCTCCGGTGTCGGGGAGGCGGCGTGAGTGCTCATACCCGAAACGTAGCACCGCTGGTAGGAAAATTCCTGGGCGTGTGGTATTCGGGCCGGGCGCGTGTGCTCGGCCCGGCGCGGGCGCGCAGGCCTGGACGGGAGAGGCTCCGCCGCGGCCGGAGGGGCGGTCGCGTCGGAAGTCACGCGGCTTCCGCCGCGACCGCCGTCCAGAAGTGGTCCACCACGTGGGTGAGGAAGTCGCGGCCCGGGTCGGTCGCGTCGGTGGGGCCTCCGCCCCAGTTGAGGGTGGCGGCCATGTGGCCCTGGTAGTCCTGGTGGAGCCGGTGCAGCACCTCCTCCAGCAGCCGCCGTTCCAGCGGAGCGATCTTCGACACCTGCCGGACGTACGCCTGCCAGCGCGTGGTCACCGCGGCGCGCAGCAGTTCCGCGAGGCGTTCCTCGCGGCCGGTGACGGTGACGACGTCGGCCAGGGACAGGCCGAGCAGCCGGGTCAGGGCGGCGGTCTGGCGGTCGGTGCCGCGCCACTGTCCCGTCTCCTCCATCCGCAGATACGCGTGGAGTTCGTGCCCGACGGCGTGGGCGACGTCCTCCGGCGCCAGGCCGCGGGCGAGCCGGTGCTCGCGCAAGGTGCGCGGGCGGCCGATGAGTTCGCCGGGGGAGCACCACAGGACGCCCGCGAGGGCGGTGAGTTCCGGGTGGGACGGGAAGGCGCTGCCGCGCTCCCACGCGGCGACGAGGGCCGGCGTGACGTACGGCAGGTCGTAGGAGGCGCGCAGGGCGTGGGCCACGTGGCCCGGGTCGAGGCCCAGCGCGGAGCGCAGCCGGCGGGCGGCGGGGGCGTTGAACGGCGGGGGCG
>MUNG01000130.1 GCA_002154585.1 Streptomyces pseudogriseolus
GGGCGGGCTCGGGGCGGCGGGGCGAGGGGACGGCGACGGGGGTCTCCGTGACCGGGACCTGGCCCGTCGCCGGCGCGGTCACCGGAGGGGGCGTCGTCGGATCCGTCGTCGAAGGTGCTGTCGTCGAAGGTGCCGTCGTCGGAGCGGCGGCCGGGGCGGGACGCGGGGTCGTGCCCACGTGGGCGGTCCCCGGCCGTACGTCGTCGAGCAGCCGCAGGAAGGTGGGCTCGTCGACGACCGGCACGCCCTCGGCGAGGGCGCGTCGGGCCTTGGCGGAGGCGGACGCGGCATCGTTGGTGACCAGCACGCTGGTGTGCCGGCTGACGGAGGTCATCATGTTCAGCCCGGCGGCGACCGCCCGCCCGACCAGTTCGGCGCGTGCGTGGGCGGTCTCCCCGGTGATGGCGACCTTCATCCCCTGCTGGAGCGGCCCGCCGGGTGTCAGACGTCCCGGGTTGCGGTAGGCGCACGGCGTCTTCGGCGGCTTCGGGGTGAACTGGGACTCCGCGCGGGGCGGGCAGGACACCAGCGGCAGAGGAAGGTCGAGCCGGGCCGCCTCACGCAGGGACGTCCGCAGCACGCCGGCGAGCACCCGGGTGTCGTCGAGCGCGTCGTGGGCGCGCTGCTGGGGGACGCCGTAGTGGGCGGCGAGGGTGCCGAGCTTCATGTCGTCGGTGGGCGGGTCGACCTGACGGTTCAGGGCGAGGGTGCACAGCCGCTGCGACACGGGGAGCCACATCCGGGCGCGGGCGAACTCGTGGGCGAGGAAGTCGTAGTCGAACTGGGCGTTGTGGGCGACGAGCACCCGGTCCTGGAGCATCGCCCCGATCCGCCCGGCCACCTGCTCGAAGGTGGGCGCGCCCGCCAGCACGTCCGGCGTGAGCCCGTGCACCTCCACCGGCCCCGGGTCGCATCCCGGATTCACCAGCGTGGAGAACTCCCCGGTCTGCTCACCGTCGGGTCCCACCGTGATCACGGCGACGGACAGCACCCGGTCCCGCCGCGGCACGAGCCCCGAGGTCTCCACGTCGACCAGGGCGAAGTCGTGGGCGTAGTCGCCCGAGACGGGCGCGTCAGGTAGCCGGGAGACGAGAGTCATGCCGCACAGCATGATCGGATATGCGCCGCTCCTTCAACCTAGATGGTGATATCCGCGCACGGGGGAGAGGCCGGGGGCGGGGAGGGACGTGCCGCATCGCCGGGTGCGGCCCACAACGTGGGCGGGATACATCAATCTGGTACATGGACTACCCTAGGTACATGTCCATGAAGCGCACCAACGTGTACGCCGACCCCGAGGACCTGGCCATCATCAAGGAGGCCGCCAAGCGCCGGGGCATAAGCGAGGCCGAGATCATCCGCCAGGGCATCCACCTTGCGGCCATGGCGAACCGGGTCTGGGACGAGCCGCTCTTCTCACGCGCCTTCGAGGGGCCGGGGCGCACGCTGTCCACATCGGAGGTCCGCGACACGGTCGCCGAGGCCGTCCGGCGTGAGTCCGGCTCAGGTTCCGGGTCCGCCGCGTGATCATTGTCATCGCCGACACGTCCGGCCTGCTGGCAGCCCTGGACTTCGCTCATCCGGAACACCGGGCGGCGAACGAGGCGATCATGGCGGCGGGCCTGCTGGTCATGTCCCCACTCCTGCTGGCCGAACTGGATCACGTGGCGACGCGTGAGCTCGGCAGGGAGGCGGCCCTCAGCGCGGTCGACGACCTGCGGCGCTGGATGAGCCGCGGTCGTGTCGTCGTGCCGGAGATCACCGAGCACCACCTTGGCGCCGCCCAGTCCGTACGTGTCCGCTACCGCGAGTTGGACCTCGACCTCGCCGACGCGGTGAACGTGGCGCTCGCCGCCGACTACGACACGGACGCCATCCTCACCCTCGACCGACGGGATTTCCGGGCCGTACGGCCGTTGGGCCGCTACAAAGCGTTCCGGGTGCTCCCTGACGACCTCCCGCTCTGACGCAGCCGGCGATCCTGCCGCACGAAAGGGCGGCAACGGCTGCATCATCGCGGCCGACGAGGAGGAAGGCGTGGCCCGCTCCGGATGTCCGGCACGGGCCCCGGCCGAGGGAGCGGTCGCGCCTCGTGTCACCATCCGCACGTGCCGAACATCTCCCTTCCCGGATACGAAGGCGGACCGCTGGTCCCGGGCGAGGCGTACCTGGACGAACCGCTGTTCTGGCCCGTGCACCTCGGTGCTTCCCTGCGCGGTGAGGACGCCCAGCGAGCCGCATTCGGCGCCGATTGGGACGCGGCCATGGCGCTGCACCGCAGACTGCTCGCGCCGCACGAGTGGCCGGTGTTCACCGTGCCCCTCTCCTCGGGGCACCTCATCCACGCCGTCTACCGCAACTTCGTGGACGAGTACGGGGTGGACTACCTCATCCATCACCCGGCCTGGCCCGAGGCGGAGACACTTGCCGAGGTCGACGGCCACTTCATGGGCCCCGGCATGTCCTGGCCGGAGTTGCTCTCCACCGCCCGACCGCCGGCCACGGAATCCTGCGACGCCTTCGACGCCCGCCGTCTCCTGTTGCTCTTCCCGACACTCGGCGATCTGTGCATCCCCGACGACGCGGCAGCCGTCCTCAGCGCCGCCCTCACCGCTCTCACCGTCATCGAGAACCCCGACGAGGTGGCCCGGATGCTTCTGGACAACCAGGGCCTGTGGACGTCGGCGCACTGGAGATCGCGGGACGGCGTCCGGATCAACGACGGAGGACACTCGTACCGCAACCCCGTCAACGCCTTCGCCCTGCCCGCGGAGCGCCTTCGCGAGATCAGCGACGCCCTCGGCCCGAAGTCCGACCAGCGGCCGGGCGCGCACGCGAACTCCCCGGCGACGTAAGGATTTCGTCATCCGCGTCGGAGCGCGGACCGTCCCCGTACGCCCGTTGAATGAGGCGGAGGAAGTACTCAGGAAGCGAGGCGGGTATGGCGCGTGGACGCAAGTGGCTGGGCGGGCCGTTGGTCATCGGGGTTCTGGTGGCGGCGGTCGCCGGTGCCGGGCTGGGGCTGTACTGGTTCCAGCCGTGGAAGCTGTGGCAGGACGAAACCGTACGGGAGGCCCTGCCGAGTGTCGTGACCCCGGCCTCGACGCCCCCTCCGGCCGGAGCGCCGTCCGCGTCGTCGTCGCCGCCCCGGCCCCGGACACTGGCGGACGGTGAACTGATCAGCCACGAGCACGCCACCTCGGGCCGTGTGCTGCTCGTCCGGCTCGCCGACGGCTCCCATGTCGTACGGCTGGAGGACCTCGACACCAGCAACGGCCCGGACCTGCGCGTGTTGCTGACCGACGCGCCGGTGAAGGAGGGGCGGGCCGGCTGGCACGTCTTCGACGACGGGGCGCACGTGAGCCTCGGCAAGCTCAAGGGCAACAAGGGCAGCCAGAACTACACGGTGCCCGCCGACGTCGACCTCTCCCGGTACACCAGCGTGAGCATCTGGTGCGACCGCTTCGACGTGTCCTTCGGCGCGGCCGAACTGGCGCGCGTCTGACGCCGGTTCACGGGCGCCCGGGTGTGCCCCGGCCGTCCCCGCCGGCGGCTTCGAGCCGTACGAAGGGGATGGTCCTTCCCGCCGCGCGGAACGACGCCTCACCGCCGTCGACGGGGAACCCCATGAATCCGCACAGGCGGCGGGCGGTGCGGGGATGCCGGCGCGCGTAGTCGGCCATGATCCCGGCACCGTCCTCGGACGGCAGGAAGCGCGCGGTGACCGCGTACGGCCGGTTCCCGGAACGGATCAGTGTCTTCGGCTGGGCCCGCAGGTTCAGGTACCAGTCGGCCCGCGGGCCGAAGCCGGAGGCCACGGTCCAGTTCGCCCCGGCCGGGTCGTGGGACACGACCTCGAGGACCGTCATGCGGTCGAGGTGGGAGACCCGCCCGGTGTGGTGCAGCAGCAGGAGCCGCTTCCCGAAGAGGGAGCCGAGTCCGGCGTGATACAGCAGGATCGGCAGGCGCAGGGCCAGGCGTCGCCACCCGGCGGGAGGCCCGGGACGGCTGTGCGCGGTGTCTCTGTCGGTCATGGCCGGACCTTCCACGTGTCGGGAATGTCGTCTCTCGGACTCGATTGGATAAAGACCCCGGAACGGGGAGCCTGTCGCGGAAGCCACCTTTGCATAGTCTAAAGGTTCACGGAGGGGAGCCTGCGGGGGAAGACCGGCGGCTCTCGACAGCCGCGACGTCGCAGGAGTGCCGCATGACCGACCGGAAGCCGCCGTCCAGCTGGACGCTGCTGTCCCGCATGCCGGTGGTGGTGATGGCGGTGGTCGCGGTGACGGACGTCGTGGCGGGGCCCAGTGTCGGCTTCCTGCCGCTGGTCTCACTCGGACCGGCCTTCGCCGGCCTGGTCGGGGGGTGGCGCCGTACGGTCTGGTTCGGGCTCGCGGCCCTCGTGCTGTGTGTCGCGCTCGGGCTGTACGACGGGCTGTTCGACAAGCGCCGGGGTTACACCGCGATGGCCTCCGTGGCCGGTGTCACCGGTGTGGGTGTCGCGGCCGCGGTGATGCGCTCGCGCCGGGAGGCGGAGCTGGCCAGCGTGCGGTCGATCGCGGAGGTCGCCCAGCGGGTGCTGCTGCGGCCGGTGCCGTTGACCGCGGGTCCGCTGCAGGCGGCCGTCTCGTACACGTCGGCGGTCGCCGAGGCCCGGATCGGAGGCGACCTCTACGAGGTGGTGGCGTCCCCGCACGGCGTGCGGGTCATCGTCGGAGACGTCCAGGGCAAGGGGCTTGCCGCGGTGGAGACGGCGGCCGTGGTGCTGGGCGCCTTCCGGGAGGCGGCGTACGACGAGGCCGACCTGTCGGGGCTGGGCGACCGGCTCGAGCGTAGTGTGGCCCGCGAGCTGGAAGGGGAGAAGTTCGTCACCGCGATCCTCGCCGAGATCGGCACGGCCGGCGAGGCGGTCTTCCTCAACTACGGGCATCCGGCCCCGATGATCGTACGGGCGGACGGCACGGTCGACTTCCCGCAACCGCACTCCTTCGCGCTGCCGTTGGGCCTCGGGGCGCACGGAAGCGAGGACCCGAAGCCCTACCGGGTGGGCTTCGCCCCGGGGGAGCAGCTTCTGCTCTACACCGACGGCGTCACCGAGGCCCGCGACGAGCGAGGGCGCTTCTATCCCGTCGGCGAGCGTGCCCACCTGCTGAAGGACCCGGACGCGCACCGAGCCCTGGAAGCCCTGCGGGAGGACCTGGCCCGGCACTCCGTCGGACCCCCGCACGACGACGCGGCGATGCTCCTGCTGCGCTACCACGGGCACGGGGACGGGCGCGGGCGCGGGGACGGGCGCGGGGACGGCCACGGTGCAGGAAGCTCCGCTTCCACCACCTGAACGAGCGAGCACTCCCGCACGGTAGAAAGGACGCATGCCGGAGCGTGAGCCCTCTGCGGGGACGACGGACGACGTGGACCTGGTGACCCGGTCGGTGCTGACCGCGTCGCGCCTGCTGGTGGGGGTCTCGGCCCGCTCTCTCGCCGCTGTCGAGGAACGGGTGACGCTGCCGCAGTTCAGAATGCTCATGGTGCTGTCCACGCGCGGCGCCACCAAGCTCGTCACGCTCGCCGACCTGCTCCAGGTCGCCCCGTCCACGGCCATGCGGATGGTCGACCGGCTGATCGCCGCGGGGCTCGCCGACCGGAAGCCCAACCCCGGCAACCGCCGGGAGACGCTGCTCCAGCTCACGGACGAGGGCCGCCGCACGGTCGCGGACGTCACCGCCCGCCGTCGCACCGCGATCGCCGAGATCGTGGAGCGGCTCACCCCGGCACAGCGACTGGCCCTCATCGAGGCTCTGGCGGCCTTCAACGAAGCCGGGGGAGAGCCCCTCGCCCCGGCACGGGACGACGCGGAACCGCACCCGCTGGGGTGGGCGATGGATGTGCCCGTCGCCGGCGACGCCTGACGCGCTCGTCCGCCTCTCCACCGCCGGCGGTCCGCCCACCGTCCGCGCACGGGTGAGGGCTGATCCCGGTCGAGGCCGTCGCCGCCTCGTTGCTCTCCGGGCCCGGTCGCTTCGGTGGGGCACGGGCGAAGCCGGCCGGATTCGAACCGGCGTCCTCGCGATTGTGGAGACCGCGCGCGACGACCTCTGCGCTACGGCTCCGCCCGGCGGGGATCCTAGCCCGTCGCATGCCGAGTCAGCAGCAGCACAGTGAGGGCCAGTCACCGGTCGACACCGCCCGCCCGCGCGGGCACGGGCGGCGGCCACCTCCCGTGCCCGTCTCACCGGTACCACCCACACGCCGGAAACTACAGTGCTGTAGAAATCTCTACCGGAGCACATCTCGACTCCACCGGAGCCCGACCGCCGGCCGCCGAAGCCGCCCCGGGCCGGACGCCGCGCACGCGAGGAGACAAGGCAGCAGGATGCCCGAGCACCGAGTCCGCCCGGCCCGAACGGCCCTGGCTCTACGATGCCGAGCCGTCACGGAGGCCCGCTGGTTCGCCGTCGCCGTGTTCGTCCTGATCCTTGTGAACGCCGCCCTGCTCGGCATCGAGACGTACTCCGGAGTGGCCGCCGACTGGCACCACTGGTTACGCGCGGCCGAGCACACCTGCCTCGCCGCCTTCACCGTCGAGATCCTCCTGCGCATGGCGGCCCACGCCGACCGGCCCCGCGCTTTCCTCAAGGACCCCTGGAACCTGTTCGACCTGGCCGTCGTCCTGTGCGCCTTCCTCCCCTTCCTGCGCGAGAACAGCACCGTCCTGCGACTCCTGCGCCTGGCTCGCGTGCTGCGCACCGCCCGCTTCCTGCCGCAACTGCGCGTCGTACTCGTCGCCGTCGCCCGCAGTCTGCCGGGCACCCTGAGTTTCCTGCTCGTCGGTGCGCTGCTGCTGTACGTGTACGCGATGGTGGGCTGGGTCTTCTTCGGCCGGCACGACCCCGAGCACTACGGCTCCCTCGGCCGTGCCGTGCTCACCCTCTTCCTGCTGATGACCCTGGACGGCATCGGCGACGCCGTCCACGCCGGCCTGGACATCTCCCGCTGGAGCCTCCTCTACTACGGCTCCTACGTCCTGCTCGCCTCGTTCGTCCTCGTCAACGTCCTTGTCGGCGTGGTCATCACCTCCCTGGACGAGGCCCGGGACATGGACCAGGACAAGCCTCCGGCCGAGCCGCCCCACACCGATCCACCGACGGACGACCACCTGTCACTGCGCCGCCGCATCGACGAGGCCCGGCGGGCCCTGGACGCGCTGGAACAGGAACTCGGCGGGTCCGCGCCCGACGCGTCGGCGGGGACGGCCGCCCAGGGGCGGCTTCAGGTGTGAGCGGACGGAGGGTACGGTGCGCTGCCGGGGCGCGGGGGAGGAAGTGCCCTGTCCGCAGTCCGCGCGATGGGAAGGTCACCGCGCCGGCGCGCCGTTTCGAGGAGGGGGCCGAGGTGCCGTCCACCGAGCTGAAGCACACGTTCCGTATCGCCGCGCCGCTGGAGGAGGTCTTCGCGCACCTGGCCGAACCGTCGCACTACGTCGGCCTGTCGCCGCTCGTCGTCGCCGTCCGCGATGTGCGCCGCGACGGCGGCACCGTGCACTACACGGCGGTGGAGCGCTTCCGCTTCCTGGGCGTCCTGCGGCACGACAACCTCATCGACGTCACGCTCACCGCCGTCCCGGACGGCCTCCCGCACACCGCCGACATCGTCGGCGAGGTCCGCAGCCCCGCCCGGGTCCGCATGAACTACCGCTTCACCATCGACCGCGACGAGGCCGGCAGCGTCGTCACCGACACCCTGCGCCTACGGACGCCCCCAGGCCTGCTGCGCTTCGCCGCCTCCCAGGCGGGAGCGGTCCAGCGCACCCGGGCCCGCGTCCTGACGGACCGTCTGGCCCGCCCCGCCTGACGACCTGCGCTCCGGGCGCGCACTTCATACGCTCGACGTGCCCGTCGCGCTCACTTGCCGGCTTCGGGGCCGTACCACTGGAGCGCCTGCCCGGTGACGGCTGCCACGCACTGTCGATGGCCGTGATGAGGGCGTAACTCAGTCGCCGGAGGGGGCGCCAGGGAGCCGTGTGTACTGCTCCAGGCGGCTGCGCTCATACTCCCGCCCCGGGGCTCCGCTCAGCTTCCCTGCGTGCCGTCCGTGAGCGCGGTGGTGTCCTCGCTCGGTGGGGTCTTGACGGACACGGGTTGATTGATGTCGAGGAAGGTGAAGGTCAGGTCGAGTGGCCCGTCGCCGGTGCCAGCCTGCTTGTCATCGGGCTCGGCGCGCATGCGGAACTGCTTGGCCTGGTCGTCACCGTCGATCCACAGGTCCACGGTGAGTGTGTCGGAGACGCCCAGTCCCATGAACTGATCGAGGCTCTCGATCAGGCGCTCCCGGGACGCCTCGTCCACGGCGCCTTTACGGGCGGCAAGCAGGCCTCCGCTGGTGACCGTACCTTTGTAGTGCGTGGTCCTGGTGCCGTCGACCGTCTCGGTCCCGATCATTCGCAGGTCCTCGGACCCGGTCAGGAGCGTGGACTGCGCGACGGGGTTTCCCTCGATCTGACGGGGCAGTACGCCATGGGAGTTGTTGTCCACCGCACTGCGTCCCCATACGGCAGGGTCGGCCTGGAACCAGCCCTTGCCGCCGAGCTTCTCGGAGTCGAGCGCACTCCCGCCGACGTACATCACCTCGTCCACGAATCGCACCTCCAGCCGGCTGTCCCCGCCTCGGTCGGCAGCGGTCATCTTCATGCTCATGGCCAGCGGATCCGTGCTCATGGAAGCCTCGGCCTCCAGGCGACCCTTCTCCGGCACGGTCCCGGTGATCCGATAGTGGAGCGACCTGATGTCCTCGGAGTTCGCCGCCGCCTTCGCCACGGCCGTCGCGGGGGTCACCTTGGGTGGGTCTCCATTCGCGGAATCACTCCCGGCGCGTCCTCCGCAGGCAACCGTGCCCCCGGCGAGCAGCGCGGCGGCGAACACCACGCTCGTCACCCTGCGCGGTACGGACCCACGCGCTGAAATCCCCACGACGCCCCCGGAAACAGATGGCCGGCCCTGCCAGGGCTGCGAGCCTATCCCGGCACGTGTCCTGTGATCCGCCGGGTTCCTCCGGCACGTCTCCGTTACAACGGTGTGGTCAGATACCGGCGCATGCGGACAGCAGAGTGTCGGTTCGGAGCTGGAGCTCAGGCGTCTCGGCCCCGGTGACGCTGACGGACATCACCTCGCTGCCGACGGAGCGGGCGAGGCTGACGTCCAGGGTGGCGTGCGTGCCGGCGAGCGGATACGAGTACCAGCCGTCGGACTTCTCGTCGTCGGTGTCCCGGACACCGTCTTCGACGGTGTCCCAGTCGGTGTCGTCGAAGGCATAGCCGACGTAGCGGGACAGCAGCTCCAGGAAGGCACGCAGATTGCGCTCCATGATCCATCCGGCGATCTGCTCGCTCATGTCCTCCCTCGGCGGCCCAGAAAATCAGAAAGGCCCGGGTCTGTGACCTGGGCCTTCTTCGTGGAGCGGGTGACGAGAATCGAACTCGCGCTCTCAGCTTGGGAAGCTTAGGGCTTCTACACCTGGTTGCTGGGCTGACCTGCGGCGGGCCACCCACGGTGCATGGGTGGCCGTCGCCCCACTGCCCGCCATTCCCCGTGGTTCCCCGCAGGATCTGGCACGCAACTGGCACGGTCGGGCACGGCCCTGCCGTGCGGGTAGGGGCTTAGAAGGGAGTGACCTTCTTCGACTTAGGCAGGTCGCTGACCTGTGGTGATACAGCTAGTCGGCGTGCGAAGGCGGTTTGCTTCACCGCGTATTCACCGGAGGGTGCGGCTCCGCCGGACCCCTCAACGCTTCACACACCTAAGCCGATCGCGGGAGACGGTACTGGCCGTGCTGGCGTGAGGGACTTGTGATGTCCCGATAGTCGATTAGGAGCTTGTTGAGCACGAAGTAGACACGGATCAGCCGCCGACCCACGTGACAAATTTTGTGGGACACAATTAGGTGTGTGACACGCAGAGGGTTGCGTGTACCATGAGAGCTGCAGGCCCACGTTGCATCGGTTGATCGAAGGCGGCGCGGGCCCGCGACCACAACAGAGGACACCACGAAGGAGACCTCTCCCCTGGAAAGGATGAGCGGCGCTCCCTCGCCCAGTGGCGGGGGAAGCCTTGCCCCACTAGTGAGGGCAGGCGTGCCGGGCATCCCGGACGGTTGCCATTCCGGGACGCCGAGGGGGGATTCGCAGCCTGGTTCCGGGCGCACGGCTTTGGCAAAGCCGCGCGCCCGGAACCGGCCCCCTACAAGGAGTAGCAAGCATGAGCGAGCCCACTCGCACCAAGGTCGGCCCCCGCGGCCGGGTGACGATTCCCGTCGCCCTCCAGCGGGCCGTCGGCCTCACCGAGGGGGCCGAGGTGATCCTCCGGGCCCTGCGCCCCGGCGTCGTCATCATGGAGACCTCGCAGGCGGTCAAGGACCGTATCCGTGCCGGCATCCCGCCGACTGCGGAGAGGGAAACCTTCGACGCTGTCGGTGACATCCGCACTCTACGCGACGTCGACGCCACCCGGTTCGACCACCTCGGCACTTCTCGGGAGTCTCTAAACCAGCCCGTTTCCGGCGCTGGTCCACCCGACCCCGATGGCCTTCCTGAGGAGTACGAGAGTGAACCCCGAAACCCCCGTCGTCCTTGACTCCAGCGCTGTACTGGCGTGGGTCTTCCGTGAGAAGGGAGCCGACTACGTCGATGAGTTGCTGCCGCAGGCGACGATGTCGACCGCCAACTTCGCCGAGGTGACCACTGTTTGTCTCCGCCGCGGATACCTCAATCCGCCGGAGCAGCTCCACCAGGACCTCACGGCCCTCGGGCTGTGTGTCGAGCCCACCGGTGTGGTCGAGGCGGCCCGGGCCGGGAAGCTCATCCACGAGTCCTACCGCGACCGGCAGCACTACGGCGGTCGGACGCTCGCCCTGGGCGACGCCCTGTGTATCGCCCTCGGCGAGCGCCTGAACCGGCCGCTGGTCACCGGCGACACCCTCTGGAAGGACTTGGAGGGCCAGTTCACGGTGCCGGTGCACCTCTTCCGGTAACCGCAACTCAGTGAGCCTGGCACCCCTGTGGTGCCAGGCTTATTGGTGTTCGAGCCTACGCCGCGGCACCGACGCACACGGCTCCGGAGGGCCCATACGTCTCTGAAAACGCTGCTGGTCAGAGCTCTTGGCCAAGTAGGGGAGGCCGATTCGGTCCACAGGAGGTCCACCCGCCCCCGCAAGCTGACGGGTAAATCGGCCCCGGCATCCGCCCCGTCCGTCGGGAGCTGGCCGCCTCGGCTCCGACTCGACGGAGAGACAGCGTTGCATGTGACTCGTTGTGGTTCGGAAGCAGCGGGATCGGAGTCGAAGCGTGTTCAAGGACTTCAGGGGAACCACACCGCGACGTGCCCAACGTCACGCTCGCGCAGTCGAGTTGAAGACCAACCATCTTGTCGCAACGTCTGCTACTCTCATCGTGGTGAAGGGATGCGAGGCTGGAGAAGCCCATTGCGGTTCGTGACCGCTGGCATCCACAGAAGAGGGAGGTCCGGGTTCGAGTCCCGGCGGGTAGCTTAACTGGCAGAGCGCCCTCTTTTCACTCTTACCATCCTGCTCTCTGCATTGCTGTGGCTGCCTCAGCTTCGGACAGATTGAGCGCTTGGTAGTAGCTGCGGAGAAAGCCGACCAATTTCCTCTTACGCTGTTCAATGTGGACTAGCTGTGGATGTTCGGCGACGAAGTCTTCGAGTGCGACGTCGGCCCACGTGTCGCGTGAAAGGCTGTCCCTGAGCGCGAAGTTCATCTCCTGCGATATCCGCTTCGTCACTGCCAGCGTTAGCACTAGCTCCCCGTGCGAGAAAGTGACGGGGACGCCGAGCTTAACGCGAGTGGCCGGGGGTTCACCCGTTACTTTCATCCATTGGGCAAGTGCTCTAGGGGACAGACTGCTGGCTGCGGTAACGAGTCCCTGCTTTGGCTTCCCACCCGCGTGAATCACCGCATTACGCATGCGTCGGATTAGGTGATATTGCTCGATAGAGTCGCTGGGAAGTTGCTTACCGACCTTCTGCTCGAAAAGTCTGTGCATGGATGATGCGTCGGCACTTCTGATTTCCGCTGAGCTGATTTGGCCGTCCCTGAGCAAGAGGTCGAAGCAGGTTTTAACGAAATCTTCGTGAATGGCGAGGGCGTAAGGTACGGCCATAGCGCCCAGGTGTCGCTCGGCTTGAGAAAGCAGTGAGCGGGCATTCGCCGTCGTTAGGTTCATGCGTCGAATATGGGGTACCGCCGGGAATATCTCGGGCAGAAGGCGAGTGCTGCCATCGGTCAGACGCAGCGTGTTCTCTGCGAGCCGGGAGCCTGCCAGTAGCGCCATCATGGCATCACTCGCCCTGACTCTTTCCTGATCATAGGCCCGGTACTCGGGAAAATGTACGATGGTCATGTCTGCCCTCTCAGCCCGTTAGCCAAAGATAGTCACCTTTGCCGATAACGCCTTCGAATTCTGGAACGTGCAGATCTTTGCTGAAAACCGCGTACTCGACTCCCAGGTGGCGCACCTGCGCACTGTGCGATATCTCGAACTGTATGCATCGATGATCTGGGTACAGGCTTTCGGTGATTCGACTCTCAGCGTCGTATGTCAGGAACCACTTAATGGAACTCCTTGACAGTACCGATGCCAGTTCAGTGTGGTCTTCTGAGCTGAGGCTGTCCATGTAGAGACGATCACCCTGTACCAGATAAGGGGGGTCTACATATACCAGGACATTCTCACCTAGGGCCTCAAGACTTTTGAGGTGCTGCCGGCCATCCTGTTGCGACAGGGAGACGCGATCCCGATAAGTTCCGAGCAGTTCTATGCGGTTCGCCAGCGCTTCACGGTTGAAGCGCGCATCTATCTTCCATTTACCTTTCTGCTCGTAACCCCCGATGGGACGAGCCCGGAGGATTCCTGATCGGTTACTTCGGTTCAGGAAAAAGGTTGCGAACCCTAGATCTAGGTCGTCTTTTCCTAAAGGGGTGGCGTATGTGTCGGCGGCTTTACGCCAACTTTCGATCGTCACCTCGGCGGTGCGTACCCTAGTTGCGAATTCGTCGGTCCTGGTGAAGACGCAACGCCAGAAGGCAGCGATCCCTGGATCTGCGTCATTCAGATGTATTTGATCTACGGTGCCGTCGATGAGGAGCTTGAGTGCAGCACCGGCGCCTCCACAGAACGGCTCCGAATAGTGAGTCGGCCGCGGCTGCTGGGAGTCAATTAGGTGCTTGATGTACCCGGCTAGGCGGGCTTTCCCGCCGGGGTAACGGAGGGGGCTGATGTATCTCGTCATTTGGGATTTTCTCCCAAATACTCGTCCAGCTTCAGAAGCATGGGTGTGTAGACCACGCTGAGTGTCGTGATATCCACGATCATGGGGTGGACGTCCCACTGATGCATGAAGCTGTGTAGATTCTTAACAGACAAAGCGCCGTCGTTCTGAGACATTCTGCGAGCTTCGTCGAGCTTTCTATCCGTATTTTCTGGGTCGATATGGCGTAGAGCAACGCCGATTCGATCCCGCAGCTTGTCTTGCCGCCGGCGCCATCCTTGCCTTTCCGCTGCCTCTGTTACAGCAATGTCGATGACGGCGCGGATCATAATAGCTGCAACGTTCGGCGACTCGGCTATGACGATTTTTTTCGCCTCGTTAAGAACCTTCGCCGTTCGAGGACTGATATTCCTCATGACGACATTTTGGAAGACGCGCTTGTCTTGCTGAGGCCTATTGGGCGCCGAGGGCGTTGGACGGGCGGGCGAAGAGGATTGACTTTGTTCCTGGGGAGTGGCTAGCGGCCTTGCTGATATTTGCTTTGGCACGAAGCGGGGCTGAGTCAGACGCTGCGAGTTCTGTGGAAGGTCGTCCTTGATGGCGCCGAGATACTCGCTGCGTTGATCCTTGCTCTTTACCCGAGACACCGAGAGATGAGTTGCCAAGTCAGAGAACAGGCGTCGCACCGAGTTATGCATTGCTTCCGGCTCATACTCGGCCAGGATCCCGTCATCCCGGAAGTCGAACCCCAGAGAATTCCTCACCTTGGGATCGGAGAGCAGACGTGCGAGCGTGGTGAGTCGTGTCGAGCGAACAATCTCAATGTCCTGCAACAGCTTCTCGTCGGTGCTGTACCACTCCGAGACTTGCTGCATAAAGCGCAAGGCTTTTTCGGTAGGGGTCTTCTTCTCCGCGAATCGTGTCTTCTGCTCGGTAGTCCAAGGCTGGATTCCGACACCCTCGTTTTCCCCGGTGTGCCTAAGGGTGATCCAGTGGCGTGCGTCTTCCCTGCTTTCTGCCACTACACAGCGTACGGACTTAGGGTAGGAATGGCGGCGCGCGGCAATTGCAAACATTTGCCGAATGCGCGGTTCCTCCACCAAGGACGGATCGGCTAGCGCTTTGAGTGCAGCGATTCTACGATTCCCCTCGATGACGACGGGGTGGCCGTCCTCATGAACTATGATGGGGAATTCGGTGGGATTGACTCCCTTTTGGGCGATGTCTTGAGCTAGCCGCAGTAGCTTCTCGGGGTCCTTCCCAAGCAGAGCTGCGATGGCTTCGCGCGTCGTTGGTGTCGGCACAGCATGCCGAGGGTTGTTACCGTCCAGTCTTAAGTCCGCCACCGCGAAGTCCCTCTGCTCCATGGGGAGATGATCTCATCGCGGCGCCACCGTGTGGTAGCGGTCTGCGAAGATCACCGTGGACACGAGGTAGAACATCAGGTCGGTGGAGCGGGTTTGGCCGGTGGCCTGCCCGGTCTGGGGTCGAGCATGATCAGGGGGCCGTACGCTGGTTGGCAACTCGGGCAGGCTTTGGACCTGCCCGCAATGTGCACGAGTGGCCCTCTGGTCTTGCTCGACGCCGGGCCCGGACCGGGGAGGTGGCTAAAGCCGTGGAGCCGACCGCCCCAGCCACGACGTACCCCTTCTCTGACGTCAGGCGACTGATTGCTGTGCGCGCGGCACGGGCGCCGGCCGGGCTGGAGCGGGGCGGAGACAGACATCCGATGCGGTTGATCAGTCAAGCGGTGTTGGGGAAGGCGGTCTCCTCGTCGTAGGGGATGCGGTGGGTGAGGCAGTGGTGCAGGCATCCGAGTAGGCGGTTGAAGAGGTTGCGCTGGGCTGCGACGTGGCGGTCTTCGGCTGCGCGGCGGCGGTCGTAGTGGGCTCGTGCTCCGGGGGATGCGGTGAGGGCGGCGAAGGCCCAGATGTAGCCGGCCGAGGCGAGACGCTGGTTCTTGATGTGCCTGGCCAGGACGGTGGTCTTGCGTCCGGATGACCGGGTGATGGGGGCAGAGCCGGCGTAGGCCTTCAGTGCACGTGGACTGGTGAAGCGGGTGTGGTCGTCGCCGAGTTCGGCCAGGACGCGGGCGCCGGTCAGAGCGCC
>MUNG01000131.1 GCA_002154585.1 Streptomyces pseudogriseolus
AGCCAGCCGCCTCTGCCCGCGTACGCGCCCCCGAGCTCGCGGGCAGAGGCGGCTGGCTGAACACGGGCGGCGCCGCGTACACCCTCGCCGGCCTGCGCGGACGCGTCGTGCTGCTCGACTTCTGGACGTTCTGCTGCGTGAACTGCCTGCACGTCGTCGACGAGCTGCGTGAGCTGGAGGAGCGGCACCGGGACACGCTCGTGGTGATCGGCGTGCACTCGCCGAAGTTCCCGCACGAGACGGACCACGCCGCGGTGGCGGACGCCGTGGAACGGTATTCGGTCACACATCCCGTCCTCGACGACCCGGAGCTGACCACGTGGACGCAGTACGCGGTGCGGGCGTGGCCGACGCTGGTGGTCGTCGACCCGGAGGGGTACGTCGTGGCGACGTACTCCGGCGAGGGGCACGTGCCCGAGATCGAGCGGCTGGTGACCGAGCTGGAGGCCGAGCACGCGGCGAAGGGCACCCTGCGGCGCGGCGACCTCCCCCACACGCCGCCGGAGCCGGAGCCGACCGTGCTGCGCTTCCCCGGCAAGGTGCTGCGCCTGCCGTCGTCGGGGACGTTCCTGGTCACGGACACCACCCGGCACCAGGTGGTGGAGCTGGCGGAGGACGGCGAGACGGTCCTCCGGCGCTTCGGCAGCGGCGGGCGCGGCCTGGAGGACGGTCCGCCCGGCCGGGCCCGCTTCCAGGAGCCGCAGGGTCTCGCCCTGCTCCCGGACGGCGCCGTGGTCGTCGCCGACACCGTCAACCACGCCCTGAGGCGGCTCGACCCCGAGTCGGGCGAGGTCACCACGCTCGCCGGCACCGGCTCCCCCTGGCGCCCCGGGGAGGCGACGGACGGCCCGGCCCGCGCGGTGAACCTCTCCTCCCCCTGGGACGTCACCGTGTGGCAGGGCAAGCTGTGGATCGCCATGGCCGGCATCCACCAGCTGTGGTCCTACGACCCCGTCGCCGGCACCGTCGCCCGCGAGGCCGGGACGGGCGGGGAGCAACTCGTCGACGGGTCCGCGAAGGAGGCCCTGTTCGCGCAGCCGTCGGGGCTCGCCGTGACGGCGGAGGGGCTGTGGGTGGCCGACTCCGAGAGCTCCGCGCTGCGCCGGCTGGGACCGGACGGGACGGTACGCACGGCCGTCGGCGCGGGACTGTTCGCCTTCGGGTACCAGGACGGCCCCGCGGACGGGGCGCTGTTCCAGCACCCGCTCGGGGTGACCGCGCTGCCCGACGGCTCGCTGGCGGTCAGCGACACCTACAACCACGCCCTGCGCCGCTACGACCCGGCCACCGGCGAGGTGACCACCCTGGCCACCGATCTGCGCGAGCCCAGCGGCGCCGTGGTCGTCGGTGAGGACGTCGTGGTGGTGGAGTCGGCGCGGCACCGGCTGACCCGGCTGCGGCTCCCCGCGGAGGTGTTCGGTTCGCCGGAGGCCCGGCGGTCCGTCACCGAGGTCGCCGTCGGCCCCGTGCACCTGGACGTGGTCTTCACGCCCCCGCCCGGCCAGAAGCTCGACACGCGGGACGGTCCCGCGACGCGCCTGCTGGTGTCCGCCTCACCGCCCACGCTGCTGCGCAGCGGAGAGGGCGCGGGAAGTGACCTCTCCCGCGCCCTCGAGACGGACCCTGCCGTGGGGCAGGGGGTGCTGCATGTCGTGGCGACGGCGGCCGCGTGCGACGCCGACCCGGAGGTCCGCCATCCGGCCTGCCATGTGCACCGCCGTGAGTGGCGGCTGCCCGTGCACCCCGTCGTGGGAGGCACGGACCGGCTGGCCCTGGAGCTGTCCGGAGCGGACGGCGTGCACCGTGCGGGCGGCGCCGGACCGGCGGCGTCCGGTCAGGCGCCGTACCCGTCGCTGTAGCCGTCGCGGGTGTGGTGGTGCGGACGGGCCGGGTCCTCGACCACCGGGGTGGCAGGGGGAACCACGACCCGGCGGCGCCGGGCGATGCTGCTGAAGGTCGCCACGCCGATCAGTCCGACGATCATGAAGATGACGCCGACCAGGTCAAGGTTGACACCCTGCATGTCCCAGTCGGTCGCGAACGTGAGGATTGCTCCCACGGCGATGAGGATGATGCATCCGCCGAGACCCATGAGTGTCGCCTCCCTGTCCGGAGTTTCCGGTGGCACCCGGGTACCCGGAGGGGCGGCCCCCATGCGCCGGGGCACACAGGGGAGTTGACCGCCACTCAGGCGCGACCGGCAGGGAGAGCGCCCGGACTAGCCCTCCAGGAACGCCGTCAGCGCGTTCGCCAGCAGGTACGGGTCCTTGGCGCCGCACAGCTCGCGGACGCTGTGCATCGACAGGATCGCCACGCCGATGTCCACCGTGCGGATGCCGTGCCGGGCGGCGGTGATCGGGCCGATCGTGGTGCCGCACGGCATCGCGTTGTTGGAGACGAACGTCTGGAAGGGAACCCCGGCCTTCTCGCAGGCCACCGCGAACACCGCGCGCCCCGAACCGTCCGTGGCGTACCGGTTGTTGACGTTGACCTTGAGGAGCGGGCCGCCGTCGACGCGCGGGTGGTGCGTCGGGTCGTGCCGCTCCGCGTAGTTGGGGTGCACGGCGTGCCCGGTGTCGGAGGACAGGCAGACGGTGCCGGCGAGGGCGCGCGCCCGGTCCTCCAGGGAACCGCCGCGCGCGTGCACCGAGCGCTCCAGGACGCTGCCGAGCAGCGGCCCGTCCGCGCCGGTGTCGGACTGCGAGCCGTTCTCCTCGTGGTCGAAGGCGGCGAGCACCGGGATGTACGACAGCCCTGAGCCGTGTCCGGCCACGGCGGCGAGCGCGGCCGTGCCGGCGTGCACGGACAGCAGGTTGTCCATGCGCGGGCCCGCCACCAGTTCGCGGTCGCGGCCCAGGAAGGCGGGCGGCTCGACGGGGTGCACCATCAGGTCCCAGCCGGTGACCGAGCCGTCCGGCAGCCCCGCGGTCTCCTCCAGGAAGGCGATGAGGTCGCCGTCGCGGACGTCCTCGCCCAGGCCCCACACCGGCTGCATGTGCCGCTGCTTGTCGAGCTTGAGGCCGTCGGAGTTCACCGCGCGGTCCAGGTGGATGGCGAGCTGCGGGACGCGCAGCAGCGGCCGGTCGACGTCGACCAGGCAGGTCGTGCCGTCCCGCAGGGACAGCCGCCCGGCCAGGCCCAGGTCACGGTCGAGCCAGGAGTTGAGGAGCGGCCCGCCGTAGATCTCCACGGCCACCTGGCGCCAGCCGTGCGCCCCGCTGTCGGGGCGCGGCTTGACCCGCAGGGTGGGGGAGTCGGTGTGGGCGCCGACGATCCGGAAGGGCGTGTGCGCCTCGGCCCCCTCGGGGACGTACCAGGCGATGATCGCGCCGCCGCGCAGCACGTACTTGCCGCCTGCCGTGCCGTCCCAGGCGTCCGTCTCCGCGACCTGCCGGAAGCCCGCCTTCTCCAGCCGCTCGGCGGCGTTCGCCACGGCGTGGTACGGCGTGGGGCTCGCCGCGAGGAAGGACATCAGGTCGTCGGTGTGGCCGCGGTCGAAGCGGGGGGGTTCGCTCATGGGTTCACCTTAACGAGCGCGAGGGCCCGCTTCCCTGTGCGGGAGCGGGCCCTCGCAGGGGTCCGGCCGGGTCGTCCACGGGTCCCGTACCCGTCCCGTACGGGTTGCGTACGGGTCTGTACGGGGAGGTCCCGGAAGGGCCCGGAAGCGGCTAGAACGCCGCCTCGTCCAGTTCCATCAGGTCCAGCTCGACGCCCTCGGCGACCTTGCGGGCCAGGGTGACGCCCGGCAGGACGTTGGCCGCGAAGAACTTCGCCGCCGCGATCTTGCCGGAGTAGAACGCCTTGTCCTTGGCGGAGGCCGCCGGAAGCTTCTCGGCGGCGATCGCGGCGTGCTTGAGCAGCAGGTAGCCGACGACGACGTCACCGGAGGCCATCAGCAGGCGGGTGGTGTTGAGGCCCACCTTGTAGATGTTCTTGACGTCCTTCTCGGTGGCCGCGAGGTCGGTGAGCATCAGGCCGACGATGGCCTCCAGCTCGACGGCGGCCTTGGCCAGGTGCTCGCGGGCGCCCGCCAGCTCCTCGCCGCCCTCGCCGATCGCGAGGAACTTCTTGATGTCCTCGGCGAGCGAGTTCAGCGCGGCGCCCTGGTTGCGGACGATCTTCCGGAAGAAGAAGTCCTGGCCCTGGATGGCGGTGGTGCCCTCGTACAGGGTGTCGATCTTGGCGTCCCGGATGTACTGCTCGATCGGGTACTCCTGGAGGAAGCCGGAGCCGCCGAAGGTCTGGAGCGACTGGGCGAGCTGCTCGTAGGCCTTCTCGGAGCCGTAGCCCTTGACGATCGGCAGGAGCAGGTCGTTCATCGCGTGCTCGGTGGAGGCGTCCTCGCCGTTCGCCTCCTTCAGCTGGATGGCGTCCTGGACCGAGGCGGTGTACATCACCAGGGCGCGCATGCCCTCCGCGTACGCCTTCTGCGTCATGAGCGAGCGGCGCACGTCGGGGTGGTGGGTGATGGTGACCTTGGGGGCGGTCTTGTCCATGAAGTTCGCCAGGTCGGGGCCCTGGACGCGCTCCTTGGCGTACTCCAGGGCGTTGAGGTAGCCCGTGGAGAGGGTGGAGATCGCCTTCGTGCCGACCATCATGCGGGCGAACTCGATGATGCGGAACATCTGGCGGATGCCGTCGTGCTTGTCGCCGATCAGCCAGCCCTTGGCGGGGTGCTTGTCGCCGAACGTCATCTCGCAGGTGTTGGAGGCCTTCAGGCCCATCTTGTGCTCGACGTTCGTGGCGTAGACGCCGTTGCGCTCGCCCAGCTCGCCGGTCTCGAAGTCGAAGAGGTACTTCGGGACGAGGAACAGGGACAGGCCCTTGGTGCCGGGTCCGGCGCCCTCGGGGCGGGCGAGCACGTAGTGGAGGATGTTCTCCGACATGTCGTGCTCACCGGAGGTGATGAAGCGCTTCACGCCCTCGATGTGCCAGGAGCCGTCCTCCTGCTGCACGGCCTTGGTGCGGCCGGCGCCGACGTCCGAGCCGGCGTCCGGCTCGGTGAGCACCATCGTGGAGCCCCACTGCTTCTCCGTGGCGATCTTCGCGATGTGCTTCTGGACGTCGTTGCCCTCCTCGAAGAGGATGCCCGCGAAGGCGGGGCCCGAGGAGTACATCCACACGGCCGGGTTGGCGCCCAGGATCAGCTCGGCGTAGGCCCAGATGAGGGAGCGGGGCGCGGTGGTGCCGCCGATCTCCTCGGGCAGGCCGAGCCGCCAGTACTCGGAGTCCATGAAGGCCTGGTAGCTCTTCTTGAAGGACGCCGGGACGGGCGCGGTGTTGGTCTCCGGGTCGAAGACCGGCGGGTTGCGGTCGGCGTCGGCGAAGGACTCCGCGAGCTCGTTCTCGGAGAGGCGCGCCAGCTCCTCCAGGATGCTCTTCGCGGTGTCGACGTCCATCTCCTCGAACGGGCCCGTGCCGTACAGCTTGTCGCGCCCGAGTACCTCGAAGAGGTTGAACTCGATGTCGCGGAGATTCGACTTGTAGTGCCCCATGGCGACGGCTCCGTTAGAGAGGGATCGGCGAGGGACTGATTCCTCGCAACTGATTCACGTACCGACAAGTAGCTACGATGATGCTACCCGTCGGTAATAAGAAGCAACCCCGATCCGGACATCTGTGACCCAGCCCTCGCGCGGGGTCAGTAGTCTGTGCGCCATGTACGGCTACGACCAGAGTGCGGGGACCCAGCAGGGTTACGTGCCGCCGCAGCAGCAGATGCCGGGCGGGTACGGGCAGCAGCAGGCGCCGGCGTATCCCGAACCGTCCGCGCCCTCGCTCGCCGACGCCGTGCGCGCGTTCACCACGGGCCAGATGGCGGCGGAGGACTTCCAGCAGATCTTCGCGACGTCCAAGGTCTACTGCCCGCGCGGTGACAACCCCGGCTTCCTCGCCCTGCACAACACCCAGCAGCCCGTGATCCCGATGTTCACCTCCCTCAAGGAGCTGCGGCGCTACGCGGGCAAGGAGTCGAAGTACTTCGTGATCACCGGCGCCGAGGTGATCGACCTGCTGCCCACGGGCTACGGCTTCGTGCTGGACATGGAGGGCGAGCACCGGATGGTGTTCGACGCCAAGGCCGTGGAGCAGATGGTCGAGTTCGCGATGCGCCGTATGTATGGCTGACGGCCCGCCCCGT
Source organism: Streptomyces pseudogriseolus (assembly GCA_002154585.1). Classification (GTDB taxonomy): domain Bacteria; phylum Actinomycetota; class Actinomycetes; order Streptomycetales; family Streptomycetaceae; genus Streptomyces; species Streptomyces pseudogriseolus. Next base: position 6,140 of record MUNG01000131.1, read on the forward strand.
GACCGAACGGAGCCCGGAGGGAATTCCCTCCGGGCTTTGTCGGTTCCAGGTGGCAGGAAGTTCAACGCTCAACTAAAGTGGGCGTACCCGAGGAGGTACCGATGCCTGCAGTGACCGTCGAGAACCCGTTGACGCTGCCCCGTGTGACCGCTCCCGCCGATGCCGTCGCACGCCCCGTGCTCGCCGTCACGACCGCTCCCAGCGGTTTCGAGGGCGAGGGATTCCCGGTGCGCCGGGCGTTCGCGGGGATCAACTACCGCCATCTCGACCCGTTCATCATGATGGACCAGATGGGTGAGGTGGAGTACGCGCCGGGCGAGCCCAAGGGCACCCCGTGGCACCCCCACCGCGGCTTCGAGACCGTCACCTACATCATCGACGGGATCTTCGACCACCAGGACTCCAACGGCGGTGGCGGCACCATCACCAACGGCGACACCCAGTGGATGACGGCCGGCGCCGGTCTGCTGCACATCGAGGCGCCGCCGGAGCACCTGGTGATGTCCGGAGGGCTCTTCCACGGCCTCCAGCTGTGGGTGAACCTCCCCGCCAAGGACAAGATGATGGCGCCCCGCTACCAGGACATCCGCAGCGGCAGCGTCCAGCTGCTCACCTCCCCCGACGGCGGCGCGCTGCTCCGCGTCATCGCCGGCGAGCTGGACGGCCACGAGGGCCCCGGCATCACCCACACGCCGATCACGATGATCCACGCCACGCTCGCCCCGGGCGCGGAGATCACCCTGCCCTGGCGGGAGGACTTCAACGGCCTGGCGTACGTCATGGCCGGACGCGGCGCGGTGGGCGCCGAGCGGCGTCCGATCCACCTCGGCCAGACCGCGGTGTTCGGCGCCGGCGGCTCGCTGACCGTCCGCGCGGACGAGAAGCAGGACTCCCACACGCCGGATCTGGAGGTCGTCCTGCTCGGCGGCCGGCCCATCCGTGAGCCGATGGCGCACTACGGGCCGTTCGTGATGAACACGAAGGACGAGCTGATGCAGGCCTTCGAGGACTTCCAGAAGGGCCGCCTCGGCACGGTCCCCGCCGTCCACGGCATGACGGAGGAGGGCCCTCAGGAGGCCTGATCCCTCGTCACCGCAGAAGCCCTGTCCGCCCACGGACGGGGCTCCGGCGCGTCCGGCGTCGGATGGGCTTCGGGGTGTCCGGTTCGGGCGGGGCCCGGCGTAGGGCGGCCCCGGTCAGCCGGGGCCGTCACCGTTCTTCTGCTCGTAGAGCTCGAACCAGATGCTCTTGCCGCGGCCGCGGGGGTCGACGCCCCAGGCGTGGGCGAGGAGCTGGACCAGGACCAGTCCGCGGCCCGACGACGCCAGCTCCCCCGGCCGGCGCAGGTGCGGCAGGTCGCCCCCGGCGTCGGTGACCTCGACGCGGATCCGGCGGCCCTCGGAGCCGTCGGTGACCTCGGCGAGCAGCAGGGCGTCGGTCTCCGTGTGCACGAGGACGTTGGTGAGCATCTCCGACAGCAGCAGCACCGCCGAGTCCACCTGGTCCGGCGAGGACCAGTCGTGCAGCAGTTCGCGCAGCTGGTGCCGGGCCACGGCGACCCGCTCGGGCTCGGCCTGCGCCACCGTCAGCATGGTGCGGCGCACCGGTGGCCGTTCCGTGTCCTCCGCGCCGCAGCCGCAGCCCTCGCCCTCCCGGGACAGCAGCAGGACGGCGATGTCGTCCTCGCGGCGGTCGGCCAGCGGGCCGGTGGTGTGGTGGGAGGACGGGCCGTGCACCGCCTGGACCAGGGCGTCGGCCAGTTCCTCCTGGGTGCCCTTGTGCTCCTCGAGGATGGTGCGCAGGCGCTGCCAGCCGGAGTCCAGGTCGTGGCCGCCGGTCTCGATCAGCCCGTCCGTGCAGAGCATCATGGTCTCGCCGGACTCCAGCACGATCCGCGTGGTGGGGTAGTCGGCGTCCGGGTCGATGCCCAGGGGCAGCCCGCCCGCCGTGGGCCGGGTCAGCACCGTCGCGTCGGCCATGCGGATCACCGGCTCCGGGTGTCCGGCGCGGGCGACCTCGAGGACACCGGTCGCGGGATCGACCTCCGCGTACAGACAGGTCGCGAAGCGCAGGTCGGAGGGGTCCGTCTCGCCGATGCCGTGCAGGAACCGGGAGGCGCGGGAGAGCACGGCGTCGGGCCGGTGGCCCTCGGAGGCGTAGGCGCGCAGGGCTATGCGCAGCTGGCCCATCAGCCCCGCCGCCCGTACGTCGTGGCCCTGGACGTCGCCGATGACCAGCGCGAACCGTCCTCCCCCGGACTTCGGGGAGGTGCCCCCGGGCAGCGGGATGATGTCGTACCAGTCGCCGCCGACCTGGAGGCCGCCGCCGGTGGGGACGTAACGCGCGGCGACACTCATGCCGGGGATGCCGGGGCCGAGCTTCGGCATCATCGAGCGCTGGAGTCCGTCGGTCAGCGCCCGCTCGCTCTCCGCCGTGCCGGCGCGGCTCAGCGCCTGGGCCAGCATCCGGGCCACCGTGGTCAGCACCGAGCGCTCGTCGGGGGTGAACGCGACCGGGTAGGCGAACGCCGCCAGCCAGGCGCCCATCGTGCGGCCGGACGCGGTCAGCGGGAGGAACGCCCAGGACTGACGCCCGAAGCGCTGGGCGAGCGGCCAGGTGAGGGGGTAGCGGGCCTTGTACTGCTCGGGGGAGGAGATGTAGACGGCCCGGCCGGTGCGCACGACCTCGGCGGCCGGGTAGTCCGTCTCCAGCGGCATGTAGAACGGGTTGTCCGCGCCCGGCTCGTGCCCGTGGTGGCCGATGATCGTGAGCTGGTCGCCCTCCACGCCGAACACCGCGAGCCCGTCCGGTGAGAAGCCGGGCATCGACAGGTTGGCCGCGACCCGCAGCACCTCCTGCGTCGACCGCGCCTCCGCCAGCGCGCGCCCCGCGTCCAGCAGGAACGCCTCCCGTGAGCGGCGCCAGTCGCCGGTGACCGCGCTGCGCCCGGCGGGCGTTCCCGGTGTCGGCTCGGTGACCTCCTGGAGGAAGCCGGTCAGGACGTACGCCTTGCGTGAGCGGTCGTACGAGGGCTTGGAGCGGCTGCGCACGACCCGGACGACGCGGTTCTGGTCGTCCATGATCCGGATCCGGACCTCGGCGAGGGTGCCCTCGGCGACGGCGAGCTGGACCACTCCGGTGATCTCGTTCCAGTCGACGGGGTTCAGCCGGGCGCGGACCTGGGCCTCGGTGAGGGTGGCCTGCTCGCCGGGCAGCCCGAGCAGCCGGGCCGCCACGGCGTCGACCGTGACCAGCCCCGTGGCGGTGTCCCAGTGCCACAAACCGGTGTCGAGGGCGGCGAGGACGTCCCCGACGGAGGGCAAGGGCTCACCAGTGCGCATTGCTCCACTTTATGAAGATGGTGTCGAAAAGTTCCACTGAAGGTGGATGCCGTGGATGCCTGCCCGGCGGGCGGTGCGGACGCCTGCCCGAGGGGTACAGGCGGAGCGGCGATCTTGGACCGGCCGGTAGGCTTGGGGGAGTTTCACGTGAAACAACGACCCCGATCCGCGAAGGCTGGATGAACGACGATGCATCGGTACAGGTCCCACACCTGCGGCGAGCTCCGCGCCTCTGACGTCGGCACCGACGTCCGGCTGAGTGGCTGGCTGCACAATCGGCGCGACCTGGGCGGCATCCTCTTCATCGATCTGCGCGATCACTACGGCATCACGCAGCTCGTGGCGCGTCCCGGCACCGAGGCGTACGAGGCGCTCGACAAGCTCTCCAAGGAGACCGTGGTCCGCGTCGACGGCACGGTCGTCTCGCGCGGTGCGGAGAACGTGAACCCCGACCTGCCGACCGGTGAGGTCGAGGTCGAGGTCGGCGCGGTCGAGGTGCTCGGCGCCGCCGCCCCGCTCCCCTTCACCATCAACGCCGAGGACGGCGTCAACGAGGAGCGGCGCCTGGAGTACCGCTTCCTCGACCTGCGCCGCGAGCGCATGCACCGCAACATCATGCTGCGCACGCAGGTCATCTCGGCGATCCGCCAGAAGATGACCGCGCTGGGCTTCAACGAGATGACCACGCCGATCCTGTCCGCGACGTCCCCCGAAGGCGCGCGCGACTTCGTGGTCCCGTCCCGCCTGAACCCGGGCAAGTTCTACGCCCTCCCCCAGGCGCCGCAGCAGTTCAAGCAGCTGCTGATGATCTCGGGCTTCGACCGCTACTTCCAGATCGCGCCGTGCTTCCGCGACGAGGACGCCCGCGCCGACCGCTCGCCCGGCGAGTTCTACCAGCTCGACGTCGAGATGAGCTTCGTCGAGCAGGAGGACGTCTTCCAGCCGATCGAGAAGCTCATGACCGAGCTGTTCGAGGAGTTCGGCAACGGCCGTCACGTGACGTCTCCGTTCCCGCGGATCCCGTTCCGCGAGGCGATGCTCAAGTACGGCTCCGACAAGCCGGACCTGCGCGCCCAGCTGGAGCTCGTCGACATCACCGACATCTTCGAGGGCTCGGAGTTCAAGGCGTTCGCCGGCAAGCACGTGCGCGCACTGCCGGTGCCGGACGTCTCCGGCCAGCCCCGCAAGTTCTTCGACCAGCTCGGCGACTACGCGGTCTCGCAGGGCGCGAAGGGCCTGGCGTGGGTGCGGGTCGGCGAGGACGGCTCGCTGTCCGGCCCGATCGCGAAGTTCCTGACGGAGGAGAACGTCGCCGAGCTGACCAAGCGGCTCGCCCTGGCCCCGGGCCACGCGGTGTTCTTCGGCGCGGGCGAGTTCGACGAGGTCTCGAAGATCATGGGCGCGGTGCGGGTCGAGGCCGCCAAGCGCGCCGGCCACTTCGAGGAGAACGTCTTCCGCTTCTGCTGGATCGTCGACTTCCCGATGTACGAGAAGGACGAGGAGACCGGCGCGATCGACTTCTCGCACAACCCCTTCTCGATGCCGCAGGGCGGCCTGGAGGCCCTGGAGACCCAGGACCCGCTGGACATCCTGGGCTGGCAGTACGACATCGTCTGCAACGGCGTCGAGCTGTCCTCCGGCGCGATCCGGAATCACGAGCCGGAGATCATGCTCAAGGCGTTCGAGATCGCCGGCTACGACCGGGAGACGGTCGAGGACAAGTTCGCGGGCATGCTCCGCGCGTTCCGTTTCGGCGCCCCGCCGCACGGCGGCATCGCGCCCGGCGTGGACCGCATCGTCATGCTCCTCGCCGACGAGCCGAACATCCGCGAGACCATCGCCTTCCCGCTCAACGGCAACGCCCAGGACCTGATGATGGGCGCGCCGACGGAGCTGGAGGAGGCCCGCCTGAAGGAGCTGCACCTCTCGGTGCGGAAGCCGCAGCCGAAGTAGTCGCGGCGTAGCGTCGACGGGCCCGGAACCTGCTCGGTTCCGGGCCCGTCGCCTTAGCCTGCCGTAGGCGGGCCTACGAGGGTGGGCCGCCTACGATTTCTTCTCCTCGAAGAGCGTCCCGTGCCCCGGGAAGCGGGTGACGACGTCCTGCATCAGCTTCCTCCAGTTCTCCCTGGCCGGCGTGATTCCAGCCCGACTTCCACCACCTCGAACCAGTACCTCGTAGTGTCCGGTTCCAGGGCCACGAGTCCGCGGGCGACCGTTTCCCGTATGGCGGCGGTTCTCCGGCCCGAGGTGACCCGCGGTGGACGCGCTGACCTCGGAGCTGGTCTTCGGTGGGGTTACCGGGCGACGAACTGGGTGAGGATGGCCTGGACCTCGTAGATGTCGACGCCCTTGGTGAACGTCTTCTGGAGCGGGGTCGGGGAGCCCGAGAGCCAGATCTTCAGTTCGGCGTCGAGGTCGAACGTGCCGGCGGTCTCCACGGCGAAGTGGGTGATGCTGCGGTACGGGATCGAGTGGTACTCGACCTTCTTGCCGGTGATCCCCTGCTTGTCGACCAGGATCAGGCGGCGGTCGGTGAACAGTATGGTGTCGCGGATCAGCAGGAACGCCGCGTGCACCTGCTCGCCGTGGCCGAGCAGACGGGCGTAGTCCTGCTGGGCCTGGACCGGGTCGACGGTGTGCGCGTTGCCGAAGAGCGCCATGGATGAAACCCCCCACGTGAGTGGCGGTGACCGCATGTCGACCGCCTTCACATGATCTTCGCAAAGGCAGGGGCCCGGGAGAAGATGCCTCCTTCTCCCGGGCCCCTGCTGTAGCGAGCGTGTTACGCGGTCGGCTTCTCCTCGAGACGCGGGAACAGGACCGCGCCCTTGGTGACCGTCGAGCCGGCGGGCAGCAGGCCCCAGGCGCCGGCCTCCTGGACCCTCTGGTCCGCGAGGGCGCCGAGGGACGGCTCCGCGCCGAGGGACTCCCACAGCTTCTGGGAGGTCTCCGGCATGACCGGGTTCAGCAGGACCGCCACCGCGCGCAGGGACTCCGCGGCCGTGTAGAGGATCGTCGCCAGGCGGGCCTTGCCCTCGGGCGAGTCGTCCTTGGCGACCTTCCACGGCTCCTGCTCCGTGATGTAGCCGTTGACCTGCTTCACGAAGTCGAAGACCGCCAGGATGCCGCCCTGGAAGTCCAGCTCCTCGCCGATCTTCCGGTCGGCCTCCGCGACCGCCTTCGCCAGGCCGTCGTGGACCGCCTGCTCCGCGTCGCCGTCGGCCGTCGCGGCCGGCAGCTCGCCGCCGAAGTACTTGCCGACCATCGCCGCCACGCGGGAGGCGAGGTTGCCGTAGTCGTTGGCCAGCTCGCTGGTGTAGCGGGCGGAGAAGTCCTCCCAGGAGAAGCTGCCGTCCTGGCCGAAGGCGATGGCCCGCAGGAAGTACCAGCGGTACGCGTCCACGCCGAAGTGCGACGTCAGGTCCTGCGGCTTGATGCCGGTCAGGTTGGACTTGCTCATCTTCTCGCCGCCGACCATCAGCCAGCCGTTCGCGGCGACCTTGCCCGGCAGCGGCAGGCCCTGCGCCATCAGCATGGCCGGCCAGATGATCGCGTGGAAGCGGAGGATGTCCTTGCCCACCAGGTGCACGTCGGCGGGGAACGTCGACTCGAACTTCTCCGGGTTCTCGTTGTAGCCGACCGCCGTGGCGTAGTTCAGCAGGGCGTCGACCCACACGTAGATCACGTGCTTGTCGTCCCACGGGACCTTGACGCCCCAGTCGAACGTCGAGCGGGAGATCGAGAGGTCCTGGAGGCCCTGGCGGACGAAGTTCACGACCTCGTTGCGCGCGGACTCGGGCTGGATGAAGCCCGGGTTGGCCTCGTAGTGCGCGAGGAGCTTCTCGCTGTACTCGCTGAGCTTGAAGAAGTAGTTCTCCTCGCTGAGGATCTCCACCGGCTTCTTGTGGATGGAGCACAGCTTCTGGCCCGCGTACTCGCCCTCGCCGTCGAGCAGCTCACCCGGGAGCTTGTACTCCTCACAGCCCACGCAGTACGGGCCCTCGTAGCCGCCCTTGTAGATCTCGCCCTTGTCGTACAGGTCCTGCACGAACTCCTGGACGCGGTCGGTGTGCCGCTTCTGCGTGGTGCGGATGAAGTCGTCGTTCGCGATGTCGAGGTGCTCCCACAGGGGCTGCCAGGCCTCCGTGACGAGCTTGTCGGCCCAGGCCTGCGGGGTGACCCCGTTCGCCTCGGCCGTGCGCATGATCTTCTGACCGTGCTCGTCCGTGCCGGTGAGGTACCACACCTTCTCGCCACGCTGGCGGTGCCAGCGGGTGAGCACGTCGCCTGCGACGGTCGTGTAGGCGTGGCCCAGGTGAGGAGCGTCGTTGACGTAGTAGATGGGGGTCGTGACGTAGAACGCCTTCGCCCCCTGCTTCTCTGATCCAGTGGCCGCCATGGTCGAAATCCTACTGGTCCTGGGGAGATCGACTCACACGCGTTTCGGGGGGTGGACGGGGGGTGGACGGTGGTTCCGTCCACCCCCCGGGGGTGTGTGAGGGAGGGGTTCCCTACGGGCGCCAGGACGCCAGGACGCCCTCGTACAGCTCCGTGTCCGTGAGCTCGCGCGGGGTGGGGCCCGCGTGGAAGAAGGAAGTGTTCTCCGTCTTCAGCTTGCGCAGGTAGTCGAACGCCTTGTTGTCGTGCTCACCGAAGGCGACGAAGGAGAAGAACACGTCGGGGTGGCTCTTCGCGGCGTCCGTGAGGGCCTTGGTGGCCGGGGTCTTGGCGTCCGGGGCACCGTCCGTCTGGAAGATCACCAGGGCGGGGGTGCCGGCGGGCTCCTTCGCGTGCTGGGCCAGGACGGCCTCCACGGCGGCGTGGTAGCTGGTACGGCCCATACGGCCCAGCCCTGCGTGCAGGTCGTCGATCTTGTCCTCGTGGTCGGTGAGGGTCAGCTCGCCCGTGCCGTCCAGCTCGGTGGAGAAGAAGGTGACGTGGACGGTCGCCTCGGGGTCGAGGTGCGCGGCGAGGGCGAGGGTTTGCTCGCCCAGGGCCTGGGCGGAGCCGTCCTTGTAGTACGGGCGCATGGAGGCGGAGCGGTCGAGGACCAGGTGGATCTTGGCGCGGGCGCCGGTGAGGTTGTTGTTCGCCAGGGCGGTGGCGGCGGCGTTGTAGGCGGTGGTGAGGGT
>MUNG01000132.1 GCA_002154585.1 Streptomyces pseudogriseolus
GGAGAGGACGTCGCCGCCGTGGCCATAACGGAACGGCACGGCGGCGACGTCCCCTCCGACCACGCCCAGCTGCTCGCGCTGCCCGGCATCGGTGAGTACACCGCCGCGGCCGTGGCGTCGTTCGCCTACGGGCAGCGGCACGCGGTGCTGGACACCAACGTCCGCCGGGTGTTCGCCCGCGCGGTCGCCGGCACGCAGTACCCGCCGAACGCCACCACCGCCGCCGAGCGCCGGCTCGCCCGCGCGCTGCTGCCGGAGGACGCGGCCACGGCCGCCCGGTGGGCCGCCGCCTCCATGGAGCTGGGCGCGCTGGTGTGCACGGCGAAGAACGAGGCGTGCCACCGCTGCCCGATCGCCGCACAGTGCGCCTGGCGGCTGGCCGGCAAGCCCGCGCACGACGGCCCGCCGCGCCGCGGGCAGACGTACGCGGGCACCGACCGGCAGGTCCGCGGGCGGCTGCTCGCGGTGCTGCGGGAGGCGCACGGGCCGGTGCCGCAGGCGGCGCTGGACCGGGTGTGGCACGAGCCGGTGCAGCGCGCCCGCGCGCTGGACGGGCTGGTGTCGGACGGCCTGGTGGAGCCGATGCCGGGCGGGCTGTACCGGCTGCCGCTGACCTGACACCGGGTCGTCCCCCGTCACACGCGTCACGCCCGCCACACCGCACAAGGCGGGCGTACCGCCCGTACCCGCCTCGAACGGCTCGCCGCTTCGTCCCGTTCGTCCCTCCGTTACACAACCGACGGACACCCGAGGGCTGCCCGCAGGGTGCTTCGGACAGTGCCGTGACAACGCCTCCGTAGTTTCGGTCGCGTGCTCGACCGGAGCACGACGAGACGGATCACGAGCGGTACGGCCGGCCCGCGGGGGCGGGCCGGAACGGGGACCGGAAGGCGGTACACCATGGCGCAGGGCGAGGTGCTCGAGTTCGAGGAGTACGTCCGCACCCGGCAGGACGCGCTGCTGCGCAGCGCCCGGCGCCTGGTCCCGGACCCGGTCGAGGCGCAGGACCTGCTCCAGACCGCGCTGGTGCGCACGTACGGCCGCTGGGAGACCATCGAGGACAAGCGGCTGGCCGACGCCTACCTGCGCCGCGTCATGATCAACACGCGGACGGAGTGGTGGCGGGCGCGGAAGCTGGAGGAGGTGCCCACCGAGCAGCTCCCCGAGTCCCGCGTGGAGGACGCCACCGAGCAGTACGCGGACCGCGCCCTGCTGATGGACGTGCTGAAGGTCCTCGCCCCGAAGCAGCGCAGTGTCGTGGTGCTGCGACACTGGGAGCAGATGTCCACGGACGAGACGGCCGCCGCACTCGGCATGTCGGCCGGAACGGTCAAGAGCACGCTGCACCGGGCGCTGGCGCGGCTCCGCGAGGAGCTGGAGTCCCGCGAGTCGGACGCACGCGCGCTGGAGCGTGAGGAGCGGGAGCGTTGCGCGGCCTGACCGGCGCGGAGCCCGTACGGGCCCGGTCCACCGCACGGGCGGCGAGCACGGCGACGGCCGTGTTCGCCGCTGTCGTGCTGTTTGCGAGCGGATGCGGCGCGAGCGGCACCGGCGCCCGGGACGAGGGCCCGGCGCGCGTGGACGGCGGGGCCAGCCCGGCCGCCCCCGCGACCGCGGCCTCGCCGACGCCGGACCGGGTCGACGCGGTGCGGCTGATCAAGCGGGACCCGGCCGTCTCGGCGGAGGTGAAGCGGGAGCTGAAGCCCTGCGTCGCCGACGAGTACCCGGTGGACGTCAGCTACGGCAACCTGACCGGCGAGGCCGGCGACGACGTCGTCGTCAACGTGCTGACCTGCGGTGACGCGGTCGGCATCGGGGCGTACGTGTACCGGCGCCAGGGCGACGCGTACGTCAACGTGTTCGGCGCGGAGGAGCCTCCGGTCTACGCCGAGATCGACCGCGGGGACCTGGTGGTGACCAAGCAGGTCTACGACCGCGGCGACCCGGTGTCGAGCCCGTCCGGCGAGATCGTGATCACGTACCGCTGGGTCTCGGGCCGGTTCGCCGAGAAGTACCGCACGCACAACGAGTACGGGCCGGTGTCCGGCGCGGTGCCGTCACCGGCGCCCGAAGGCTGAGACACGGCTCACAGCGGGAACCGCGGGCGGGCCCACGGACGATGAAGGGGTGGACCCGTCGCGCGGCCGGCGCCTCCCGCGGGGTGGGCCGCCGACGTAAGACCCGGTGGGGGCGGGGGCAAGCCCGGGCCGGGACCACACGAGAACTGAGAGCAGCGGGATGGCAGACCAGACCCATGTCCTCTTCGTCGAGGACGACGACGTCATCCGCGAGGCCACCCAGCTCACGCTGGAGCGGGACGGCTTCGCGGTCACCGCGATGCCCGACGGGCTGTCCGGCCTGGAGGCGTTCCGCGCCGACCAACCGGACATCGCGCTCCTGGACGTCATGGTGCCCGGTCTGGACGGGGTCAGCCTGTGCCGGCGGATACGGGACGAGTCGACCGTCCCGGTGATCATGCTGTCGGCGCGGGCCGACGCCATCGACGTGGTGCTGGGCCTGGAGGCGGGCGCCGACGACTACGTGACCAAGCCGTTCGACGGCGCCGTGCTGGTCGCCCGGATCCGAGCGGTGCTGCGCCGCTTCGAGCGGGCCGGCGGCGCGGGCGCCGGGGACGACGGGGACGGCGGGCCGCTGCTGGCCTTCGGCGAGCTGGAGATAGACACCGAGGGCATGGAGGTGCGCAAGGCCGGGCAGCAGGTCGCGCTCACCCCGACCGAGATGCGGCTGCTGCTGGAGTTCTCCGCCGCGCCGGGCACCGTGCTGAGCCGCGACAAGCTCCTCGAGCGCGTCTGGGAGTACGGCTGGGGCGGGGACACCCGGGTGGTCGACGTCCATGTGCAGCGGCTGCGCGCGAAGATCGGCCAGGACCGGATCGAGACGGTCCGCGGCTTCGGCTACAAGCTGAAGGCCTGAGCGGGCGGATGCGGGGACACATCCGGCGCCTGGTGACGGCGTTCGTACGGCAGGCCGGCATCGGCGCGGGCCTGAGATGGAAGCTCAGCGCGGCGATCGCGCTGGTCGGCGCGCTGGTGGCGGTCGCGCTCAGCCTGGTCGTGCACAACGCGGCCCGGGTGTCGATGCTGGACAACGCGCGCGACCTGGCCGACGAGCGCATCATGATCGCCCAGCGCAACTACGAGCTGTCCGGGCGGCTGAACTTCCCCAACACCAAGATCGACGACCCGCAGCTGCCCGCGGAGCTGCGCGCCAAGGTCGAGGAGGGCCGCCGCGCCACCTATGTCGCCGACCGGGGCGGCGCGCCGGACATCTGGGCGGCGGTGCCGCTCAAGAGCGGGCACGTGATGTCGCTGCACTCCGGCTTCACCGACCGCAGCTCGGACATCCTCAAGGACCTCGACCAGGCCCTGTGGATCGGCTCCCTGGCCACCGTGCTCGGCGGCTGCGCGCTCGGCGTGCTCATCGGCGGGCACCTGTCACGGCGGCTGCGCAAGGCGGCCACCGCAGCCAACCGGGTCGCGGGGGGCGAGACGGACGTGCGGGTGCGGGACGCCATCGGCGGGGTGGTGCGGGACGAGACCGACGACCTGGCCAGCGCGGTGGACGCCATGGCGGACGCGCTGCGGCAGCGGCTGGAGGCCGAGCGCCGGGTCACCGCCGACATCGCCCACGAGCTGCGCACCCCGGTGACCGGACTGCTCACCGCGGCGGAGCTGCTGCCGCCAGGACGGCCCACGGAGCTGGTGCAGGACCGGGCCCGCGCGATGCGCACCCTCGTCGAGGACGTGCTGGAGGTCGCCCGGCTGGACAGCGCCTCCGAGCGGGCCGAGCTCCAGGACATCCTGCTCGGCGAGTTCGTCGCCCGGCGGGTCGCGGCGAAGGACCCGGACGTGATCGTGCGGGTGGTCCACGAGTCGGAGGTCACGACCGACCCGCGGCGTCTGGAGCGTGTGCTGTTCAACCTGCTCGCCAACGCCGCCCGGCACGGCGCCCCGCCCATCGAGGTCACCGTGGAGGGCCGGGTCGTCCGGGTCCGCGACCACGGGCCCGGCTTCCCCGAGGCCCTGCTCGCCGAGGGGCCGAGCCGCTTCCGCACCGGCAGCGCGGACCGGGCGGGCCGGGGTCACGGCCTGGGCCTGACCATCGCGGCCGGCCAGGCCCGCGTCCTGGGCGCGCGGCTGACCTTCCGCAACGTACGCCCGGCGGGCGCGCCGGACGACGCGCCGCCCGAGGGCGCCGCCGCCGTCCTGTGGCTGCCGGAGCACGCCCCGACGAACACGGGCAGCTATCCGGTGCTGGCGCAGTAGCGGGGGCGGCTCAGCAGGCCCAGTCCTTGTCCGTGTCGAGGCCGCCCTCGCGGGGCTGGGTGAAGGAGAACCAGTTGCCCGAGTCGTCGCGGAACAGCGCCTCGGTGCCGTACGGGCGCTCCTGCGGCTCCTGGATGAACTCGACCCCGCGGGCCTTGAGCTCGGCGTAGTCGCCGTGGATGTCGTCGGTGGTCAGCACGCCGGGGCCGAGCGCTCCCTTGGCCACCAGCTTATTGATCATCTCGGCGGACTCGGGGTCCATGCCCGCGCCGGGGACCATCAGCGTCAGCTCGACGTCGGGCTGCTTGGGCGAGCCGACGGTGAGCCAGCGCATGCCGCCCTCGCCCAGGGTCATGTCGGTGCGCACCTCCAGGCCCAGCTTCTCGGTGTAGAACTCCTTCGCCCGGTCCTGGTCGAGGACCCAGACGGTGGTGATGGCGAGCCCCTTGATCATGACGTACTCCCGTTCCGCTGCCGTTCCTTGGGTGCCTTGTCACCGTAGGCAGCGCCGCCGTCTGCGCGCTTCTCCGGAATTGCGCTCCCGTCGGCGCCGGCCGGGGCGGGGCGGTGTCCGCCGAGCCAGTGCATGGCGTAGCAGCCGGGGATCAGGGCGGCGCCGCGGCCCACGTGCCGGGTGCGGTACTCGCTGGGGGTGAGGCCCGTACGGCCCTTGAACCGCGCCGAGAACGTGCCCAGGCTGCTGAAGCCGACCAGGTGGCAGATCTCCGTCACCGACAGGCTCGCCGTGCGCAGCAGGTCCTCGGCGCGCTCGATACGGCGGTGGGTCAGGTACTGGCCCGGGGTCTCGCCGTAGGTCTCCCGGAAGGCGCGGATGAAGTGGTAGCGCGAGTATCCGGCGTGCGCGGCGACCGCGGCCAGGTCGAGGTCCGGGTCGGCCCAGTCCCGGTCCATCGCGTCCTTGGCCAGCCTCAGCTGCCGCGTCCTGTTCATGCGACCGATGGTGGCACGGGGGTCCGACAACGAGGCCGGGCCTGTGGACGGGGAAGGCCCCCGGCAGCGCGGGTGCGCCGCCGGGGGCCTTCGTGCCGTATGGGGGTTCGTGCCGTACGGGGTCAGACGGCCTCGGTGACCGTCACCGCCGCCGGTGCGCCGTCGCCGGTGTCGCCCTTCGCCGGGCCCGCGCCCTTGAGCGGGACCTCCTTCACGAACACCGCCGCCACCAGCGACAGCACCGCGACGACCGCGCCCAGCAGGAACGCCCCGTGCGTGCCCGAGGAGACCGCGTGCTGGTACGCCTCGCGGGCCGCCTCCGGGAGCTTCGCCAGGCTCGCCGCGTCGAGCTGGGCGGACTGCTCGGTCACCTTGGAGCCCAGCGAGCCCGCGCGCTCCGCCATGACGTCCTGGACGCGGTGGTTGAACAGCGCGCCCATGACCGCGACGCCGAAGGACGAGCCGAGGGTGCGGAACAGGGTGGTCGTGGAGGACGCCACGCCCATGTCCTTCAGCTCCACGCTGTTCTGCGCGACCAGCATGGTGATCTGCATCAGACAGCCCATTCCGAGGCCGACCACGGCCATGAAGACGCCTGAGGTGAGGCGGGAGGTGCCGGTGTCCATCGTGGACAGCAGGTACAGGCCGACGATCAGCAGGGCGCTGCCCGCCACCGGGAAGATCTTGTAGCGGCCGGTGTTCGTGGTGACCCGGCCCGCGACCATCGAGGTGACCAGCATCGCGCCCAGCATGGGCAGGAGCAGCAGACCGGAGTTGGTGGCCGAGGCGCCCTGCACGGACTGCTGGTACAGCGGCAGGAAGAGCGTCGCGCCGAACATCACGAAGCCCACGATGAAGCCGATGAGGGACATCAGCGTGAAGTTGCGGCTGCGGAAGATGTGCAGCGGCACCACCGGCTCGGCGGCCCGGGTCTGCCAGAACACGAAGCCGACCAGGGACGCGACGCCGAGGGCGATCAGCTCCATGATCCGTGTGGAGGTCCAGGCGTACTCGGTGCCGCCCCAGGTGGTCACCAGGACGATCGCGGTGATGCCGACCGTCAGCAGCGCCACCCCGAGGTAGTCGATGCCGGCCTGCGACCGCTTCTTCGGCAGGTGCAGCACCACGCCGATCGCGGCCAGGGCGATCACGCCGAGCGGCAGGTTGATGTAGAAGGCCCAGCGCCAGCCCCAGTTGTCGGTGATGGTGCCGCCGACCAGCGGGCCGCCGATCATCGCCAGGGCCATCACGGCCGCCATCATGCCCTGGTACTTGCCGCGCTCCCGGGGCGGGATCAGGTCGCCGATGATCGCCATGACGCCGACCATCAGACCGCCCGCGCCCAGGCCCTGCACCGCGCGGAAGGCGATCAACTGCCCCATGTCCTGCGCCATGCCGCTGAGCGCGGAGCCGATCAGGAAGATCACGATGGAGGCGATGAACGAGCCCTTGCGCCCGTACATGTCGCCGATCTTGCCCCACACCGGGGTGGAGGCCGCGGTGGCCAGCGTGTACGCCGTGACCACCCAGGAGAGGTGCTCCAGGCCGCCCAGCTCGCCCACGATCGTGGGCATCGCGGTGCCGATGATCATGTTGTCGAGCATCGCGAGCATCATCGCGATCATGAGCGCGAGCAGCACCACGCGCACGCTTCTCGGCTGTTTCGTACCGTCCGTCGGGACGGCCCCCGCCGCCGCTGAGTCCGTCATCGCTCCTACTCCCCCGGCCACTCTCGGTGGCCCGTCTTTACTTACTTGCCGCCCGGCTAGTTCACTATGACGTGAAGCTAGTCGCGCAACTAGCCGGTCGTCAAGTAAGTTTTCGTCAAGAGGGTACGAGCGGGAAGATGGGCGGCACCATGGACGGCACCAAGCAGCGGCGCCGCGGGAACACCCGCCAGCGCATCCAGGACGAGGCGCTCGAGCTCTTCGCCGAGCAGGGTTACGAGAAGACCTCGCTGCGCGAGATCGCCGAGCGGCTGGACGTCACCAAGGCGGCGCTCTACTACCACTTCAAGACCAAGGAAGAGATCCTCGTCAGCATCTTCGAGGACCTCTCCCGGCCGATCGAGGACCTGATCGAGTGGGGGCGCCGGCAGCCGCACTCGCTGGAGACCAAGCAGGAGATCATCCGCCGCTACAGCGCGGCGCTGCGGGACGCCGCCCCGCTCTTCCGCTTCATGCAGGAGAACCAGGCGGCCATCCGCGAGCTGCGCATCGGCGACATGTTCAAGACGAAGATGCTCGGACTGCGGGACATCCTCATCGACCCCGACGCCGACCTGGTCGACCAGGTGCGCTGCATCAGCGCCCTGTTCACCCTGCACGCCGGGATGCACGTCCTCCAGGACGTCGAAAGCGACCCCGCGAAGCGGCACGAAGCCGTTCTCGAGGTCGCCGTCGATCTGATCACCCAGGCCCACCGGCACACGGCCGGGGACTGAGCCGGGGCGCTTCGGGCCGCGTCCCGCGGGTCAGACGGTCACGCCCTTGCTTTTCAGGAAGGTCACCGGGTTGACGGCGGAGCCGTAGTTCGGGGTCGTACGGATCTCGAAGTGCAGGTGGGGACCGCTGGAGTTGCCGGTGTTGCCGGACAGGGCGATCTTCTGGCCGGTCTTGACGACCTGGCCGACCTTCACGTTCACGGACGACAGGTGGGCGTACTGGGAGTACGTCTTGTTGCCGTGCTTGATCACGATGGCGTTGCCGTACGCCGGGCCGTCGCCGGCGCCGTTGCCGCCGGCCTTGACGACCGTGCCGCCGTGGGCGGCCATCACCGGGGTGCCGGTCGGGACGGCGTAGTCCTGGCCGGAGTGCTTGTGCGCCCACATGCCGCCGTTCTGCGCGAAGCTCGCCGACAGCTTGTAGGACTTCACCGGGTCGATCCAGGACGCGGCCTTCTTCTTGGCCGCGGCCTTCGCCGCCTTCTTCGCCTGGACGGCCTTGGCGGCGGCCGCCTTCTTCGCCTCGGCGGCCTTCTGCGCCTTGGCGGCCTGCGCCTGGACGGCCTTCGCCTGAGCCTCGGCGGCCTTGGACTGGGCGGCCGCCTGCGCCTGCACGGCGCCGGCCGCGCCGGAGGCGGCCGTGGTGTCGACGGCGGCCGCGACCCCGGCTCCCAGGACGACCGAGGTGCCCAGGCCGGCGGCCAGGACGGCCGCACGGGTACGGGTGGCGGACGTGCGGGGGAAACGGGACGTGACGCGCTCGAACATCGAAACCTCATGGGGGAGGGGACAGAGGAGAACCACCGGCTCACGGGACCCGCGGCGTGGTGGCCATTCAGTGGTAACCCTTTCGCCCGATACGCCGCAAAGGTGTGACCTACGACG
>MUNG01000133.1 GCA_002154585.1 Streptomyces pseudogriseolus
GCATCGGCGGGCGCGCCCGCGCGCAGGCCCGCGCGAGGGACCGCTGCGGACGCGGGGCGGCCTGTTTTCGCTGGTGGGCGGGGCCGGCGGGCGAAGGGGAGGGCCGGGTACCGGCCCGTACGGATACTCTTGACAGGTGACCGACGCCCACGACACCGCAGCAGACAGTTCACTGCGCACCACCGGAGGCGCTCCTCCGGACGACGGCGGATCCTCTGCTGCACAGGCGCCGATCCCCCTGCTGGAGCCCCGCGAGGGCATCCCGCCCGTGGTGGCCGACGAGTCCGCCCTCGCCGAGGTGGTCGCGGCCTTCGCCGCCGGCCGCGGACCCGTCGCCGTGGACGCCGAGCGCGCCTCGGGCTACCGCTACGGGCAGCGCGCCTACCTCGTCCAGCTCAGGCGCGAGGGCGCGGGCACGGCGCTGATCGACCCGGTCGCCTGTCCCGACCTGTCCGCGCTCGGCGAGGCGCTGTCCGGCGTGGAGTGGGTGCTGCACGCCGCCACCCAGGACCTGCCCTGCCTGCGCGAGATAGGCATGGTGCCGACGCGGCTCTTCGACACCGAGCTGGCGGGCCGGCTGGCCGGGTTCCCCCGGGTCGGCCTCGGCGCGATGGTCGAGAACGTGCTCGGCTTCCTGCTGGAGAAGGGCCACTCCGCCGTCGACTGGTCCACCCGCCCGCTGCCCGAGCCGTGGCTGCGGTACGCGGCCCTCGACGTCGAGCTGCTGGTCGACCTGCGGGACGCGCTGGAGAAGGAGCTGGACCGGCAGGGCAAGCTGGACTGGGCGTGGCAGGAGTTCGACGCGATCGCCTCGGCGCCGCCGCCGGAGCCCCGCAAGGACCCCTGGCGCCGTACCTCCGGCATGCACAAGGTCCGCCGCCGCCGTCAGATGGCCGTCGTACGGGAGCTGTGGCAGACCCGGGACCGGATCGCGCGCCGCCGTGACGTCTCCCCCGGCAAGGTGCTGCCCGACGCGGCGATCGTCGAGGCCGCCCTCGCCATGCCGGCGAACCCGCACGCCCTGGCCGCGCTGAACGGCTTCGGGCAGCGGGTGGGCCGCCGCCAGCTCGAGCAGTGGCAGGCGGCGGTCGACCGGGCGAAGGCGCTGAGCGAGGACCGGCTGCCCCAGCCGGGCCAGCCGGTGACCGGTCCCCCGCCGCCGCGCGCCTGGGCCGACAAGGACCCGGCGGCCGCGGCCCGGCTGTCGGCCGCGCGGGCGGGCGTCACCGAGCTCGCCGAGGCGCTGAACATGCCCGCGGAGAACCTGATCACGCCGGACACCGTGCGCCGGGTCTGCTGGGAGCCGCCGTCCCCGCCCACGCCGGAGTCGGTCGCCGCGGCCCTCACCGCGCACGGCGCCCGCGCCTGGCAGGTCGAACAGGTCACGCCGGTCCTGGTCACCGCCCTGTCCGCCGAGTCCGCCCGGGGCGCCTGACCCCGCTGCCCCGTCGCTCACCGCACGACCACCCGCCGCCCGCCCAGCGCTCGACCGGTCCCAGGGAGTGTGCATGCGTCAGGTCACCCCGCTCACCGACGGATGGATCCTGCACCACCCGGAGGGGACGGGTCAGGCGCTCCCGGCCTCGGTGCCGGGGTGTGTGCACACCGACCTGCTGGCGGCCGGCCTGATCCCCGACCCGTTCCTCGGGCGCGACGAGACCGAGGTGGCGTGGGTGGGCCGCCGCACGTGGACGTACGAACGGGACCTGCCCGCGGGCGGTTCGGCGCACGAGCGGACGGACCTGGTGTTCGACGGGCTCGACACGGTCGCGGAGATCCTGCTCGACGGCCGCCCGCTGGGCCGGGTGCGGAACATGCACCGGTCGTACCGCTTCGACGTGACCGGCCTGAGCGGGCGGCTGACCGTGCGGTTCGCGTCCGCCTACGACGAGGCGGAGGCGGTGCGGGCCGCGGTGGGCGACCGTCCGGGGGCGTACCCGGAGCCGTACCAGTACGTGCGCAAGATGGCCTGCTCGTTCGGCTGGGACTGGGGTCCGACGCTGGTCACGGCCGGGATCTGGCGGCCGGTGCGGCTGGAGCACTGGTCGACGGCCCGGATCGCCCGGGTGCGTCCGCTGGTGACCGTGGCGGACGGCGCCGGCGTGGTGGAGCTGGCCGTGGACGTGGAGCGCACGGAGGGCGGGGCGCCGCTCGACGTCGAGGCGTCCGTCGGCGGGGTGCGCGCCCGCGCCCGGTTCGAGGGGACGGCCGGGACGGTACGCCTGCGGGTGCCGGACGTCCGCCTGTGGTGGCCCCGCGGCTACGGCGAACAGCCGTTGTACGACGTGGAGTTGACGCTGTTCGACGGCGAGGGGGCGGTGGACTCCTGGCGGCGCAGGACCGGCTTCCGGACGGTGGAGCTGGACACCTCGCCCGACGCGCACGGCACCGGCTTCACCCTGGTGGTCAACGGGGAGCGGCTGTTCGCGCGCGGGGTCAACTGGATCCCGGACGACGCCTTCCCGTCCCGGATCACCCGCGACCGCTACCGCCGGCGGCTGGAGCAGGCGGCCGCGGCGGGCGTGGACCTGGTGCGGGTGTGGGGCGGCGGGATCTACGAGAGCGAGGACTTCTACGACGCCTGCGACGAGCTGGGCCTGCTGGTGTGGCAGGACTTCCCGTTCGCCTGCGCCGCCTACCCCGAGGAGCAGCCGCTGCGCGGCGAGGTGGAGGCGGAGGCCCGGGAGAACGTCGTACGGCTGATGCCGCATCCGTCGCTGGTGCTGTGGAACGGCAACAACGAGAACCAGTGGGGCTTCAGGGACTGGGGCTGGGAGCCCGCGCTGGCCGGGGACTCCTGGGGCGAGGGCTACTACCTGGGCCTGCTGCCGCGCGTGGTGGCCGAGTCGGACCCGACGCGGCCGTACACGGCGGGCAGCCCGTGGTCCGGGTCGTGGCTGCGCCATCCCAACGACCCGGCGCACGGCACGCACCACTCCTGGGAGGTGTGGAACCGCAGGGACTACGCCGACTACCGCCTCGACGTGCCGCGTTTCGTCGCCGAGTTCGGCTGGCAGGCGCCGCCCGCGTACGCCACGCTGCGGCGGGCGCTGCCCGGGGAGGAGCTCGCGGCCGACTCCCCCGGTGTGCTGCACCACCAGAAGGCGGCGGACGGCAACGGCAAGCTGGAGCGGGGGCTGGCCCGTCATTTCGCCGTGCCCGAGGGGGACTTCGACCGCTGGCACTATCTGACGCAGCTGAACCAGGTGCGGGCGGTGGCGGCGGGGATCGAGCACTGGCGCTCGCACTGGCCGGTGTGCGCGGGCAGCGTCGTGTGGCAGCTCAACGACTGCTGGCCGGTGACCTCCTGGTCCGCGATCGACGGCGACGGACGGGAGAAGCCGCTGTACCACGAGCTGCGCCGGCTGTACGCGGACCGGCTGCTGACCGTGCGCACGGACGGGGACGGGGACGCGAGCGCCGGCAGGGGCGGCGGACGGCGGCTGGTCGTCGCGGCCGTGAACCAGGCCGCCGAGGAGTGGCGGACCGTCCTGCGGCTGCGGCGGACGGCGGTGGACGGCCGGGTGCTGGCGGTGGCGGAACCACGGTGCGCGGCGGACGCGCGGACCGTGGCGCTCGTCGAGGTGCCCGCGGAGCTGGTCCCGGTCGGCCCCGAGGAGTTCCTCGTCGCCGACGCCCAGGACCCTGCCGGGGGCGAGCCGCTGCGGGCGCTGCACTTCCCGGCGGCGGACCGCGACATCCCGTACCCGCGCCCGGAGTTCGAGGTGGCGCTCGCGCCCGAGGGGGTCACGGTCACCGCCCGCACCCTGGTGCGGGACCTGCTGCTCCAGGCCGACCGGCTGGACCCGGAGGCGTCCGCCGACCGGGGGCCGGTGACGCTGCTGCCCGGCGAGCGGGTGACCATCGGGGTGCGAGGGTGGCAGACTCCGGACCCCAAGGCGGCCCGGGCCGCCCTGTATTGTGTGGAGCCCGCCGGATGACGGTGAAGGTCACGTGACCCGCATTCCGGAAGCGCCCGGCGGCATGCGCCGAGGATGACCGGGAATACGCGGAACGAGGCACAGGTCCGCCTCTCGCTCCGCGGCGGGGACATGGGTTAGCCTCGTCCCGGCTGCTCTCCCTGCGAAAACGCCCGCACCCCCACGTCGGAGAGTGTTTCCTGCGGAGCGGCCCGAACTCCGAACGGAAAATCTCTGACAGGAACAAGGGGCACCATTTCATGGAACCCACCCAGGTCCGCCCGGCCAACCCGCAGCATTCGGACACACTCCCCCACACGTCCGAAAACTACAGGACAGCGACGATCCGCACGCCCGAGATACGTGTGGAGAAATACGGCAACTGGGAGATCGAGTACGAGTTCACGCCCGCTGCGGGCGATCACGGCAACCTGCTCGTGGTGTTTTCCTCGGTGGGCTCGAAGTACGGATTCGGCGCCGCCCTTTCCGGCGTCCAGTGCAACGTGCTGCGAATCCGCGACCGGTTCGACGGAGGCCCGTCGTACTACGTGGCGCGGGCCATGGACTTCTCCGTTCCGGACGCCGTCGAGGAACTGATTACCCACTACCGGGAAAAGCTGGGCCTGGCCCGGGAGACGGTGGTTCTCGCCGGTTCCTCGAAGGGCGGCAGCGCCGCCATTTTCTACGCGCTGAAGTACGGCTACCGGAACATCGTCGCGTCCACGCCGCAGTACTTCATCGGCAGCTACTCCCAGGGGCACGGCGTGCTCGGCGAGTGGGTGCTCGGCGAGGGCCAGCCGCAGGAGAACGTGGACCGGCTCGACGCGGTGCTCCCGGAGCTGCTGGCGGAGACCACGGACCTGGACCGGAACATCTACCTGTTCTCCTCGACGAAGGACTACCAGTACGAGGAACACGTCGTCCATTTCCTCCCGGCTCTGCGGAAGTACTCCAATTTCAACTTCTTCATGGTGGAATCGCCCGCCCTGGTCAAGCACGCGGAGGTGACGCGGCAGGGCCTCTCGGTGATCCTCAGCGTCATCTACGCGCTGACCGAGGGCACGGTGCCGCGGTTCGGCGAGGTGCAGATCGGCTCCAACGAGGTGGACGAGGACGCCGCCACCGAGCACCTGGCGGACCTGCGGGCGCGGGACACGGCGGCGGGCGTGCTGACCGCCGCGCAGCTCACCCCCGAGCAGGCCACCCTCTCCGGGCACGCCTTCCTGCCCGGCGTCTCCGCCGACGAGGGCGAGGAGGCCGGCGGGCGGGAGACCAAGCAGCTCGTGCTGGTGCGGGACGAGCAGGCGTGGGTGGCCGACGCGAAGACCGTGCCGGTGGACCAGCTGTACCTGAAGTACTTCGACACGCACTTCGCCTCCTACAAGGACGGCGGCTTCACCTGCGAGGCGCGGGAGCTGTTCGACGCGCTGCCGGACGGCGTGTACGAGGTGTTCGCACGGGTGACCAGCGCGAGCGAGGACATCGACCGCAGGGTGCCGCTGGTCGCCTACCGGGCGATCGACCGGCGCGCCGCCTCCGAGGGGCGTGAGGTGGTCCTCAGAGGTGACGCGAGGAGCGTCCGGGTGATCAAGCGCGACCTCACGGCGGCCGGCCCCGGCGGGTCCGTGTTCGCGCTGAAGCGGTTCGCGATGGAGGGCCCGAAGCTCCGCGTCTACGGCGTGTTCTTCCTCCCCGGCCGCAACGCGGACCGCGCGACCCACTCGACGTACTACCTCACCCTGCGCGGCGAGGCCGGCACGCACACCGTCGCGCTCAAGGCGGTGAAGCGGGAGGACAAGGTGCGCCCGCTGATGGCGCCGGGCGACTTCGGCTCGTACTCCTTCGGGTACTTCACCTCGGCGGACAAGGAGGGCGTCGACCTGTCCGACGTCCCGCCCGGGACGTACACGGCAGAGATCGCGATGAGCACCGGCGGCGGGCTGTTCGCGCACCCGGCCGGTGAGCTGGAGGTGCGGGAGGACCGGGCCTCCTCGGTGGCCCGCCGGATCTCCGGCCGCAACGAGCGGGTCAGCACCCGGGCGCGGCTGCGCCGGGGCCTGCGCCGGCGACTCTGGCGGTCGTAGCGCCGCCCGCGACACGACACACGACCGGCCCTCGCTCGCGGGGGCCGGTCGTGTGCTGTCGGCCTCCGTGCCGGCGGCCGGGCGGGTGATGCCCGGCCAGCGTTCGCAGGGGCCGGGCGGGTGACGTTCTGCCCCTGTTCGCGGGGGCCGGGCGGGTGACGTTCTGCTCCTGTTCGCGGGGGCCGGTCGTGTGATGTTCGCCGCTCCGGCCAACGGGGGTGTGCAGTGACGTTACCCGCAAGTAGCATGGGGCGTAAGCAAGCGCTCAGCATCCCGTACCTGGAGGAGAGCCATCGTGCCTCGTACCGTCAGGGACGTCGTCTTCGTCGACGGCGTCCGTACCCCGTTCGGCAAGGCGGGCCCGAAGGGCATCTACCACGAGACCCGTGCCGACGACCTCGTCGTCAAGGCGATCCGGGAGCTGCTGCGCCGCAACCCGGGTCTCGACCCGAAGAAGATCGACGAGGTCGCCATCGCCGCGACCACGCAGATCGGCGACCAGGGCCTGACCATCGGCCGCACGGCGGGCATCCTCGCGGGCCTGCCGCAGTCCGTGCCGGGTTACTCCATCGACCGCATGTGCGCCGGCGCGCTGACCGCCGTCACCACGGTGGCCGGCTCCGTCGCCTTCGGCGCGTACGACGTCGCCATCGCGGGCGGTGTCGAGCACATGGGCCGCCACCCGATGGGCGAGGGCGTGGACCCGAACCCGCGGTTCGTCTCCGAGAAGCTGGTCGACGAGTCCGCCCTGTTCATGGGCATGACCGCGGAGAACCTGCACGACCGCTACCCGAGCATCACCAAGCAGCGCGCCGACGAGTACGCGGTGCGCTCCCAGGAGAAGGCCGCCAAGGCGTACGCCAACGGCAAGATCCAGGCCGACCTGGTGCCGGTCTCGGTGCGCCGCACCAACGAGGAGGCCGGCGAGACGGGCTGGGGCCTGGTCACCGCCGACGAGCCGATGCGCCCGGGCACCACGCTGGAGAACCTGGCGAACCTGAAGACACCGTTCCGCGTGCACGGCCGGGTCACCGCGGGCAACGCGGCCGGTCTGAACGACGGCGCCACCGCCTCGGTCATCGCCTCCGAGGACTTCGCCCGCGAGAACGGGCTGCCGGTCAAGATGCGCCTGGTCTCCTACTCCTTCGCGGGCGTGGAGCCGGAGGTCATGGGTTACGGCCCGATCCCGGCCACGGAGAAGGCGCTCGCGCAGGCGGGCCTGTCCATCTCCGACATCGGCCTGTTCGAGATCAACGAGGCCTTCGCCGTCCAGGTCCTCGCGTTCCTGGAGCACTACGGCATCGCCGACGACGACGCGCGCGTCAACCAGTACGGCGGCGCCATCGCGTTCGGCCACCCGCTGGCCTCCTCCGGCGTCCGTCTGATGACGCAGCTGGCCCGCCAGTTCGAGGAGCAGCCGCACGTCCGCTACGGCCTGACCACCATGTGCGTCGGCTTCGGCATGGGCGCGACGGTCATCTGGGAGAACCCGCACTTCGAGGGGGACAAGTGAGCACCACCGCAGAGCTTCTGAAGGGTGCGGCCGAGCTGTTCCCGGGCGAGGTCGTCACCCAGGCGCACGTCCGCCACTTCGACCTGCCCCTGGGCGCGGGCCGGTTCGCGCTGATCACGCTGGACAACGGTCACGACCACACCAAGCCGACCACCCTCGGCCCGCAGTCGCTGGCGAACATCGACGCCGCGATCGACCAGGTCGAGAAGGAGGCCGCGGACGGCGAGATCGTCGGCGTCGGCGTCACCGGCAAGCCGTTCATCTTCGCGGTCGGCGCCGACCTCAAGGGCGTCGAGCTGCTGAAGCGCCACGAGGACGCGCTGGCCATCGGCAAGGGCGGCCACGACGTCTTCAAGCGGCTGTCGAAGCTGGCCGTGCCGACCTTCGCGTACTACAACGGCGCGGCCATGGGCGGCGGCGTCGAGATCGGCCTGCACTGCTCGTACCGCACGGTGTCGGCGGCCCTGCCCGCCTTCTCGCTGCCCGAGGTCTTCCTCGGCCTGGTGCCCGGCTGGGGCGGCTGCACCCTGCTGCCGAACCTGATCGGCGCGGAGAAGGCCGTCTCGGTGATCATCGAGAACAGCCTCAACCAGAACCGCCAGCTCAAGGGCAAGCAGGTCTACGAACTCGGCATCGCGGACGCGCTGTTCGAGGGCGCGGACTTCCTGGAGCAGTCGCTGATCTGGACCGCGTCCGTCCTCAAGGGCGAGATCACGGTCGAGCGTCCGGCGATCGACCGCGGCGAGGCCTGGGACCAGGCCGTCGCCAAGGGCCGCTTCGTCGCGGACTCCAAGGTGCACGGCGCGGCCCCGGCCGCCTACCGCGCCCTGGACATCATCGCCGCCGCCAAGGACGGCGACCTGCAGAAGGGCTACGACGCCGAGGACCTGGCGCTCGCCGACCTGATCATGGGCGGTGAACTGCGCGCGGGCATCTACGCGTTCAACCTGGTGCAGAAGCGCGGCAAGCGTCCCGCGGGCGCCCCGGACAAGAACCTGGCGCGTCCGGTCACCAAGGTGGGCGTCGTCGGCGCCGGTCTGATGGCCAGCCAGCTCGCACTGCTCTTCCTGCGCCGCCTCGAGGTGCCGGTCGTCCTCACGGACATCGACCAGGAGCGCGTCGACAAGGGTGTGGGCTACGTCCACGCCGAGATCGACAAGCTGCTGGGCAAGGGCCGGATCAACCAGGACAAGGCCAACCGCCTGAAGGCCCTGGTCACCGGTGTGCTGGACAAGGCCGAGGGCTTCGCGGACGCCGACTTCATCATCGAAGCCGTGTTCGAGGAGATGGGCGTCAAGCAGAAGGTGTTCGCGGAGGTCGAGGCGGTCGCCCCGGCGCACGCGATCCTCGCCACCAACACCTCCTCCCTCTCCGTGACGGAGATGGCGTCGAAGCTGAAGCACCCCGAGCGGGTCGTCGGCTTCCACTTCTTCAACCCGGTCGCCGTGCTACCGCTGCTGGAGATCGTGCGCGGCGAGCAGACCGACGACGCGTCGCTGGCCACGGCGTTCGGCGTCGCCAAGAAGCTGAAGAAGACCGCGGTGCTGGTGAAGGACGCCCCGGCGTTCGTCGTCAACCGCATCCTGACCCGCTTCATGGGCGAGATCCAGAACGTCATCGACGAGGGCACGCCGGTCGAGGTCGCGGAGAAGGCGGTGGAGCCGCTCGGCCTGCCGATGTCCCCGCTGGTCCTGCTGGAGCTGGTCGGCCCGGCGATCGGCCTGCACGTCTCGGAGACCCTCAACCGGGCCTTCCCGGACCGCTTCACGGTCTCCCCGAACCTCGCGGCCGTCGTCAAGGCGGGCAAGCGCGGCTTCTACGTCTACGATTCCGGCAAGCCGGAGCTCGACCCCGAGGTCGCCGCGCTGCTGAAGCAGGGCGACTCGGTGCTCACCGAGGAGCAGGTCCGCGACCGGGTGCTGGACGCGGTGGCCCAGGAGATCGGCCTGATGCTCGACGAGGGCGTCGTCGCCGAGGCCCAGGACATCGACCTGTGCCTGATCACGGGCGCCGGCTGGCCCTTCCACCTGGGCGGCATCACGCCGTACCTGGACCGGGAGGGTGTGTCGGAGCGGGTGAACGGGAGGCGGTTCCTGGAGGCGGGGGTTGCCTCGGTTCCGGCGTGACTCGGGTGTGACGCGCGGAGGTGACGCGTGAAGGGGCCCCCGCCTCGGGCGGGGGCCCCTTCGTCATGCGCGCGGCCTCACGGCGCACCGCGTCACCACTCAGGCATCGCCGGGTAGTGCTCGCACGACCCCGAGCAGGGCTCCCGGGAGGACAACGACGTGTTCAGCCAGCTGTCCTCGGGGACGCCGTGCACCCGCAGCGGGTGGGAGACGGCCGGCGAGCGGATGGCGCTGAACACCGACACGAACTGCACCTCGTAGGTGCCGGGCCGCCAGTCGTGCGCATGGGTCACCCGCCAGGTCCCGTCCTCCTGCACAGGGGCCTCGGCGATGAGCCTGCCCTGTTCCAGCACCATCACCTTCTGCGTCCCGGGAGCCGCCGTGCCCGAGAAACGGGGCCGCGGGCCGCACCAGCCGTCGGGCCGGGGCCCGGTGACCTCCGGGGGGTCCAGCCGGTCCAGGACGTGGAATTCGGCGACGGCCGTCGGCGACACGGCGTTGCCGGTGACGCCGAGCACGTCGACGATGTGCGGTCCCGCCGGCCAGTTGACGACGCGGCGCCACTGCCAGGTTCCGGAGGGGGAGACGGTGGTGCCGCCGAGGTACCGGCCCTGTTCGTAGAAGAGGACGTAGCCGGTTCCCGCAGGCGCCTTGCCCGTCAGCTTCCGTGCCGCGCCCACGATTTCCCCGGGCGCGGGTGAGACGACGACCGGTCCCTCGGGCACGCTCGGGGTCATGGTGAGGGCCAGCTCCGGGCGGCTCACCGTGAACTCGGCCAGCACCGGGGGGATCGTGCCCGCGGCGAGGGTCTGAGGGTCGACCGTGTTCGGCGGCAGCCCGGCCGTGTCGAGCATGCTGATGGCCACACGCCGGGCCACCTCGCGCGCTCCGACGTCGTTGAAGTGGCTGGCGTCGATGATGCCGTCGGGGTGGTTGGGATGCTCTCCGGGGTCCAGCCACCGGTAGAGCCTGCGCGCCCGTGTGGGACCCAGTTCGGCGAGCATGTTCGTGGTGAGGGCGGTTGTGTCGATCAGCGGGCTGCCGGTCTCCGCCGCGGCCTCACGGGTGAGGCCGGGGTACTCGTCGTGGGTGTTCACGACGTTCCCGGCCTCGTCGAAGGCGCAGCGTGCCGCCGGCGTGAGCAGGACGGGAATCGCCCCCTCACCGCGGATGGCCTCGGCGTACAGACGCAGGTACTCCTTGTACTCGCGCGGCCCGTGATGGCGGTTGAGCTGATTGATGCGTTGCTCGACGTTGCCGAAGGCGAGGAACACCATGTCACCGGGGGCGAGGGCGGTGAGGAGCGTGGCGAACCGCCCGGTGAAGTAGCGACGCAGGGTCATGGCGTCGCGAGCGTAGTTGCGCACTTCGTACCGCGGACCCAGGAAGCCGCCGAGGTACTGGCCCCAGCCCGCGAGCGGCGCTTCCTCTGCGGTCCGCGGGGCGGCCACCGAGTTCCCGATGACGCAGATCTTGTTCATGTGTTCCTCACATCGTCCCGTCACGCCATGGCGTACGGGATCACCGTGTCTCGCAGGGGCGGACTTCCGTGGAGCCAGGACCGGGCGGCGGGCCTCACAGCGGCCAGCCCCCGAGGCGGCCCTCGTGGGCGAGCTGGTTGCGCCGGGATCCGGTCTCGAACTGGCTGGCCACCGGGAAGTAACTGGGCAGGAAGGCTGCGAGAACGGCGTCCTGCTCCTCCTCCGGCACGTCGCCGTCGTGGTAGTCGTTCAGGCAGAACACGTCGTGCGGGCGCACGGACAGGATCCGGTTGAGCCGTGGGGCGTGCTCACTCAGGCCGACGTTGACGAAGCCGCAGGAGATGCTGCCGGGGACGCTGCGCAGGGTGTGGAAGCCGACGTAGTGGTGCAGGGAAGAGGCGACCGAGACGTCGCTGTGGTCCCGCAGCCGGTTGGCCGCGGTGGTGGCCACGGCGTGCCGGTAATGCTCCTCGATGTCGGCGAGGACGCTGCGCCGCAGCGGGTGCGGCGCGTGCAGGAAGGAATGGACCACGGTCTGCCCGAAGGACTGCTCGATCAGAGCCCTGTTGTTCTTGGCGGCGCTGATGTTGAACTCGTCGTCACGCGAGGCCGGGGCCATCGGCACGGAGGTGGGCGACATGAAGTACTTCGCCTGCCCGTTGCCCAGGAAGAACATGTCGGGCTGGAGCGTGCGCCCCAGGAAGACGTCGTCGTTGAAGTACAGGAAGTGCTCGGCCAGACCCTCGATATGGTGAAGCTGGCTCTCGATGGCGTGCGAGTTGTAGGTGGGGAGGGCGCCGCGGTCGCCGAAGATCTCGGTGTGGTCCACGACTCGCACACGTGGATGGGAGAGATCGAGCCACTCGGGCACCTGCTGATCGGTGACGAGGTGGATGGTGCGGATCCAGGGGGCGTACATGTCGATGGACCGCAGGGAGTACCGCAGTTCGTCGCGGTCCCGGAAGCGCGCGGCGCTGGTGGCGGCGTCCTCCGTCTCCAGCCCCATGGCGGCGAGGACGGCGTTCTTGCGCTCGAGCCACGCGAGGTCGGCGCCGTTCACCCAGGTGTAGACGGCGTCCACGGGGAAGCCGATGTCGCCGTGCAGCACACGGTGGAAGGCCTCGATCGTGGGGTAGGTGCGGCCGCCCAGGGTGCAGGCGGTGCGCCGCAGCGCGGAGTTGGGCACCCGGTCGCCGATGAGGGTGCGCGCGGGCGCCTTGAGGTGCGAGCGGCTCTCGTCGTCGGGGTCGGTGTCCCAGAAGGAGATGGTGCAGCCGTAGACGGCCCCCAGGCGCAGGGTGCGGGAGGGCGTCACAAGGTTCCGGTACACCCGGACGCCCGACGAGGGCATGTCGGTGTACGCCGCCACGTGACCGGCGAGGACGGTGGCCACGGTGTTCTGTCCCTCGTTGAGGACGGCGGCGTACACCGCGTCCTGCGCATACCGGTCGGCGAGGGCCTTGAAGACCGCCTCGCGGTACATCGCGTGCACCGCGACGGTGTGCCGCACCAGATGGTCGCGGACCACGAAGTAGGGGATGCCGGCGCCCTCGAGCGCGTCGGCCGCCAGCGCCAGGTTCTGCTGAACGGCGTCCCAGGGCGATTCCCCGTCCATCAGCCGGCAGATCTGACCGCCGTCGCTCACCAGGTCGCGCCGCTTCAGCAGACGTGTTTCGAGGGCACGCTGGTCCGAGGTGCGCACCGTGCTGGCGGGCGCGGCGGCGGCTGCGGGGACGGTGCCGTCGGGGCCGCTGCGGACGTCGTGCACGGCCTGCCGTTCGGCCTTGGCGACGGCGCGACGGCCGCTGTCGCGCTCCGCCACCAGCTCGTGGAACAGGCGCTCCCAGGTGGCGGTCACCACCGCGGGAGAGAAGCGGTGGGCCGCGGCGAGGGCCGCGGCGCCCATCCGTCCGCGCAGTTCCGTGTCCCTGATGAGCAGCATCAGGGCCGAGGCGAGGGCGTCGGTGTCGCCGGGCGGCACGAGGATGCCGGTCTGCCCGTCGATGACCACCTCGCGGGGACCGTTGGGCGAGTCGTAGGAGACGACCGGGACCCCGGCGGCCTGTGCCTCGGCCAGTACCAGGCCGAACGCCTCGTTGCGGGAGGTGAGGGTGGCGATGCTGGCCTTCGCCCACTCCTCCGCGAGGTACTGCGAGTTGCCGTTGAGCTGGACGCAGTCGTGCAGCCCGAGCGTGTCGATCTGCCGGCGCAGGGCTCCGCTGAGCGGTCCGTCGCCGAAGATGCGCAGCTGCCAGTCGGGGTGCTCGCGGGCCACGGTGGACCAGGCGGTCACGGCGTGGTCGATCTGCTTCTCCGCGACGAGGCGGCCGGCGATCACCACGGTGCGGGTCTGCAGGGTGGAGCGCGGCCGGAAACCCCCCGGCAGAGCGTTGGGGACGACCTCCAGGCGGGGCGCGGCGCCGGCGAGGGTCTCGGCGAACCAGTCCCTGGTGCGTTCGCTGAGGACGGCGAGCGCGTCCAGCCGGGGTGTGTACCTGCGCAGCGGTTCGCCGCTGGTGCCGCGCAGTTCGGACACCCGGTGTTCCTGGTGGACCGTGATGACGTGTGCCGGCGCCAGTTCCACGGCGAGTGCCATCAGGGCCGGGGTCGTGGTGACCAGGACGTCCGTGTCGGTGGCCTGGAGGGCGAGTTCGAGCTCAAGGTCGGAGAGCCGGCTGAAGGCCGCTTCCCAGGACCGGTCGACGATCCGGCTGGGCTGCGCGGCCAGTTCCACCCGTACGCTCTCGTCCACACCGGTGGTGCGGAACGGGCGCGGAGTGCCGGACGTGAGGTCCACGAGGTAGTCGAGCCGCACCCGTTCGTGCGGGGTGAAGAACTGCTCACGTCTGCTCTTGAAGACGCTGAGGACCCGGACGTCGTGCCGTCCGGCGAGCTCCGACGCCTGGTTGAACACGGCGCGTTCGGTGCCGCCCACCGCGTCGGCGGTGGTCAGCAAGTAGGTGATCTTCATCGGTGGGTGTCAGCCTGCCTCGGGCATACGCGTGCAGGTGACCCGGAGATTGCCTGCTGGGGTGTAACGGGGTTGGACGATCATCGGCGGGAGGCCCGGCGGGGTGATCGCGAGACTGCGCATGGCGAAGACACGCAGAGGGTTGCGGACGTCGTGCAGCCGGCGTCCGAGCCGGAGCCGCCGTCCGTCGGCGCCGCACAGGACGACGTCCCAGTGGTCGGGCCGGTTTCCGCGGGGCGGCATCCGGTCCAGCGGCACATTGACGCGCAGCAGGCCGGGGACCGGGCTGGTGACGGGCTGTTCGAGCCGGCGGCCGGAGGCGACGAACTCGACCCACGGCTGCTCGGCCCGGATCCCGAGGAGCCGGAAGTCCACGGTGACGCCGGCATGGGTGAGGTGCACCTTGAGCACCTCCGCCGAGGGGCGCGCCCCGGTGCTGACGACACGGGCGCTCCCCCTGAAGGAGCGTCCGAGCCGGTGCCGTTCTCCCGTGACCGAGGAGGCCGCCATGGGCTTGGTGGGTCCGCTGTACGGCACCGGAGGAGTCACCAGCAGCAGGGGCACGACGCGGGTGCGGCGCCCGGAGCGCAGGCGCAGCCGCAGGCGCCAGCGGCCGGGTTCCGTGGGGGCTCCGCCGACCTCGGCGCCGAGCAGGACGACGGCGTCCACCAGAACCTCACCGTCCGGCCCTTCGTACACGCGAGCCTCCGCGGTGAAGGTCTGCCTGCCGCGGCTGAGGACTACCTCGGCGCTCTCGGGCAGGCCGGCCGACTCGGGCAGCCGGGCGTGCAGATTGACAGTGTGGCCGTCGAGGATGGCGGCGTACCGGAGCTGGGCAGTCCGGTCCTGTCGCAGGGGCAGGAAGACGCTCTGCAGGACCTGGGTGCGCAGTGCGGCGGCCCGGGCGCGGGCGGCGCGGCCCGGACGGGCCACGGCGGACTTGGGACGAGGACTCATCGGCCGGAGTACCCCAGTTCTGCCATGCGCTCGGCCTGCGGTGCGAGCCGGTGCGGTGCGGGCGTGCCGGTAACCGCCTCGAACGGGCTCGGCACGGGGAAGTAGGCGTCCAGGAACTCCGCCACCATCCGGGACTGCGCCGCCTTGTCGGCGGCGGGGACCGTGTCGTTCATGCAGAAGGTGTCGAAGTTGCGCCGGGCGAGGAGGTTGTCGAGCCGGCGCGGGGCCGTGTCGGCGGCCAGGTCGACGTAGACGTAGCGGATGTCGCCGACCGTGGCGCGGGCCGAGTGGTAGGCGTAGTAGTGGTGCAGCGACGACGCGATCGGGACGTCGTGCGGCGAGCGGAACCGGGAGTGCTGCGTCACCCGGTGCGCCTTGGCGTAGACCTGCTCGATCTCGGCGAGCACGCTGCGCCGCAGGGCGTGCGGGGTGTGCTTCATCTTCTGGGAGATGACGGTGCCGAACTGCTGGGCGACCAGGCCGCGGCTGTTCTTCCCCGCCGCGTCGACCGGCAGGTCCCCGGTGCCGGCGCGTCCGGACGGGATGAGCGCCTTGGACGGGAAGAACTTGGTCAGGCCGTTGGCGTGGAAGAACTGGCCGGGGTGGGCGGGACGGCCGAAGAACACGTCGTCGTTCAGGTAGAGGAAGTGCTCGGCGAGTTCGGGGATGTGGTGCAGCTGGCTCTCGATCGCGTGGGAGTTGAACGTCGGCAGCGCGCTCGGGTCCGAGAAGATCTCGCGGTGGTCCACCACCCGCAGGCCCGGGAACTCGGTGTTCAGCCAGGACGGCACCTGCCCGGCGGTGACGAGGAAGATGTTCCGCACCCACGGGGCGTACTGGTGGATCGAGCGCAGGGAGTACCGCAGCTCGTCACGGCTGGTGTAGCGCGAGTCGTTGGCCGCCAGGTCGTGCAGGCCGCCTCCGGGGATGCCGGTGAGCCGCGCGCGTGCGGCGTCCCGGCTCGCCCGCCAGCGAGGGTCGGAGTCGTCGACCCAGGTGTAGACGACGTCGATCGGGAAGGTGTGGTCGTCAGGCAGCGTGGCCGCGAACTCGGGCAGGGTGCGGGCGTGGCCGGTGTTGTAGACGGCGGGAATGACGCTGAAACGATTTTGCTCCGCCCAGCACCGGCCCGCGTCCACCGGGACCTCGGTCACCACCTTGTTGGGGCGGGGGGCGACCAGCCGGCCGTCCCGCTCCGCCCAGAACTCGATGTCGCACCCGTGGTCGGGGCCGAAGACCAGGTTCCCGGTCGGGTCGCAGACGACCCAGGTCATGCGCAGCACACGCTGCCCGCGCAGGGCGCGCCAGGAGCCCTGCGCGGAGGCCGGCCGCGGCTGCCCCTGGGGTGCCTGGCTCACGTAGCCGGGGTGCTCGGCGCAGGTGACACGCAGCAGCTCCTCGACGTCGGCACGCCACCGCCCGGACACGGCCACGCACGGCGTCCGGGACCCGTTGCCCCGCACGCAGAAGTAGTCGATCCCGGCTTCCTCCAGGAGGGCGACGAGGATGTGCAGATTGCGGGCGCGGGCGGCCCAGGCAGTGGCGCCGGGCACCTCTACGGCACGCAGGTGCCGCCCTTCCAGGCGGACGACCCGCACACTGGGTTCGTCCTGCTTGCCCGCCTTACGGGTGCCGCCCAGAGCCCGGACGACCACGGCCGAACGCACGGCGTCGGCGGACGCGAGCGAGCGCTTCACCGAGTTGCGTACCGGTCCCGGCACCCGACGGACGATCCGGCGCCTCGCCCCTGCAGGCACCAGAGATCGATATGTCGACACGAGCGCGCTCGCCTCGGGGTTGTTGAGGCTCACCAGACTTCCGCACCATTCACATCAAGGCCGGAGCTCGTCGCTCCGGAAAATGACCCCACCCTGGTCGGCGTGCGCACCCGTGGCGTGCCGTGCACGGGGACCGGTTCGAACCGGCCTGTTCACCGTCAGCACCACCAGTTGTCACATACTGCTCACCGACCTGGCGGAATGTTTACATTACAAGCACTTCATGTCCACCGAAGATCGCCCTTGTCGGCGATCTGTCAGACATGCCACATCGGTACAACCTTTTCGGCTGTCGCCGTATCCGCGTGCGAGCGTCACGACGGCATCCGCAGCCAGTCCGTGAACGTCAGCCCCGGACCGTGGCCCTGCCTCGTCACCCACAGTTCCCCGTCGGGGCCGACGACGGCGAGCACGACCCTGCCCTGGGCGTCGTGCGCCAGGGCCGGATCGCCCAGACAGGCCCGCCCGGTGTCCCCCCACCAGAGACCTGACGCCTCGGCCTCCGTCCCGCAGACGCCGACGAGGACCGTGCCGGCGCGACCCCGGTGGGCGATGACCGTGCAGTCGTACCCGTCGAGCACCTGACGCAGCAGCACATTGGCCCCGTCCGCGGGGGTGCCGCTCAGCGGGACGGCCCACGAACCGGGCCGCAGGCAGACCAGACCGGTGCCGGCCGGGTCGGTCCAGAACCAGGTGAGCCGGCCGGACGCGGTCTCCAGGGCGGCGGCCGATCCCGGCAGCGCACCGGGCCGTACGTCGGGGAACCGCCGCGGCACGGCGCCGGGCTCCGGCTGACTCCAGGTCAGAGTGACGCCGCCCGCCGGGGCGAACACCTCGACCCGCCCGGCCGCGGCGGTCGCGGTCACCCCGTCCCGCAGACCGGCCCCCCGCAGATCGGCCCAGGGCTCCCATCGGCCACCCCGCCCCTCCCTGCGCATCATGAGCCCGCCGCCCGCGTTCCGTGCGAAGACGTGGACGTCGCCGGACGGGGTGACCGCCGCGGCCGGCGCCCCGAGCAGCGCCGCCTTGTCGGGCGCACTGTGCGGATTGCCCAGGGAACGCCACTCGGTGAGGGGCCGCCCGGTCTGGTACTGCACGGCGTGCACCACGTCGACCAGGACCGCGCCGTCGGCTCGCCGCTCGCGGCGGCCCAGGAAGTGCACATAGGCGTCGGCGCCCTGGGCCACGGTCAGGTGGGTGAGGTCGTCGACGGGGAAGAAGGCGGGTTCCGACCAGTCGGGGCCGCCGGGTCGGCTTTCGGTCCAGCGCAGCAGTCCGCCCTCGCAGGGGACGTAGGCCGTGAGCCGGCCGTCCTTGCCGCGGAGCAGCCAGGAGCCGGTCGCCGTGCCGGTCACCGGCGGGCGCGCGGGCGCCGAAGCGGCACTGCCGGCGCGGCCGCGGCGCGGGGTGCGCGCGGACCGATCCCGTATCGCCATGCCGGACTCCCTGGAACGTTCACCCGATATGGACACGGGACCTGGAACGCACACATGATATGCACACTGCATACATGTATCGGACACCCAGCGGTCGCGCCGGTCCGTGACGGACGAGAGCCGCTCGCCCGCCCCTCCCCCGCCGCAGACGACGTTCGTGATGTGGATCACTGTCGTACAACGCCGGGATGGGGTCGTGGGTCTGTCCGTTCGCCCGAGCAGCCGCGTGCCGGGCGTCCCGCGCCCGGCGCGTCGCCGGGCCGAGTACCCGCAGTTGTCGCACCACCCGCACCGGCACCATGCGCCGCGCACAGACGAGGACACCCATCGGATGACCACCCCAGCCACCGACACCCCGAGCACGTCGCGCCGCCGGCGCGGGCAGGAGACGCCCCGCCGGCGGCGCACCGGCCGGTGGATCCTGCTCTCGCTGGCCGTGCTCCTCGTCGCGGGCGCCGGCACCGCCTACTGGCTCTACAGCGACCTCGACGGCAACATCAACGGCGTCGACATCGACGAGGCGATCGGCGACGACCGCCCGGAGAAGCTGCCCACCTCCGGCCAGAACATCCTGGTCCTGGGCTCCGACTCCCGCGCCGGCGACAACGCGGAGCTGAACACCGGCAAGATCGCCGGCGCCCGCTCCGACACCGCGCTCGTGATGCACATACCCGAGGGCCGCACCCAGGCCGTCGCCGTCAGCATCCCGCGCGACACCCTGGTGACCCGGCCCGAGTGCAAGGACGGGGACGGCTCCACCGTGGCGTCGGCGGAGCGCGTGATGTTCAACTCCATCTACTCGCAGGTCGGTCCGGCCTGTGTGGTGAAGACGGTGGAGAAGATGTCCGGCGTCCGCATGGACCACT
>MUNG01000134.1 GCA_002154585.1 Streptomyces pseudogriseolus
CGGAGGACTCGGAGGACTCGGGGGACTCGGAGGACTCGGGGGGGATCAGAGGATGACGTGGGGCAGGAAGCGGGCGTATCCGTCGGTGACCAGACCGGAGGACTCGCGGATGCCGAGGCCGGCGGCCTCGTGCTCCACCACCCAGGTGCCGAGGACGACGCGGTTGCCGTCGAAGTCGGGCAGCGGTGCGAGCTGCTGGTAGCAGCAGGGTTCGTCGCGGGGCGCCGGCGCGGTGCCGGCCTCGTGCACGGTGACGCCGGCCCCCTCGCGGCCCAGCAGCGGCTTGGCGACCCAGCCGGTGGTGCCGGCGAGTTCGCGGGGGCCGTCGAGATACGCGGGAAGGAGGTTGGGGTGGCCGGGGTTGAGCTCCCAGAGGACCGCCAGCAGCGCCTTGTTGCTGAGCAGCATCTTCCAGGCGGGTTCGATCCACAGGGTGGAGCCGGTGCCGCCGCCGTTGTCGAGGGTGTCGAGCACATGACCGGCGAAGCGGTCGGTGGTCAGCCACTCCCACGGGTACAGCTTGAAGATGCTGCGGATGAACCGCAGGCGGTTGTCGACGAAGCGGCCGGAGAGGCGGTCCCAGCCGATCTCCTCCATGGACAGCCAGTCGGTCTCCAGGCCTGCCTGCTCGGCGGTCTCCTTGAGGTAGGCGACGGTCATCAGGTCCTCGCCGGACTCGTCGCCGGCGGTGTGGGCGAAGTACAGCGGGCTGCCCGGCGGGAGCAGCGCGGACTGCTTCTTCCAGGCGTCGATCAGCCGTTCGTGCAGGGAGTTCCACTGGTCGGCGCCGGGGAAGCGCTCCTCCATCCAGAACCACTGCGGGGAGGCCGCCTCCACCAGCGAGGTCGGGGTGTCCGCGTTGTACTCCAGCAGTTTCGCCGGGCCCGTGCCGTCGTAGCGGAGGTCGAAGCGGCCGTACAGGGACGGCAGTTCGTCCCTGCGGCGCCAGGACTCGGTGACGGCGTCGACGACCCGCGGGTCGGTGATGCCGAGGTCGGCGAAGCGGCCCTCGGTGACGATGTGCTCGGCGGCGGCCAGGCTCATCGCGTGCAGTTCCTCGACGGTCTCCTCCAGCGCCTCGACCTCGTCCAGGCCGAAGACGTAGTAGGCGCTCTCGTCCCAGTAGGGGCGCAGGGAGTCGTCGGGGTAGCGGGTGAGCGGGTAGATGAGCCCCTGCTCCTCCACGGTCTGCTGCCAGCCGGGGCGGGGCTCGGTGGTGCGCCGTTCCACGGCGGCTCAGCCCCCGCCGCTGCCGGAGCAGCCGAAGCCGCCGCGGTCGACGGCCTCGCTGCGGCTGAAGGTGCCGTTGTCGGCGTAGCCGCTGCTGACGTCGGCGTCGTAGTACCAGTCGGCGTCGGCGGCGCGGGACCGGCCCTTGCCGACGGAGCCGGAGGAGCCGCTGGAGCAGTTCTTGTCGGAGACGACCTTGTACCCGTCGCCGAGGGTGTAGCTGTCGCGGTCCACGCACCGCCGGTCCGGGTCGGACCCGCAGGCCGACAGTGCCGCCGCGAGCACTCCCATGCCGCCCAGCACCACCGTGCTGGACCGCAGCCGTCGCCGTGTCTGCGCCATGCCTTTCGCTCCCCCTCGTGTCGCGCCGGACCGTGTCCGTGTCGCCCGGCTCGCGGCGGACAGCCTAGAGACCGCCGGGGCGAGCCGCACAGGAGCCCCCGGTTCGGGGCGCGTTGACGCTGAGGGTTTGTCACCTTGTGCCGGGATACGTCCGTTCGGCGGTCACGGAAGTTCCACAAGCGGGGCCCGTCCGTGGGGGTGCTCGCTCACGGCAGGGCGCGGAGCAGCGCGTCCAGGGTGCCGGTCCAGGCGTGGTCGGGCGGGGTGGCGTAGCCGACGACGAGGGCGTCGCCGACGGGGTCGGTGACGCCGGGGTGGCGGAAGTGGCCCAGGCCCTTGACGAGGAGCCCCTGCCAGGTGGCCGACCGCTGGACCGACTGCTCGGTTCCGGGGGGCAGTTCGAGTACGGCGTGCAGTCCGGCCGCGATGCCGGTGACGCGGACGTGGGGCGCTCCGTCGGCCAGGGCCCGTACGAGGGCGTCCCGGCGGCGGCGGTAGCGCAGGCGGGCGGCGCGGACCTGGCGGTCGTAGGCGCCGGAGGCCAGGAACTCGGCGAGGGCGAGCTGGTCCACGACGCCGACGGTCATGCCGCCGCCGTGGCTGCTGCCGGACGTCGGCGACCACGGCGGCGGCATGACCGT
>MUNG01000135.1 GCA_002154585.1 Streptomyces pseudogriseolus
GGTGTGCACACCGACCGGACCATGGATCCCGGAGGCACACTCATGGCACACCGTCTGCTGCCCGGCCGTCGCGCCCTGCTGAAGGGCACGCTCGCCGCCTCGGCGGGGCTGGCCCTGCCCGCGTTCACCCGGTCGGGGCGGCCCTCGGCCGAGTGGGGCGTCCAGGCGGGGGACGTCACCCGTGACTCCGCGCTGGTGTGGGTGCGGTCGGACCGGCCGGCGCGGATGATCGTCGAGACGTCGGCCACGGAGTCGTTCCGCAACACCCGGCGGCTGCACGGCCCGTTGATCGGCCCCGGCACCGACCTCACCGGCACCGCCCGCCTGCACGGGCTGCCGCCGGGCCAGCAGATCCACTACCGGGTGCTGCTCACCGACCCCGACGACCCGCGCCGTACGAGCGCCCCGGTCGCCGGCACCTTCCGTACCGTGCCGGACCGGCGCCGGGACGGAATGCGGTTCGTGTGGTCGGGCGACCTGGCGGGGCAGGGCTGGGGCATCAACCCGGCGTTCGGCGGTTACCGCATCTTCGACGCGATGGCCCGGCTCGACCCGGACTTCTTCCTGTTCAGCGGGGACACCATCTACGCCGACGGGCCCATCGCGGCGACCGCCGAACTGCCCGACGGCAGCCTCTGGCGGAACATCACCACCGAGGAGAAGTCCAAGGTCGCGGAAACCCTCGCCGAGTTCCGCGGCGCCTTCCGCTACAACCTCCTCGACGAGCACCTGCGCCGGTTCAACGCCCGGGTCCCGTCCGTCGTCCAGTGGGACGACCACGAGGTGCGCAACAACTGGTACCCGGGTCAGCGGATCGCGGACACCGACACCCGGTACACGGAGAAGAGCGTCGACGTGCTGGCGGCCCGCGCCCGGCGGGCGTTCGGTGAGTACTTCCCCGTGTCGACGCCCCGGGCCGGCGCCCGGGAGGGGCGCGTCCACCGGGTGGTGCGGCAGGGCCCGCTGCTCGACGTGTTCGTGCTGGACATGCGGACGTACCGGAACGCCAACTCGCCCGGCGACCAGGCCGTCGACCCGCAGGGCATCCTGGGCCGGGAGCAACTGGACTGGCTGAAGCGGGAGCTGGCGCGGTCGCGTGCGGTGTGGAAGGTGATCGCCGCGGACATGCCGATCGGGCTGATCGTGCCCGACACCACCGAGGGCCGGCCGCACGTCGAGGCGGTGGCGCAGGGCGATCCGGGGGCTCCGCTGGGGCGCGAACTCCAGATCGCGGAGCTGCTGCGGTTCGTCAAGCACCGGAGGATCACCGGGACGGTGTGGCTGACGGCCGACGTGCACCACACCTCGGCGCAGCACTACCAGCCCTCGCGGGCCGCGTTCGGCGATTTCGAGCCGTTCTGGGAGTTCGTTTCCGGGCCGCTCAACGCGGGCGCGTTCCCGGCGTCGGAGCTGGACGCGACGTTCGGTCCGGAGCGGGTGTGGGTGAAGGCGCCCACCGCCTCCAACGTCTCCCCCGCGGGCGGCTACCAGTTCTTCGGCGAGGTGGACATCGACGGCGGCAGCGGCGAACTGACCGTACGGCTGCGGGAGATGGACGGCTCGGTGCTGTTCACGAAGACACTTCAGCCGGGCCTTGTCGGTCAGTGACGCAGCATTCCGGACAGAAGCGGGCTTTACTCGTCAGTCACAGTACGTTCGTGATCACGAAACACGATTCCTTCACAGTGACTGTATGAGTCGAGACATGTCTGACGTGACGAACGACCGTGACGCAGGGCGCACGCCCCGCCGCTGGAACCCGCTGGCCCGTGCCGCGCGCTGCGGGGAGACGCTCCACGCATGGCGCACACGCCGCCACGGCCACGCGCCGCCTGCGCACGATACCGGCGGCGCTCCGCCGCCGTCCGAGCCGGCCGCGGTCGAGAGCGTGCTGTGGCGGATGCGGACGACGGTGCGGGACGAGCCGGGCGCGCTGGCCGCCCTGTGCACGGCGCTGGCAGAGCGGCGGGTCGACATCCTGAACCTCCAGACCCACCCGCTGGGCGCGCACACCGTCGACGAGTTCCTGCTGCGCGTGCCGGCGGGTACGGACCTCGCCGGGGCGGTGGCGGCCGGCGGGGGCACGGACACCTGGGCCGAGCGGGCCGACGCCCACGACCTGGTGGACGGCCCGACCCGGATGCTGGGGCTGGCCGCCCGCGCGGCGACGGACGCGGCCGAACTGCCGCTGGTGCTGCGCCAGTTGCTGGGGCGCTGCACGATCCGCTCGCACCCCGCCGCGGTGATCGGCGGCGGGGACGCCGTGCCGCCGGCGGGCGTGCTGGAGGACACCGTCATCCGGCTGCCCGACCCGGAGGGCGGTGTCCTCACGGTGGAGCGGCCGTACCTGCCGTTCACGCCCACGGAGTTCGCCCGCGCCCGGGCGCTGGTGGAGCTGGACGCCCGGCTCGGTCCGCGGATGCCGCGCGGCCGGGACGTGCTGACGCTGCCCGAGGGCCGTCGCGTCTCCGTGCGCCGCGCGGACACCGCCGACCTGGACGCCGCGCGGGCGATGCACGAGCGGTGCTCCGCGGAGACGCTGCGCCGCCGGTACCACGGGCCGGTCGGTGACGCGACCCGCTATCTCGACCACCTGCTCAGCCCGCGCTTCGGCCGCACGCTCGCCGCGCAGACCGCGTCGGGCGACATCGTCGCCCTCGGCCATCTGCTGTGGGACGGCGACGAGACCGAGGTGGCGCTGATCGTCGAGGACACGTGGCAGCGGCGCGGCATCGGCGCGGAACTGCTGTCCCGGCTGGTGGACATGGCCGTCGAGGCGGGGTGCGCCCATGTGTACGCCGTGACGCAGGCGTCCAACACGGGCATGGTCGCCGCGATGCGCGGCCTGGGCCTCCCCCTCGACTACCAGGTCGAGGAGGGCACCCTGGTCGTCACCGCCCGCCTGACGCCCGTCCCCTCCCACAGCGCACCGGAAGCGGGCGAGAGGGTCGCCCGCCACTGACCGGCACGGGAAACCGGCCCGGCACGCACCGCGTGCCGGGCCGTCCCCCGTCTCGGGCCGCCGGCCCGTCGACTGCCCCCGCGTGCACGGACACCGGCCGTGAGCCGGTGTCGCCCCGCAGCGGCTCAGGCGCCCGACGGGAGCCGACGTTCCCGGGCGGACCCGCAAGCGTTGGATCCCGGCCTGCCGGGCACCTCTGACCCCGGCGGGCCATCGGCCCCGTTCCCGCGTGTGCCGGGGCGCCCCCGTCCCCCGTGCACGAGGGCGGCCCCCACGTCCCTCGTCCAAGGGCGCCCCGGGGCACCGAAGTCGCCGCCCTCGCGGCGGCGTCCCTCAGCCCCGCGCCGCCGCTGCCTCCGTGCGGGCGGGCCGGCGGGCCGGTGTGCCCAGGGCCTGGTCCAGGTCGGTCCACAGGTCCTCGACGTCCTCCAGGCCGGCCGAGAGCCGGAGCAGGCGGTCGGAGACGCCCGCGTCCCTGCGGTCGTCGGCGTCGACGATGCGGTGACTGATGGACGCCGGGTGCTGGATGAGGGAGTCCACGCTGCCGAGGCTGACCGCCGGGGTGATGAGGCGGACGCCGGCGATCACCGCGTGCGGGTCGCCGTGGACCTCGAAGGCGACCATCGCGCCGCCGATGCTCGGGTAGTGCACCCGGGACACGCGCGGGTCCGCGGCGAGGCGGGCCGCGAGGTCGGCCGCGTTCGCGGACGCCGCCCGTACCCGGACCGGCAGCGTCGACAGGCCGCGCAGCAGCAGGTAGCCGGCCAGCGGGTGCAGCACCCCGCCGGTGGCGAACCGCACCTGCCGCAGCCTCCCGGCGAACTCCTCGTCGCAGGCGACCACGCCCGCCAGCACGTCGCCGTGCCCGCCGAGGTACTTGGTGGCGCTGTGCAGCACCAGCCGCGCCCCCTGCTCGGCCGGACGCTGGAGGACCGGCGTGGCGAAGGTGTTGTCGACGAGCAGCGGCACGGAGCCGCAGGCGTGGGCGACGGCCCGCAGGTCGATCTCGGCCAGCGTGGGGTTGGCGGGCGACTCCACCAGCACCAGACCGGTGTCGGGGCGCAGCGCGTCGGCGACCCCGGCCGGGTCGGTCCAGGTGACCTCGGAGCCGAGCAGCCCGGCGGTCAGCAGATGGTCGCTGCACCCGTACAGCGGGCGCACCGCGACGACGTGCCGCAGTCCCATCGATCCGCGGACCAGCAGGACGGCGCTGAGGGCGGCCATGCCGCTGGCGAAGGCGACGGCCGACTCGGTGCCCTCCAGGCGGGCGAGGGCGGTCTCGAAGCGGGCGACGGTGGGGTTGCCGAGCCGTCCGTAGACGGGCGGGCCGTCGGGTTCGGCGCCGGTGGTGGCGAAGGCGTCGATGCGGGCGGCCTCGGCCCGGCTGTCGTAGGAGGGGTAGGTGGTGGACAGGTCGATCGGCGGGGCGTGCAGTCCGAGTCCGGCGAGGTCGTCCCGTCCGGCATGCACGGCCTCGGTGGCGAGTGCTCTGGTGGGGCGTCGCGTGTCCATGCCGTTGTCCATGGCGGAAAGGGTGAACAACAGCCGGTTCTCTGGGGCCGGAACCCGTGCTACGTTCGCCCGATGGCCGAATCTGTCGTACTGGATCCGGTGGACCTCCACCTGCTGCGGCTGTTGCAGAACGACGCCCGGACCACGTACCGGGACCTCGCCGCGCAGGTCGGGGTCGCGCCGTCGACCTGCCTGGACCGGGTGACCCGGCTGCGCCGGTCCGGCGTGATCCTCGGGCACCGGCTCCAGCTGGACCCGGCGAAGCTCGGCCGGGGTCTCCAGGCGCTGCTGTCCGTGCAGGTGAGACCGCACCGGCGGGAGCTGGTGGGGCCGTTCGTGGAGCGCATCCGGGCGCTGCCGGAGTCGCTGACGGTGTTCCACCTGACCGGCCCGGACGACTACCTGGTGCATGTCGCGGTCGCGGACATGGCGGATCTGCAGCGGCTGGTGCTGGACGAGTTCACCGCCCGTCGGGAGGTGGCGCGGGTGGAGACGCGGCTGATCTTCCAGCAGTGGGACTGCGGTCCGGTCATGCCGCCTTCGCCCTCGGCTCAATCCGCGTGACGTGCGGCGGACGTCGTACCAGGATGGTCCGCATGTCACCAACCAACAGCGCGCTTCCCCGTCAGGTCGCCGACGCCTACGTCGACGAGCTCATCGCCCTCGATCCGATCACCGGGACGTACCTCGGCGTCAAGGAGAGTTCCTCCCGGCTGCCCGATCTCTCGCCGGCCGGTCAGGAGGCGGTCGCCGAACTGCTGCGGGCGACCCTCGCGCGGCTCGACGAGGCCGAGCGCCTGCCCGGCGCGGACAGCGACGCGGAGCGCCGCTGCGCCCGGCTGCTGCGGGAGCGGCTGACGGCCGAACTGGCCGTGCACGAGGCCGACGAGCACCTGCGCGCGGTCGGCAACCTGGGCACGATCGCGCACGCGGTGCGCGAGGTGTTCACGGTGACCCCGGCTCAGACCGAGGAGGACTGGCGGGCGATCGCCCAGCGGCTGCGCGCGGTCCCGGCCGCGCTGGCCGGGCACCGGGAGTCGCTGGCGCTGGGCCTGGAGCGCAAGCTGTACGCGGCGCCGCGCCCCACTCGGACGTTCGTCGGGCAGCTCGACGAGTGGGTGGACACCGGCGAGGGCCGCGGCTGGTTCGAGGACTTCGCCGCCGACGGCCCGGACGCGCTGCGCGCCGAACTGGACGAGGCCGCCCGCGCGGCGACCGCGGCGGTGGCGGAGCTGCGGGACTGGCTGCGGGACGTGTACGCCCCGGCGGTCGCGGACGCGCCGAACACGGTGGGCCGGGAGCGCTACGCCCGCTGGTCGCGCTACTACAACGGCACCGACCTGGACCTGGACGAGGCCTACGCGTACGGCTGGTCGGAGTACTTCCGGCTGCTGGGCGAGATGAAGAAGGAGGCCGAGAAGATCCTGCCGGGGGCGGAGACCCCGTGGGTGGCGCTGGCCCACCTCGACGAGCACGGCCGGCACATCGAGGGCGTGGACGAGGTCCGCGACTGGCTCCAGGGCCTGATGGACCAGGCGATCGACCGGCTCGACGGCACGCACTTCGACCTGGCCGAGCGGGTGCGGAAGGTGGAGTCGCGGATCGCCCCGGCGGGCAGCGCGGCGGCGCCGTACTACACGCAGCCGTCGGAGGACTTCTCGCGGCCGGGCTGCACCTGGCTGCCCACGATGGGGCTGACCCGTTTCCCGGTGTACGACCTGGTGTCCACCTGGTACCACGAGGGCGTCCCCGGCCACCATCTCCAGCTGGCGCAGTGGGTGCACGTGGCGGAGAACCTCT
This sequence comes from Streptomyces pseudogriseolus, assembly GCA_002154585.1. GTDB lineage: Bacteria > Actinomycetota > Actinomycetes > Streptomycetales > Streptomycetaceae > Streptomyces > Streptomyces pseudogriseolus. The sequence continues at coordinate 6,275 of MUNG01000135.1, forward strand.
CCCGGTACCAGGCCACCGTCGGCATGGTCAGCGCCAACTGCGAGGGCTGGGCGCTGTACGCGGAGCGGCTGATGGACGAGCTGGGCTTCCTGACGGACGCGGAGGAGCGGCTCGGGTACCTGGACGCGCAGATGATGCGGGCGACCCGGGTCATCGTCGACATCGGCATGCACCTGGAGCTGGAGATCCCCGCGGACTCGCCGTTCCACCCGGGCGAGCGGTGGACGCCGGAGCTGGCGCAGGAGTTCTTCGGCGCGCACAGCAGCCGCCCGGCGGACTTCGTGGAGAGCGAGCTGACCCGCTATCTGACGATCCCGGGCCAGGCCATCGGCTACAAGCTCGGCGAGCGCGCCTGGCTGCTGGGCCGGGAGAAGGCCCGCGAGCGGCACGGCGACGCCTTCGACCTCAAGGCGTGGCACATGGCGGCGCTGTCCCAGGGGTCGCTGGGCCTGGACGACCTGGTGGACGAACTGGCGGCGCTGTAAGCCGGTTCCGGGCGTTCCGGCGCCGGTTCAGCGCCGGAAGCCGCCCTCGGAGTCGATGACCTGGCCGGTGATCCAGCCCGCCTCGTCGGTGGCCAGCCACGCGAGGAGGCGGGCCGGGTCGTCGGGCATGCCCCAGCGCCCGGCGGGGAAGCGCGCGGCGATCGCGTCGTAGATCTCGCCGGTCAGGTAGTCGGTGTCAACGGGGCCGGGGTTGACGGTGTTCACGGTGACGGCGTGCTCGGCGAGCGCGGTCGCCAGGGAGCGGGTGACCGAGGCCAGGGCGCCCTTCTGGAGGGCGTAGGCGATCTCGCCGGGCATGCCGCCCGCGATGTCCTGCCCGGACGTCATCATCAGCACGCGGCCGCCCGGGGTGCCCGGCGGGAGCGCGGCGCGGTGCCGGGCGTGGGCCTGGACGAGCAGCAGCACGGAGCGGGCGTCGACGGCCCAGTGCGCGTCGAGCATGGCGGCGTCGACGGTGTCGAGGTCGCCGTCGGAGCCGCTGAGGGCGTGGTTGGCGACGAGGATGTCGAGACGCCCGCCGAGCGCGTCGACGGCGCGGGCGTGCAGGGCGGCCGGTTCCGCGGGGTCGGCGAGGTCGCCGGGTCCGGCGAGGACGCGCGCGCCGGGGTCGGCGAGCGCCTCGCGCACGGAGGCGGTGACGTCCTCGGTCCGGTCGGCGCCCCAGGGCATGGCGGCGTCGTGCGGCACATGGTGGTGCAGGTAGACGCTCGCGCCGTACGCGGCGAGCCTGCGGGCCACGGCGTGTCCGATGCCGCCGCGCCGGCTCGCCCCGGTCACCAGGGCGGTACGGCCACGCAGCGGCAGGGGGTCACGGCGCAGGTCCTCGGGCGGGGGCGGGGGAAGCTTCGGCATGATCCCCATGATGGGCCGCGCTTCCGGCCCGGGCACGCGATTATGCGGCGCGCCCTCGCGTCAGGGCAGCGGCCGGAGGTGTACCAGGACCAGCCAGGTCTCCGGGCCGGGGCTGACCCGTGCGGCGCGCACGGTGTAGCGGCCGGGGCCGAGGCCGAGGCGGGTGTGGTCGGTGCCCTCGGCCTGCGTGCCGGGCCAGGCCGCGTCGAAGAGGACGACCGGGCCGGGCACCTTCCACTGCGTCTCCCGGTCCCACTGGGCGGTGGCGAGCGCGGCGGGGACGCTCGCCAGCAGGTCGTCCTCCGTGTGTCCGGCGACCCAGCGGACGAGGACGGAGTGCTCGGGGAGGTAGGCGGTCGCGGCCGGTTCGTCGCCCAGGACGAGGGCGGCGGCGTCACCGACCGGGAGCAGCCCGACGAGCCCGTCGACCTCGCACGCCCGGTCGTAGTCCGAGGCGAACTCCTCGCCGTCGGCCCCCGTCCAGAACGGCAGCACCGTCTCCGGCACCGCGACGAGCGGCCCGCCGCCCGACTCCACCCACTCGACCGTCCCCGGCTCCGCGCATCGCTCCATGGCGGAGAAACCTATCGGCTCGACTCCCTTGCCGGGCGGGCGGGTTCAGCATCCGCAGGCGTCGGCGTCCACGACGGTGGTCAGCGGGTCGGCGGCCCGCCGCTCAGGGCCGCGCGAGGTCTCGTACACGTACCCCTCGCGCACCCAGTACTCGAATCCGCCGAGCATCTCCTTGACGCGGTACCCGAGTTCGGCGAAGGCGAGAGCGGCGCGCGCGGCCCCGTCGCAGCCGGGTCCCCAGCAGTACGTCACCACCGGCACGGCCGGGTCGAGGAGGTCCGCGGCCCGCTCGGCGATCCGCGCGGTGGGCAGGTGCAGGGCGCCGGGCACATGGCCCTGGTCCCAGGCCCCTTCGGAGCGGGAGTCGAGCAGGACGAAGCCGGGGTCGCCGCCGGACGCGAGCGCGGCGGCCACGTCGGAGACGTCGGTGTACAGGGCGAGGCTCGCGCGGAAGTGCGCCGCGGCCTCGGCCGGGGCGGCGGGGGCGACCCGCAGGACGGAAGGCACGGTGGTCGTCGTCATGGCAGAGAAACTACGGGCGTGGACGGCCGGTCTGAAGGGACGAATCCCGGTGCGTGTCTTGCCTCGCCGGGGATTCCCCTGCTACTTCTCGGCGATGACCGAGTATTCCCCGGACGCCACCGACTGGCGCATTCTCGACGTCCTCCAGCGGGACGGACGCGCCAGCTACGCCGACCTCGCCCGCGCCGTGTCGATGTCCGCGAGCGCGGTCACCGAGCGGGTACGGCGGCTGGAGGAGGCCGGGATCATCCAGGGCTACGCGGCGGTGGTGGACCCGGAGCGGATCGGGCTGCCGGTCCTGGCGTTCGTCCGGCTGCGCTACCCGACCGGCAACTACAAGCCGTTCCACGACCTCGTCGCCGCCACCCCGGAGATCCTGGAGGCGCACCATGTGACGGGCGACGACTGCTTCGTGCTGAAGGTCGCCGCGCGGTCGATGCGGCACCTGGAGGAGGTGTCGGGACGGATCGGTGCGCTCGGTTCGGTCACCACCAGCGTGGTGTACTCCTCGCCGCTGCCGCGCCGTCCCGTGGGGCGGTGACCCGGCCGCCCCGTCACACCCCGCGCTGCCGCAGTTGGGAGCCGGTGCGGTCCTTCACGACCTCCAGCTGGGCGTGGATGCGGCGGCGCAGGTCGGGGACGTGGCTGACGATGCCGACGCTGCGGTCGCGTTCGCGCAGCGAGTCGAGGACGTCGAGCACCTCGTCGAGGGTCTGGTCGTCGAGGCTGCCGAAGCCCTCGTCGATGAAGAGCGTGTCGAGCCGTACCCCGCCCGCCTCGTCGGTCACCACGTCGGCGAGGCCGAGCGCGAGGGCGAGGGAGGCGAAGAAGGTCTCGCCGCCGGAGAGGGTGGCGGTGTCGCGCTCCCGGCCGGTCCAGGCGTCCACGACGTGCAGCCCGAGGCCGCTGCGGCCGCGCCCGGTGCGGTCGTCGGAGTGGACGAGGGTGTAGCGGCCGGACGACATGCGGAGCAGCCGGACGGTCGCGGCGGCGGCGACCTGCTCCAGGCGCGCGGCGAGCACGTACGACTCCAGGCGCATCCGGCGTTCGTTCTCCGCCGAGGTGCCGGCGGTGAGGGCGGCGAGGCGGGCCACCCGGTCGTACTCCTCGCGCAGCGGTCCGAGCCGGCGCACGGAGGCGGCGGCGCGGGCGGAGAGCCGGTCGAGTTCGGCGCAGCGGCGGGCGGCGGCGTCGCGTGCGGAGGCGGCCTCGCGGACGGCGCGGTCGGCGTCCTCGGCGGCCCGCTGGGCGGCGGCGAGGTCGGTGGCGGGCTCGCGGGCGGCTGCCGCGGTCTCGGGTTCGGCGAGGACGGCGCGTACGGCGGCCTCCTCGTCGTGCCAGGCGTCCAGCCGGCGTTGCAGCTGCCGGTGGGCGGCGTCGTCGAGGAGGGCGTCGGCGGCGGCCCGCGGGGTGTCGAAGCCCGCGCGGAAGGCGGCGTCGGCGAGGCGGGCGTCGGCGTCCTTGAGCCGCCGGGCCGCGGCCTCGGCGGCGCGGGCGGCGTCGGCGGCGTCGGTGAGCAGCGCGACCTGCCGTTCGAGCTGTCCGGCGCGCGCGGCGACGCTGGGGGCGTCTCCGCGCGCCTGCGCCAACTCCTGCTCGAGGGTGGCGCGTTCGAGGTCGAGGCGCTCCCGGTGGCCGACGCGGGCGGCGGCGCGGACGGCGGCGTCGCGCTGGGCGGCGGTGCGCAGTTCGTGTTCGCGTTCGGCGGCGCGCAGCTCCTCCTGGGCGGCGTGCAGCGCGGACGCGGCCTCGCGGGCGCGGGCGTACTCCCGCTCCACGTCGTCGAGTTCGCGGGCGAGCTGCTCGGCCGGGGTGTCCCCCGCCCCCGCGCCGGCCGCGGCCAGCTCCACCTGTACGGCGGCGAGCCGCTGGTCCGCCTCGGCGCGCCGGTCCTCGGCCTGCTGGTAGTCCTTGAGGGCGCGTTCCTCGGTGTCGCGGTCGACGTGTCCGGCGACCCTGCGGGCCGGGGCGGGGTGTTCGGTGGCGCCGCAGACCGCGCAGGGGGCGCCGTCGGTGAGGCCGGCGGCGAGTTCGGCGGCGATGCCGGTCAGCCGCTGTTCCTTGAGGTCGAGCCAGTGCTGCCGGGCGGCGAGGGCCTGTTCGCGAGCGGCGCGGGCCTCTTCGGCGGTGGCCTCGGCGTCCCTGGTGAGCCGGTCGCGGGTGCGGGCGGCCTCCAGGCGGTGGCGGGCGGTGTCGCGTCGCGCCGCGAGTTCCCCGGCGCGGGTCGCGGCCTGCTGGGCGGCGGCGATGCGGTCCTGGAGGGCGGTGCGCGTGGCCTCCCAGCCGGCGAGCCAGGCCTCGGCGTCCTCGCGGGCCTCGTCGTCGGCGCGTTCCTGGCGGTCCAGTCCGGCGCGCTCGTCGAGGAGTCCGGTGAGGCGGCGCTCCGCGCGGCGGGCCGACTCGAGGCCGCCCAGTTCCTCGGCGGCGCGGCGGGCCGCCGCGGCGAGCCCGTCGGGTCCGGCGTCCGCGAGGTGCGCGGGGAGCAGGGCGCGGGCGCGCTCCTCGGCGGCGGCCGCGCGGCGGTGCTCGGCGTCGGCGGAGTCCCGCAGTTCCAGGGCGGGGGCGACGGTTTCGGCCTTGCGGGCCCGTTCCATGCGGGCCTGGTCCTCGTCGTGGGCGCCGGACCGCTCCCGCAGCCGCTCCGCCCGCTCCCGCGCCTCGGCGAACCGGCGTTGCAGCCGGTGCCGTTCGCGCGTCTCGTCCAGGGCGCGGCCGGTCGCGGCGCGCACGGACTCGGCGGTGGCGAGCCGGCAGTGGGCGGCGGTGAGCTGTTCGCGGGCGGTGCTGCGGGCGACGGCGGCCGCGGTCAGCACGGCGTCGGCGAGGCCCGGTTCGCCCGGGGACAGCTCGGGCAGCTCTATGGCGCCGCCCGCGGCCTGCTGCATGCGGTGGGCGTCGGCGAGGAGGTCGGCGTCGCCGTCGCGCACCCGGGCCTCGGCGGCGCGGCGGCGGTCGGCGAGGCGCTTCTCCACGTCGGCGAAGCGCTGGGTGTCGAAGAGGCGGCCGAGCAGTTTGCCGCGGGCCTCGGCGTCGGCGCGCAGGAAGCGGGCGAAGTCGCCCTGCGGCAACAGCACGACCTGGCAGAACTGCTCGCGGCTCATGCCGAGCAGCTGGGTGATCTCCTCGCCGATCTCCTGGTGCGAGCGGCTGACGTCCTTCCAGGCGCCGGTGGCGGCGTCGCGCTCCCGCAGCCAGGTCTGCGCCTTGTCGACGGTGGTGCCGGCGCCGCCGCGCTTCTTGGGGCGCTCCCACGGCGGCTGCCGGGTGATCTCCAGGCGGCGTCCGGCGACGGTGAGTTCGAGGGTGACGGAGGTCCGGGTGCCGGGTGCGGCGTGGTCGCTGCGCAAGGTCGTGCCCTGGCCGCCCTGGCGGGCACCGGGGACGGAGCCGTAGAGGGCATAGCAGACGGCGTCCAGGACGGAGGTCTTGCCGGCGCCGGTGGGGCCGTGCAGCAGGAAGAGTCCGGCCGCGGACAGGGCGTCGAAGTCGACGCTCTGGGTGGTGCCGAACGGGCCGAAGGCGGTGATGTCCAGGCGGTGCAGCCTCACCGGGCCACCTCCCGCGCGGCCTCGTCCGCGCGGACGGCGTCGAAGGCGTCGCGCAGCACGGTGCGTTCGTGCGGGTCGGGTCCCGCGCCGCCGCGCACATGGGCGACGAAGTCCTCCGCGATCTGCCGGTCGTCGCGGCCGGCGAGACGGCGGGCGTAGGACACGTCGGGGTCGTCGGGCGGCCGGTCGGGGTCGAAGACGAGGGCGAGGGTGTGCGGGAAGCGCTCGGCGAGCCGGGCCATGGGGTCGGCGGGCCGGACCGGGTCGGTGAGGGTCGCCTCGACCCACGCCTCCTCGTGCGGGGCGAGTGCGGGGTCGGCGAGCAGCTCCTCCAGGGTGCCGCGGAGGCGAGCGAGGGGGCGGGGCGCGGGGCAGTCGACGCGCTCGGCGGTGACGGCGCCGTCGGCGGCCAGGTCGACGAGCCACATGGACTTGCGGTGTCCGGCCTCGGAGAAGGAGTACGCCAGCGGGGAGCCGGAGTAGCGGACGCGGTCGGTGAGGGTCTGGCAGCCGTGCAGATGACCGAGCGCCACGTAGTCGACGCCCTCGAACACGGCGGCGGGCACGGACGCGACGCCGCCGACGGCGATGTCGCGTTCGCTGTCGCTCGGTTCGCCGCCGGTGACGAAGGCGTGGGCGAGGACGACGGAGCGGGTGCCGGCCGGGCGGGCGGCGAGGTCGGCGCGCACCCGGTCCATGGCGGCGGCGAGGACGGTCTCGTGCCCGGCGCGCTCCACACCGAACTCGTCCCGGACCAGGGCGGGCTCCAGGTAGGGCAGGCCGTAGAAGGCGACGTCCCCGTGCGCGTCGGGGAGCAGCACGGGGGTGCCGCAGGCGGAGGGTTCGGTGCGCAGGTGGACGCCGGCGCGGCCCATGAGCCCCGCGCCGACCCCGAGCCGGCGGGCCGAGTCGTGGTTCCCGGAGATCATCACCGTGGGCACGCCCAGATCGGCGAGCCGGTGCAGCGCGTCGTCGAACAGCTCGACCGCGGCGAGCGGCGGCACCGCCCGGTCGTACACGTCCCCCGACACCACCACCGCGTCCACCTCGCGCTCGCGCACGGTGGAGACGAGGTGGCCGATGAACTCGGCCTGGGCGCCGAGCATGCCGACCCGGTGGAAGGACCGGCCGAGGTGCCAGTCGGAGGTGTGCAGGAATCTCATGGTCCCGGCAGCGTATCGGGCGCCTCCGACAACGCGGCCGGTTGCTCCCGTATCACCCGTCACGCCCCGGTCCGGTTTGGTCCGTTATCGACCCGGGAGGGGGGAACGCGGGGCGCGTCAGGCGTCCCCGTACGCCTCCCCGCCCAGTTCGAGGCGCGCGGTGCCGGAGGTGGCGTCGGCGAGCCAGGCGCGGAAGGCGTCCACGTCGGCGTCGGGGAGGCCGATCTCGATCGTGACCTCCTCGCCGTAGCGCACGTCGCGGACCTCGCGGCCGGTGGAGCGCAGGTCGTTCTGCACCTTGCCGGCCCGCTGGTGGTCGACGGTCACGGTGGCCAGCCGGAAGCGGCGCCGGGTGAGGGTGCCGACGGCGTCCAGGGCCTCGCCGACGGCGCCCCCGTAGGCGCGGATCAGACCGCCCGCGCCGAGTTTGACGCCGCCGAAGTAGCGGGTGACGACGGCGACGACGTAGCGCATGTCGCGGCGCAGCAGCATCTGGAGCATGGGGACGCCCGCGGTGCCGCCGGGCTCCCCGTCGTCGGAGGCCTTCTGGACGGAGGCGTCCGCGCCGATGACGTACGCCCAGCAGTTGTGGGTGGCGTCGGCGTGCTCCTTGCGGACGGCGGCGACGAAGTCCTGCGCCTCCTGCTCGGTGGCCGCCGGGGCGAGGGCGCACAGGAAGCGGGAGCGGTTGACCTCGGTCTCGTGCACAGCCGCGCGGGCCACGGTGCGGTACTCGTCCTGCATCCGGCCAGCCTATGCCGCCCCGGTCAGCGCCTGCCGCGTGGGACGGCGACCGACGTGAGCAGGGCGCCGCCGGGGACCAGGTCGCGCCAGCCGGCGCCGCGCCAGTCGAGCACGGCGACGGCGGAGGTCGGGAACTTGGCGCGGACCCGGGCCAGGGTGTCGTCGAGGCCGTCGGCGGCGAGGGTCAGCACGAGGTCCTCGAGGCCCGGGTTGTGGCCGACGAGCAGCAGCGTCTCGGTCTCGGCGGGCGTCTCGCGGATCACGTCGAGCAGGGCGGGGACGTCCGCGTGGTAGAGGCGCGGGTCGAGCCGGACCGGCGGGGGCGTGCCCCACTGCGCGGCGGCCAGCTCCCAGGTGCGGCGGGCGCGGACGGCGGTGGAGCACAGGGCGAGCCCGGGCAGGCAGTCCATGTCGGCGAGGGCCCGTCCGGCGGCGGGGGCGTCCCGCCGGCCGCGGGCGGCGAGCGGACGCTCGTGGTCGGCGACGCCCTCCGGCCGGGCGGACTTGGCGTGCCGCAGCACGACGAGCCGGCGCAGCGGTCCGGACGCCGCGCGCTCGATCACGCGGGGTGTCCGAGGTCGCGGGCGAGGTCGAGGCCGAGCAGCCGGTCGGCGTAGGCGTACGTCTCGAAGCGCGCGCCGTCCGCCGGGCCGGGGTCGTCCTCCACCGCGCGGAGCACGCCGAGCACCCCGGGGGTGTCCAGGTCGTCCTCCCAGGCGGCGCGCAGCTCGGCGCGCACCTCGTCGGGCACGGGGCGTGAGGGCCGCCGCGCCCAGTCGGCGACCGCGCTCCGCCAGCGGCCGAGGGTGTCACCGGCCCGGGCCAGCGCGTCCGCGTCGATCACCACGGGCACGCTCCTCGGGTGCGTGAGCAGCGCGAGGCGCAGGGCGGCCTGGTCGGCCTCGTCCGGCGCGCCGGGGGCCGACCAGGTCACGGGCGCGACGGCGATCCGTACGCCGTCGGGTCCGGCGCGCTGCTCGTCCACGACGCGCAGCACCTGCGCCTCGCCCAGCCCGGCGGCGCCCTCGCCGTCCTCGAAGGGCCGGATCCCGAGCGCGTCGGCCGCCGCGCGCAGCTCCGCGTGCTGCCGTTCGGCGGCGAGCAGCGCCCACACGGGGGTGCCGCCGAGTTCCAGGGCGCGCACGAGGAGGTCGGCGGCCAGCAGCACACGCAGGCCGGTGGGGTCGAGCCCCCGCGGGTGGGCCTCGACCCGGGTCAGGCCCCGGCGGGCGGGGGCGGCGTCCACGAGCTCGCCGGTTCGGGCGTCGGTGATGCGCAGCACGAGGTGAGCGTAGGCGCGCGAGCGGGCGCACGCAGGTATCTCGCCCGCTTTTCGCGCCGTCGCTTGCGCGGCGCCGTCCGGCGTGGCAGGCGCGAGGCGCCCGGCGGGCGGGCGCGCGGGGCAGGGAATCACCGGGCCGCGCGCCTCGTTGTCCGTGGCGACAGCTCACTTCAGATCCACGGGAGGCCGACGGTGTACGGCGACGACGCAACGGTCCGCAAGATCCTCACCGAGTCCGGTGACACCTGGGCCGTGGTCGGCCTGTCCTCCAACCGGCAGCGCGCCGCGTACGGGGTCGCGCAGCTGCTCCAGCGGTTCGGCAAGCGCGTGGTGCCGGTGCACCCCAAGGCGGAGACGGTGCACGGGGAGCAGGGGTACGCCTCGCTGGCGGACATCCCGTTCGACGTGGACGTGGTGGACGTGTTCGTCAACAGCGAGCTCGCGGGCGCGGTCGCCGACGAGGCGGTGGCCAAGGGCGCCAAGGCCGTGTGGTTCCAGCTCGGGGTGGTCGACGAGGAGGCGTACGGGCGTACGCGGGAGGCAGGCCTGGAGATGGTGATGGACCGCTGCCCGGCGATCGAGATCCCGCGGCTCGGCTGAGGGGGGTGCCCACGGGTTCCGGACGGGCGGGGTGACGCCATAATGGCGCGGTGACCGAGACGCCTCCCTCCACCAACTCCCCATCCCCGCAACGGTTTCCGGTCGTGGTGGTGGGCGCCGGGCCCGCCGGGCTCACCGTGGGGTGCGTGCTGCGGGCGGCCGGGGTGGACTGCCTCGTGCTGGAGACCGAAACGCGGGAGTTCGTCGAGGGACGGCCGCGGGCCGGGGTGGTCGAGGAACCGGTGGTGCGCGGCCTGGAGCGGCGGGGTCTCGCCGGGAACCTGCTGGAGCGGGCCCGGCGGGACACCGCCTGCGAGTTCCGCTTCGACGGGGAGCGCCACCGCTTCGGCTTCCATGAGCTGACGGGGCGTCACCACTGGGTGTATCCGCAGCAGCTCCTGGTGACCGACCTGGTGCGGGAGTACACGGACGTGCGCGGCGGGGCGGTGCGGTTCGGGGTGCGGGACGTGCGGCTGCACGGCCTGGACGGGGACCGGCCGTCGGTGTCGTACGTCTGCCCGGAGAGCGGCCGGCGGGAGGTCGTCGGCTGTGACTTCGTCGCGGGCTGCGACGGGGCGCGCGGGGTGACCAGGGCGGCCGTCGCCGGGCGGGCCCGGGTGGCGCGGCACGACTACGGCATCGGCTGGCTGGCCCTGCTCGCCGAGGCGCCGCCGTCCGCCGACCGTGTGCTGTTCGGCTGCCATCCGGACGGGTTCGCCGGGCAGATGCCCCGCAGTCCCGAGGTGACCCGCTACTACCTCCAGTGTCCGCCGGGCGACGAGCCGGAGAACTGGCCGCACGAGCGGGTCTGGGCGGAGCTGCGCCGCCGGCTCGCCGCGGCCGGCGCGGAGCCGCTGACGGAGGGGCGGCTGATCGAGAAGCGCGTGCTGGACATGCACGACTACGTCACCGAGCCGATGGCCTTCGGCCGTCTGTACCTGGCCGGGGACGCGGCGCACCTGGTCGCGCCGATCGCCGCCAAGGGCCTGAACCTGGCGCTGCACGACGCGTTCGCGCTGGGCGACGCGCTCGCCGCGCGGCTGCTGAAGGGCGACGGGACCGGTCTTGCCGGGTACTCGGAGAGCTGTCTGCGGCGGGTCTGGGACTACCAGGAGTTCTCGCAGTGGCTGTCGGAGTTGTACCACGGGGGCGCCGGGGGCGATCCGTTCCGTGCGGGCACGGCCCTGGCCCGGCTGCGCCGTCTGTTCAGCTCGCCGGCCGCGGCGGCGGCCTTCGCGGAGCGGTACCTGGGCACGGCCGCGCGCTACTGACACGGCTGCCCCGGCCGGCTCAGGCGGCGGGCTTCCCGAGGCCCTCCAGCACGACCGCGCCCGGCAGTTGTGCGAACGCCTTGCCCGGCACCAGCAGCTTCCCGCGCCGCCGCCCGCTGCCGACCAGCACGTACGGCAGGTCCACGACGGCCGCGTCCACCAGCACCGGCCAGCTGTCGGGCAGCCCGACGGGGGTGATGCCGCCGTACTCCATGCCGGTCTCGCCCGTCGCCGTGTCCATCGGGGCGAAGGACGCCTTGCGGACGCCGAGGTGGCGGCGCACCACGCCGTTCACGTCGGCGCGAGTGGTGGACAGCACGACGCACGCGGCGAGCGTGGCGTCGCCGCCGCGCTTGCCCGCGACCACCACGCAGTTCGCGGAGCGTTCCAGCAGGTCGGTGCCGTAGTGCTCGACGAAGACGGCGGTGTCGGCCCAGCGCGGGTCCGTCTCGACGTAGAGGATCTGGTCGGCGGGGACGCTGCCGCTCCAGGCGCGGACCGCGGCGGCGACCGGGGCGGTCAGCTCGTCGAGGCAGTCGGGGGCGGGAGTGGCCTGGTCGAAGTTTCCGATGGGTGCGCGCATGGCGGCACGGTAACAGCGGGCGGAGCGGGCGCCGGAGGGTGTCTCACTGCACGGGCGGCACCGACACCGCCATGATCATCACCATCGGCTCGTCGCCCGTGTTGCCGTACGTGTGGGGCGCGTTGGCCTCGAAGGAGGCACTGGCGCCGTCCGGCACCCGGTGCTCCGTCCCGTCGACGGTGAGCGTCAGCTCCCCGGCCGTGACATGGACGAGTTCGACGGTGCCGGCGGGGTGGGGGTCGGAGTCGCTGCTCTCCCCCGGCATCAGCCGCCACTCCCACATCTCCAGCGGTCCCGGCGCCTCGGTGCCGGCCAGCAGCCGGTTGTAGCTGCCGTGCTCGGTGTGCCAGAGCCGGACCGTCTGGTCGGCGGGGGTGATGCGGACCCGCGGGCCCCGCTCGTAGTCGAGCAGGGTGGGCACGCTGACGCCGAGTGCGTCGCCGATCTTGACGACCGTGCCGATGCTCGGGTTGGTGCGGGCCTGCTCGATCTGGATGAGCATGCCGCGGCTGACGCCCGCCCGCGCCGCGAGCATGTCCAGGGTGAAGCCGCGCTCGGTGCGCCAGCGCTTGACGTTGCGCGCCAGGGACCGGGTCAGCAGGTCGAGGTCCGCCACATTCCGTCCGTTTCGACTGTCCGGATGACCGGGGCCGGCCCGTGCGACTGCGGTGCGGTGCACCCGGTGGTTCACCGCACTGTACTGCGAGGTCGCGGCGGGTGTGACCGGGGCGTCAGGCGCCGGGTTCCAGTTCGGCCAGTCGCGCCGCGCCGTTCGCGCCCAGCCCGGCCTCGTCCAGCTCGGCGAGGCGGGCCGCGCTCTCCTCGTCGAGCTCGGACAGCGCCCGCAGCTGGTCGGGCGTGATGTCGTCGGGCAGCGGCACGGGCGGCGGGGTGCGCAGCGGCGGCTGCCAGCCCTCGCCGGAAGTCCAGCGGCGTACGACCCGGGCGGGCGCGCCCGCGACCACGCAGTGGTCCGGCACCTCGCCCCGGACGACCGCGCCCGCGGCCACCACCACGTTCCGCCCGACGCGCGCGCCCGGCAGGATCACCGCGCCCGTGCCGATCCAGCAGCCGGGGCCGATCTCCACCGGCTCCATCCGCGGCCACTGCTTGCCGATGGGCTCGTGCGGGTCGTCGTAGGAGTGGTTGGTGGAGGTGACGTAGACGTACGGGCCGAAGTAGCAGTCGCTGCCGATGGTCACGGTGGTGTCGGCGATGACATGGCTGCCGCGGCCGAGGACGACGCCGTCGCCGATGCGCAGGATCGGGTCGGGGCCGAGGTCGAGGCCGGGCATGAGGCCGGCGGTGAGGGTGACCTGCTCGCCGACGATGCAGTGCGCGCCGATCCGGATCCAGGGCTCGCCGAAGATCGTGCCGAGCGGGAAGGCGAGTCTGGTACCTGTTCCCATCGCGCCGAAGCGGAAGCGGCCGGGGTGCTCCGCGGTCACCGAGCCCGTGCGCTGCACCCAGGCCCAGCCCGCGTGGACCGCGCGCTGGGCGAGACCGCGCGGCCAGGACGAGAACGTGTTCTTGCGCTTGGGCACCCGCTCACCGTAGTCCGCGGGTGCCGCGGGCACGGCCCGGCGCCCCTGTGATCTTCACCCCACCGGGTGGCGTACCGTTCCACCGACGTCCGACGAGGAGGCGACGATGACGCACCAGGCTCTGATCACGGGTATCGGCGGCAGGGAGCCGCGGATCGACGAGGGGGCGTTCGTGGCGCCCACGGCGAGCGTGATCGGCGACGTGACGCTGCACGCGGGGGCGAGCGTCTGGTACGGCGCGGTGCTGCGCGGCGACGTGGAGTCGATCGCGGTGGGCGCGAGCAGCAACGTCCAGGACAACTGCACCCTGCACGCCGACCCCGGGTTCCCGGTGACCGTGGGCGAACGGGTCTCCGTCGGGCACAACGCGGTGGTCCACGGGGCGACCGTCGAGGACGACTGCCTGATCGGCATGGGCGCGACGGTCCTGAACGGCGCCGTGATCGGCGCGGGCTCGCTGGTTGCCGCGCAGGCGCTGGTGCCGCAGGGGATGCGGGTGCCCCCGGGCTCCCTGGTCGCGGGCGTCCCGGCGAAGGTACGGCGCGAGCTGACGCCGGAGGAACGGGAGGGGCTGACCCTCAACGGGACGATGTACGCGGAGCTGGCGAAGGCGCATCGGGATCAGCACGGGGGGTGACGCGCGGGGCGCGGCCGGTCCAGTGTGCTCGGCTGCGGCGCCGTCGTGGCTGGTCGCGCAGTTCCCCGCGCCCCTGAAGGGGCGCGGGGAACTGCGCGAACAACCCCCACCGGCCCGCACCTGGCCGCCGGCAGTCACCCCTACGGCGCCGACTCGGCTCGAACCGCTTCCTCGGCGGGAGCCGTCTCCGTGACGGCCGTCTTCTTGGCTTTGCGCTTGAGCATCAGCATCGACGTCAGCCCGATGAGTACCGCCAGCACCAGCCCCAGCCAGGAGAACCGCTTCAGCCACGACTCGGCGACGATGCCCACGTAGTAGATGACGGCCGTGGTGCCGCCCGCCCACAGGATGCCGCCGAGCACGTTGGCGATCAGGAACTTCCAGTACGGCATCCGCAGCACACCCGCGAGCGGCCCGGCGAAGATGCGGAGGAGGGCGACGAAGCGGCCGAAGAAGACCGCCCACATGCCCCACTTCTGGAAGGACCGCTCGGCGGTCGCGATGTGCGCCTCGCTGAAGTGGCGCGGGAACTTCCCGCCCAGCCAGGCCAGCAGCGGGCGTCCGCCCTTGCGGCCGATGGCGTAGCCGATCGAGTCGCCGATGATCGCGCCGGCGGTGGCGCAGGCGCCGAGGACCACCGGATTGATGTCGCCGTGCTGGGAGGCGAGCAGCGCCGAGGAGACCAGGATGATCTCGCCGGGCAGCGGGATGCCCAGGCTCTCCAGCCCGATGACGATTCCCACCAGCGCGTACACGGCGACCGCGGGTACGGTCTCGAGCCATTCCTGGACGTGCAACGCCTCTTCCTCCGGTCCGCCGATGCCGTGTGTCCGTGCGTGTGCGTGCCGCCCGGTCGAGGGGCACGGTCGGGAAGCCTACCGGGTCGCGGTGAACCGCCCCTTCAGGGCCGTGTGCCGGGCCACCGGGGGCCGGTCGGCCCATGCGCGGCGGCGGAAGACGGCGGGAGTGTGGAAGCAGCGGCTGGAGATGCCGACGACAGCCCGCACCTCGTATCCGGGAGGCCCGCCATGTTCGCTCCTCCGTCCCCCAGCCTGCCGCGTGCCCTGCCCGCAGAGCACCGGGAGAGGCTCATGGCCACCGCCCGTGAGGTGTCCTTCCCGCCGGGGACCCGGCTGTTCGAGGAGGGCGCCCGGGCGGACCGGTTCTGGGTGATCAGGACCGGCACCGTGGAGCTGGACATGCGCGTGCCGGGCCGCCGGGCCCTCGTCATCGAGCGGCTCGGGCACAACGAACTGGTCGGCTGGTCGTGGCTGTTCCACCCGCACGTCTGGCACCTGGGCGCCGAGGCGGCCACCCCGGTGCGGGCGTACGAGTTCGACGCCGCGTCCGTACTCGCCCTGTGCGAGGAGGACGCCGGTCTGGGCCGGGAGATCACCCGCTGGGTGGGCGAGGTGGTCGCCCACCGGCTGCACTCCTCCCGGGTCCGGCTGCTCGACCTGTTCGGCCCGTACGGCGCCGGCGCGGCCGTGTGAGATCCGCGACCGGCACGCCCCGGTCCGGTGGTTGCTACGTCCCCGTCAAAGGGCAGTGACCGAATCGTGTCAGGGCGCGGCTAGGGTGACTGCCCATGTGGCCAGGACAGCAGCCGCCCGGGGGCGAGCAGAACCCGCAGTCGAACAATCCGTACCAGCAGCCGGGGTACCAGCAGCCGAATCCGTACCAGCAACCCGGCTACCAGCAGCCGAACCCGTACCAGCAGCAGCCGCAGTGGGGCGAGCCGACCACCGTGGGCATGCCGCAGCCGGACGGCGGCGGTGGCGGGAACCGTACGAAGCTGGTGGCGATCGTCGCGGCGACGGCGGTGGTCGTGGCGGCGGGCGTGACGGGCTTCCTGGTGCTCGGCGGCGACAAGGACGACGAGGCCGACGGCAAGAAGGGCAAGCCGAGCGCGACCGCGTCCAAGGACACCTCCGCCGAGCCGACCGCCTCCCCCTCGGGGGACAACCCGCGCGGCGGCGAGGGGGAGAAGGCGACGATCCCCGGCTGGCAGGTCGTGGTGAACACCCGCTTCGGCACCAAGTTCGACGTCCCCGCCGACTGGGAGATCGAGACGCCGGACACCTCGGTGGGCTTCGAGTGGGAGGAGAAGAACGGTGAGATGGGCCGCACCACCGTCACCGCCCCCGCCTATCTGAAGTCGAAGTGGTGCACCGCCGACGAGAACAAGGACGGCCGCACCGAGGACACCGCGCTCGTCACCGCGGGCACCCGCGGCGAGAACGGCGCGAAGGACACCAAGGAGGCGGCCGAGACCCGCGTCCCGTGGTGGATCTTCGGCGGTTACACGCAGCCCGACAAGAAGAGCGTGAAGTTCGACGCGCCGAAGCCGTACACGACGAAGTCCGGCATCACCGGGCACGTGGCCACGGCGCACTCGGAGGGCACGCCGCAGAAGGGCAAGTGCGACAGCGAGGGCAAGGCGATCACGTTCGGGTTCAAGAACGGCGCGGGCGACTTCGTCACCTGGAACCTGTACGGCGCGGCGGGCGTGAAGGACGAGATTCCCGAGGCGACCGTGCAGAAGATCCTCAGCACGGTCCGGCTGACCGAGGAACCGCCGACGGAGTCGTGACGGTCCGGGCCCGCGGGTGGGCGGGCCCGGAACCCATTTGGCAAGACGGCCCTCGCCCGGCGATAGTCACCAGGTGCCGACCTCTGCCGCCCGCCGCCGCCCCGCCTGGGCCGGCCGCAACTACACGCTGCTGACCGCCTCCGCCGTGGTGACCAACCTGGGCAGCCACGGCGCGCTGATCGCCGCCGCGTTCGCCGTGCTGGGCGCGGGCGGCGACGGCGGGGACGTGGGCCTGGTGGCCGCCGCCCGCACCCTGCCGCTCGTGCTGTTCCTGCTGATCGGCGGCGCCGTCGCGGACCGGCTGCCACGGCACCGGGTGATGGTCGCGGCCAACGCCCTGAACTGCGTCTCGCAAGGCGCGTTCGCCGCGCTGGTCCTCGCCGGTGAGCCGCGGCTGTGGCAGATGATGCTGCTCAGCGCGCTCGGCGGCGCCGGGCAGGCATTTTTCAACCCGGCCGCCGAGGGCATGCTGCTCTCCTCCGTCGACGGCGAGCAGGCGGGCCGCGCGTTCGCGGTGTTCCGGATGGCGATGCACGGGGCGACCCTGGGCGGCGCCGCGCTCGGCGGGGCGATGGTCGCCGCGATCGGGCCGGGCTGGGTGCTGGCGGCGGACGCGGCGGCCTTCGCGGTCGCGGCGATGCTGCGGGCGTTCCTCGACGTGAAGCACATACCGCCGCGTGAGCCGGGCGGCGGTATGCTCGCCGACCTGCGGGACGGCTGGCGGGAGTTCACCGGCCGGCCGTGGCTGTGGGGCATCGTCGTGCAGTTCTCCATCGCCAACGCGGTCGTCGGCGCGGCCGACGCGGTCTACGGTCCGCTCGTCGCCCGCGACCATCTGGGCGGGGCGGCCCCCTGGGGCGTCGCGCTGGCCTTCTTCGGCGGCGGCACGGTGACGGGCGCGCTGCTGATGACGCGCTGGCAGCCGCGCCGTCTGCTGCTGGTGGGCACGCTGTGCGTGTTCCCGCTGGCCCTGCCGTCCGCCGCGCTCGCGGTGCCCGTGCCGGTGGCGGTGCTGTGCGCGGTGATGTTCCTGACGGGGCTGTCCGTGGAGGTGTTCGGCGTCTCCTGGATGACCGCGCTGCACCAGGAGATACCCGAGGAGAAGCTGTCCCGGGTGTGCGCGTACGACTGGTTCGGCTCGGTCGCCCTGGTCCCGGCGGCGATGGCCCTCGCGGGCCCGGCGGAGTCGGCGTTCGGCCGGCCGGAGGCGTTGTGGGGCTGCGCGGCGTTGGTGGTTGTCGTCACAGCGGCGGTTTTGACGGTTCCGGACGTCCGCAACTTGCGCCGCCGCAAGCACCAGGTCACGGTCGCTGCGGCGCCCACTACCGATGCGGACGCCTCACTCCCAGCCGGCTGAGACGCGCCGCGGGGGCAGGGGCCGGTACTTCGGCGTACGCCCGGTGGCGGGCCGTTCGCGCAGTTCCCCGCGCCCCCAAAGGGGCGCGGGGAACTGCGCGACCAGCCACGACGGCGCCGCAGCCCGCCGCTCAACCCACCGCGAACGCCCCCGAGGGCGGCAGGGGTGACGGGACCGCCGTCCCGTCGTGAACCACAGGCGCGTCGCCCACAAAGGCATCCAGCACCGCCCCCGCCTCCACCCGCGCCGGAAACGGATCCGCCGCGACCGCACGGGTCAGCGCCGGTACATCCAGCGCGCGGTCGGAGACCGCGAGAACCGCGTTCCCGAACCGCCGCCCCCGCAACACCGCCGGCTCGGCGATCAGCACACACTCCGCGAACCGCGCGGCCACCGTCGCCAGCTGCGAGCGCAGGAACGCGAACGGCGCCGCGTCCGCGAGGTTGGCGAGGTAGACCCCGCCGGGCCGCAGCACCCGCGCGACCTCGTCGACGTACCCGACGGTGGTCAGATGCGCGGGCACCTGGGAGCCGCCGAAGACATCCGCGACCAGAACGTCCGCGCAGCGGTCCGGGGCCGCTTCGAGCCAGGCGCGGGCGTCCACCGAGTGCACGGTGACGCCGGCGCCGGCCGGAAGCGGCAGATGCTCGGCGACGAGAGCCGCGAGACCCGCGTCGGCCTCCACCACCTCCTGCCGTGACCCCGGCCGGGTGACCGCCAGGTACCGCGGCAACGTCATCGCCCCGCCTCCGAGATGCACCGCGTCCAGCGGCGCCCCGGGCTCGCCGGCCACGTCGAGGACGTGGCCGAGCCGACGCGCGTACTCGAACTCCAGGTGCGTCGGCTCGTCCAGGTCGACGTAGGACTGCGGGGCGCCGTCGACGGTCAGCAGCCAGGCCCGCTCCCGGTCGACGTCGGGCATCAGCTTGGCGGTGCCGTGGTCGACGGCGCGGGACACGGGGATGGACTCGCTCACCGTCCCATTGTGCGGCCACCCCCGTGCCCGCCGATCGCTCAGCCGACCTCGGTCACCGTCCCCGCACCCACCGTGCGCCCGCCCTCGCGGACGGCGAAGCCGAGACCGGGCTCGAGCGGCACGTCGCGCCCCAGCTCCACGGTGGCGGTCACCGTGTCACCGGGCCGCGCCACCGCCGCCTCGCCGAGGTCGACGTTCCCGACGACGTCGGCGGTGCGGATGTAGAACTGCGGCCGGTAGCCGGTCGACAGCGGTGTCGTCCGGCCGCCCTCGCGGGCCGACAGCACGTACAGCCGCGCCGTGAACCGCCGGCTCGGCGTCACGCTGCCCGGCGCGGCCACCACGTGTCCGCGCCGCACCGCGTCGCGCGGCACCCCGCGCAGCAGCAGCGCCACGTTGTCCCCGGCCTGCGCCTCCTCCATCGGCTTGCCGAAGGTCTCCAGGCCGGTCACCACGGTCTCGGTGTCCGCGCCGAGCACCTGCACCCGGTCGCCGACCCGTACCGTGCCGCGCTCGACGGCGCCGGTGACGACGGTGCCGCGGCCGGTGATGGTGAGCACGTTCTCCACCGGCAGCAGGAACGGCGCGTCGAGATACCGCTCCGGCACGGGCACATAGGTGTCGACCGCGTCGAGCAGCGCCTCGACGGACGCGGTCCAGCGCGGGTCGCCCTCCAGCGCCTTGAGCCCGGAGACCCGGACGACGGGCGCCGCGTCACCGCCGTAGCCGTGCGCGGTGAGCAGTTCGCGGACCTCCAGCTCGACCAGGTCGGTCAGTTCCTCGTCGCCCGCGTCGGCCTTGTTGAGCGCGACGACGATGTGGTCGACGCCCACCTGCCGGGCGAGCAGCACGTGTTCGGCGGTCTGCGGCATGATCCCGTCCAGCGCGGAGACGACGAGGATCGCCCCGTCGAGCTGGGCGGCGCCGGTGACCATGTTCTTCACGTAGTCGGCGTGGCCGGGCATGTCGACGTGCGCGTAGTGACGGGTGTCGGTCTCGTACTCGACGTGCGCAATGTTGATGGTGATGCCGCGGGCGGCCTCCTCCGGGGCGCGGTCGATGCGGTCGAACGGCACGAACGTGCCGGCGCCCCGCTCGGCGAGCACCTTGGTGATGGCGGCGGTCAGGGTGGTCTTGCCGTGGTCGACATGGCCCATCGTGCCGATGTTGAGGTGCGGCTTGGTGCGGATGTACGCCGTCTTGGACATGGCGGTACCTGGAAGCCTCTCAGGTGATGACGCATCAGGTCCCGGGCGCGGCGATGCGGCGCGCGGCCGGGACGGGGACCCCAGGAACCTGGCCGACCCTCCCCCTGCGGGGTCCGCCGGGCGATCCGGGGAGGGTCAGCTTCGGGCGCCGTCGACTGCGGCGACGAGAACGGTGACGGCAGCCTTCGGGGCATCCGCGACGGCGGATGCTGCGAGAAGGAAGGCGTACCGGAACATGGGGACGATCCTCGCCGACGCCGCGCCCCGCGTCGAACCATTTTCCGCGCGGCGGAAAGCCGAGGTCACGTGACCGCGACGGACGGTGCGGTCACGCGCCGATGTTCTTCAGCGCCTCCCGTACCGACAGCGGCGCGAACCGGTCGCCCTCCCGCGCGAGGAAGCCGCGTACGGCGTCCGGGTCGGTCTTGGCGTACTCGCGCAGGGCCCAGCCGATGGCCTTGCGGACGAAGAAATCGGGGTGGCCGGACTGACGCAGGCAGTAGCCGAAGAGCCGTCCGGTGTCGGTGCGTTCCTTGTAGCGGAGCTGGTGCAGCAGCGCGGTGCGTACGAGCCACATGTCGTCGTCGGTGCTCCAGCGGTCCATCTCGGCGGTGAGCGCGGGGTCGGCGGCGACCAGCGGCCCGACGACGTGCGCGGCGAGCAGGTCGACGGTGTCCCACCAGGGCACGGTGGTGAGGAGGTGGCGGGCGACCGGCAGGAAGCCGGAGGAGCACCTCCGTACGTGCCGGCGGAGATGGTCGACGGCGAAGTAGTGGTACTCCCGCTCCGGCAGTTCCCAGCAGCGCAGGGCGACGGCCGCGCAGTCGGCCTCGGTGGGGCGGGGCAGTCCCGCCTCGACGGTGCGCGACAGCGCGCGGCGCACCGGTGTCTTCAGGCCCAGGAAGGGCGCGACGTCCTTCATGTACGCCCGCATGACGGCCGCCTGCCCGGGGTCGGCGGCGGGGGCGTAGGCGGCGACGAGCCGCTCCAGCACCGTGTCGGCCAGCGGGCTGTCCGGGATCCGCGGCGGCACCGGACGGTCTTCTGTGACGCGCATGAGACGCACACTACGGCGATCTCGTACATATGTCGGTTAGTGTCACCGGATGCTCGATGCCACCGACCGCTCTGGGGGCACCGCCACGGCCCGTCCCCGGGCCGGCTCGTCCGACCTGGTCGCCCTCCCCACGGCCGCTCCCGTTCTCGCGCCCGCGCCGGGTTTCGCCGGCCGCTGCGCGAGAGTCCTGCTGTCGCCGTGGTCACGGCTGTCGCTGCTGGTGGTCCTGCTGGCCTCGGCGGCTGCGGTGATGGTGGCGCTGGAGCCGCAGCGGCTGCTGACCGACGGCCTGCCGAACCGCCTCGGCGGCGCCGCGGCCGTCGTCGCCTACGCGGTGGCGTACGGGGCGTGCACGGTGGCGTTCGTGCCGCGCCCGCTGCTGAACCTGGCCGCGGGGGCGCTGTTCGGCTCCCAGTTCGGGCTGGTGGCCGCGCTGGGCGGCACGGTGCTGGGCGCGGGGCTCGCGTTCTGTCTGGGGCGGGTGCTCGGTCAGGAGGCGCTGCGTCCGCTGCTGCGCGGGCGCTGGCTGAAGGCGGCGGACCACCAGCTCAGCCGGCACGGTTTCCGGTCGATGCTGGCGGCGCGGCTGTTCCCGGGCATCCCGTTCGCCGCCGCCAACTACTGCGCCTCTGTCTCCCGGATGGGTCTGCTGCCGTTCCTGCTGGCGACGGCGCTCGGCTCGATCCCGAACACCGCCGCCTACGTGGTGGCCGGGGCCCGCGCCTCGACGCCGACGTCCCCGGCCTTCCTGATCGCGCTGGCGTGCATCGCCGTACCGGGTCTGGCGGGCGCGGTCGTGGCGTGGCGCAAGCGGAACCGGCTGCGCGCCCGCTGACGGACCGGCGCGCCACCTCCGCTCCTGCCCCGTCAGACCCGTTGCGGTCCGTCAGATTCGTTCCGGTCCTTCAGATCCGTTCGAGGATCATCGCGTTGGCGAGACCGCCGGCCTCGCACATGGTCTGGAGGGCGTAGCGCGCCCCGCGCTCCTGCATGGCGTGGACCAGGGTGGTCGTCAGGCGGGTGCCGCTGGCGCCGAGCGGGTGGCCGAGGGCGATGGCCCCACCGTGCACGTTGACCTTGTCCAGGTCGGCGCCGGTCTCCTGCTGCCAGGCGAGGACCACGCTGGAGAACGCCTCGTTGACCTCGAACAGGTCGATGTCGTCGAGGGCGAGACCGGCCCGGCGCAACACCTTCTCCGTGGCCGGGACGACGCCGGTGAGCATGAGCAGCGGGTCGGACCCGGTGACGGCGAAGCTGTACAGCCGGGCGAGGGGGCGCAGGCCGAGCCGGGCGGCCGTCTCCCCTGCCATGACGAGAACGGCGGACGCGCCGTCGTTGACGGGGCTGGCGTTGCCGGCGGTGACGTTCCACTCGATCTGCGGGAAGCGCTCCGCGAAGCCCGGGTCGTGGTAGGCGGGGCGGAGTCCGGCGAGGACCTCGGCGTTCGTGTCCGGCCGCACGCACTCGTCGCGCGTGACGCCCTCCAGCGGGGCCACCTCGGCGTCGAACAGCCCGGCGTCCCAGGCCGCGGCGGCCCGGCGGTGCGAGGACACGGCGAAGGCGTCCATCTGCTCGCGGGTGATCGACCACTTGGCGGCGATGAGCTCGGCGCTGATGCCCTGCGGGACGAGCCCCTCCGGGTGGCGGGCGGCGATCCCGGGGCCGAACGGGTCCTTGCCCTCGGGGACGTTGGACCACATCGGCACCCGGCTCATGGACTCCACGCCGCAGGCCACGGCGATGTCGTACGCGCCGGAGATGACTCCCTGGGCGGCGAAGTGCACGGCCTGCTGGGAGGAGCCGCACTGGCGGTCGACGGTGGTGGCGGGCACGGACTCGGGCAGCCCGGCGGAGAGGGCGGCGTAGCGGGTGGTGTTCATGGCCTGCTCGCCGACCTGGTCGACGGTGCCGCCGATGACGTCGTCGATCAGTTCCGGGTCCACGCCGGAGCGTTCGACGAGGGTGCGCAGGGTGTGGGCGAGAAGTTCGACGGGGTGGACGTGGGCGAGGGCGCCGTGGGGCTTGCCCTTGCCGATGGGGGTGCGTACGGCTTCGACGACGACGGCGTCACGCATGGTGCGGGCCTCCTCGGCCGGACCGTTCAGGACGGTCACCAGATTCGGGCTACCGGTGAGTAGGAATTTCCAACTCACCATAACGCCGAGCATTGGAAATTCAAACCCACTTCCGGTCATGCCCGTAAACTGGGCGCATGGCCCCCTCCAAAGACCCGCGTCCCTGCTCGATCGCCGACGCCCTCGCCCTCGTCGGTGAGAAGTACTCCCTGCTCGTGCTGCGCGAGGTGTGCCTCGGCAACGGCCGCTTCGACCAGCTCGTGCGCAACATCGGCGCGCCGCGCGACATCCTCGCCACGCGCCTGCGCCGCCTGGTCGACGCCGGGATCCTGACCAAGCGCCCGTACAGCGAGCGTCCGCAGCGCTTCGAGTACCGGCCCACCCAGGCGGGTTACGAACTGGAGCCCGTGCTGTGGACCTTGAAGGAGTGGGGCGACCGCCATCTGCGGGCGGACACCGGCACCCCGATGGTGCTCGAGCACCACTGCGGCCACGAGTTCGTGCCGGTCGTCACCTGCCGGGCCTGCGGCGAGGAGGCGCGGCACCGTGAGCTGACCGCGCACCCCCAGGCGCCGGGCTGGACGGTGGGCGGTCCCGCGGCCGCCTGAGCGTCACCCGGAAGGACGCGGGGGGCCATCGAACCTTCGCCGATGCTTCATCTGCGAGCGCTACAGTTCGCCCTCGGCGCGCCCGATGATCGACAACATCGCACCCGGCGGTGGGGGTGTGCCCTTCGACCTTTCCGCGATCGGCACTTGGACCCCGCTGCCCTATGTCATGGTTTGAATCACTGATCCTCGGACTCGTCCAGGGTCTGACCGAGTTCCTGCCCGTCTCCTCCAGCGCGCATCTGCGGCTGACCGCGGCCTTCTCCGGCTGGGAGGACCCCGGCGCGGCCTTCACCGCGATCACGCAGATCGGCACGGAGACCGCGGTGCTGATCTACTTCCGCAAGGACATCGGGCGCATCCTCTCCGCGTGGTCCCGCTCGCTGACCGACAAGGCGATGCGCCGGGACCAGGACGCCCGCATGGGCTGGCTGGTCATCGTCGGCTCGATCCCGATCGGCGTGCTCGGGGTGACGCTCAAGGACCAGATCGAGGGCCCGTTCCGCGATCTGCGGCTCACGGCGGCGATGCTGATCGGCATGGGCGTCGTCCTCGGCGTGGCCGACCGGCTCGCGGCGCGCGCGGAGAGCGGCGGTCGGCACCGGGTGGCCGCGCCCCGCAAGGAGCTGGGCGACCTGACGGTCAAGGACGGCCTCATCTACGGCGTGTGCCAGGCGATGGCCCTGATCCCGGGCGTCTCCCGCTCCGGGGCCACCATCAGCGGCGGCCTGTTCATGGGCTACCGGCGCGAGGCCGCGGCGCGTTACTCGTTCCTGCTCGCGATCCCCGCCGTGCTGGCGTCCGGTCTCTTCGAGCTGAAGGACGCGGCGGAGGGCGGGCACGTCTCCTGGGGCCCGACGCTGTTCGCCACGGTGATCGCGTTCGCCACCGGGTACGCGGTGATCGCGTGGTTCATGAAGTTCATCTCGACCAAGAGCTTCATGCCGTTCGTCTGGTACCGGATCGTGCTCGGCGTCGTGATCATCGTCCTGGTGGCCGTGGGCGCGCTCAGCCCGCACGCGGCGGAGTCGGCGGGCTGACGTTCCGGACGGGAACGCGGGTGCGGACCGGGCGCGCGGAAACGGTTCGCCGCCCGTCGGGCACGTCCCATACACCCGGGACGTGTCCGCGGCACGTGACCGAACCCATACGGGTCCCGTAGCCGTCCGGTAGCGCACCGTCAGTCCATGGCCCTAGGCTTGTCCGCATGTCCCCCGATTTAACGCCCCCTGGTTCCGTGCGGTCCGCCGCCGAGGTGAACGAGCAGATCCGCGCCCTGTGGCTGCGGGCGGGCGGCTCCCTGTCCGCCCAGGAGCGCGAGGAGTACGAGATGCTGGTCGTCGAGTGGGCGGCCGCCATCCGCGGACGGGTCGTCGAGGCGGCCTGACGGCCGCACCGGACCGCGTCCCCTGTCAGCGTCCGCCCGCGACCCGCAGTACCGTCCCCGTGGTGTACGAGGCGTCCGGCGACATCAGCCAGGCCACCGCCGCCGCGATCTCCTCCGCCTGTCCCGCCCTCCGCAGCGGGATGGTCCCGGCCATCTCGCGGACCCGGTCCGGCGCCCCCATCGCGGCGTGCATCTCCGTGTCGATCAGGCCCGGGGCGACCGCGTTGACCCGCACCCCGGACGGCCCGAGTTCTTTCGACAGCCCCACGGTCAGCGCGTCCACGGCCGCCTTGGTCGCCGCGTAGTGCACGTACTCGCCGGGGCTGCCCAAGGTCGCGGCGCCCGACGAGATGTTCACGATCACGCCCGTGCCGCGCGGCGTCATCAACTGGGCGGCCCGCCGCGCGCACAGCAGCGTGCCCACCACGTTGACGTCGACGACCCGGCGCAGCGTGTCCGTGGCGACCTCGGTGAAGGGCCCGAGCGGCCCGGTCACCGCCGCGTTGTTCACCAGCCCCGTCAGCGGCCCGAGTTCGCGCTCCGTCACCTCGAACAGCCGCTCCACGTCGGCCTCGTCGGACGTGTCCGCCCGCACCGTCACCGCCCGCGCCCCGGCCGCCCGCACGTCCTCGGCCACCTTCTCGGCGGCGCCGGTGTCCCGGACGTAGTTCACCGCCACGTCGTGTCCCTCGGCCGCCAGCCGCCGGCAGGTCGCGGCGCCGATGCCCCGGCCTCCCCCGGTGACCACCGTGACCAGACGCTTCACGAGTACCTCCTGGCGCAGAACGCGGGACGAAGATCCCCAGAGTCGCAGACGGGCCCGCCGGCGTCGCGCCCGGGCCCGCGGGCCGGGGAATGTCCGCGCACGCCCCTTGGCCGCGCTCCCCCGCATGGTCAACACTGAGCCGATGACGCAGCGTGTGGAGCTCGCGACCGTACGGGACCGGCTGGCCCTGGACGGGCTCGTCACCGACTACGCGGTGGCCGTCGACGACGGCGACTGGGCGGCGTACCGGCGGCTGTTCACCGCGGACGGGCGGGCGGACCACCGCGGTGCGGGCGGCATCGAGGGGGACGCCGGCACGGTGGCCGGGTGGCTGGCCGAACGGTCCGCGGAGTTCCCCGTGCGGCAGCTTCTTCTCGTCAACCGCCGCGTGCGGCTGGGCACGTGGGAGGGGGACGCCGGGGACACGGCCGAGATGCGGGCCGACTACGTCAGCCCCGCGTCCCGGGGCGGGGAGGCGGACGGGGCCGGCGGGCTCGACCTGCTGAGCGGCGGCCGGTGCCTGTTCACGACGGTGCGCACGCCCGACGGCTGGCGGCTGAGCCGGGTCGTGGTGGACGAGAGGTGGCGCAGCCCGACCGGCGGGCGGGCGGACGATGTGATCGACTGAAAGTCGTCGCGCGGCGCATCCGGCCGGGTCCGGGACGCACACTGGAGGCAGCACGGGGTAGGGAGGCGCCCATGAACAACGTCGGCCACCTCCTCGCCTCCCCGTGGCGCCGCTCGACCGCCGCCGCGGTCGCGGGCGCGCTGCCCGTCCTGGCGTTCCCCGCCCCGAACCTGTGGTTCGTCGCCTACGTCGCCCTGGTCCCCTGGCTGCTGCTGATCCGCACCGCGCCGACCGGACGGCGGGCCGCGTTCGACGGCTGGTGCGGCGGCTTCGCCTTCATGCTGGCCATGCACCACTGGCTGCTGCCCAGCCTGCACGTGTTCACGTTCGTCATCGCCGCGCTGCTGGGCGCGCTGTGGGCGCCGTGGGGGTGGCTGGTGCGCCGGACGCTGGGCGGCTCGCCGTCCGGGGGCCGGGTCGCCGCCGCGCTGCTCGTGGTGCCGTCGGGCTGGCTGACGATCGAGCTGATCCGCTCCTGGCAGGGGCTCGGCGGGCCGTGGGGCGTGCTGGGCGCGAGCCAGTGGCAGGTGGAGGCCGCGCTGCGGCTGGCGTCCGTGGGCGGGGTGTGGCTGCCGAGCTTCCTGGTGGTGGCGCTGAACGTCGCGGTGGCCGTGCTGGTCGCGATGCGCCGGGTGCGGGTGCCGGCCGTGGCGGGGCTGGTCGCGGTGGCCGCCGCCGGGTCCGCCGCGTGGGCCGGGGCGCCGCGCCCGGAGCCCACCGGGGAGCGGACGCGGATCGCGCTCGTCCAGCCGGGCGTCATAGCCGGGGCGGACAGCGCGGACCGCCGCTTCGACCGCGAGGAGCGGCTGACCCGGCAGCTGGCCGGCCAGGACGTCGACCTGGTCGTCTGGGGGGAGAGCAGCGTCGGCTTCGACCTCGGCGACCGTCCCGACCTGGCCCGTCGGCTGGCCGCGCTGTCCCGCGAGACGGACGCGGAGATCCTGGTCAACGTGGACGCCCGGCGCTCGGACCGGCCCGGCATCTACAAGAGCTCGGTGCTGGTCGGCCCCGACGGCCCGACCGGCGACCGGTACGACAAGATGCGCCTGGTGCCGTTCGGGGAGTACATCCCGGCCCGCTCCCTGCTCGGTTGGGCGACCTCCGTCGGCAAGGCGGCCGGCGAGGACCGCAGGCGCGGCTCCGAGCAGGTCGTCATGGACGTGGGCGACGGTCTGCGGATCGGGCCGATGGTGTGCTTCGAGACGGCGTTCCCGGACATGAGCCGCCATCTCGTACAGGACGGCGCGGGCGTGCTGCTCGCTCAGTCGTCCACGTCGACGTTCCAGGGCAGCTGGGCGCCGGAGCAGCACGCCTCGCTGGCCGCGCTGCGCGCCGCCGAGACCGGCCGACCGATGGTGCACGCCACCCTGACCGGGGTGTCCGCCGTGTACGGCGCGGACGGCGGGCGCATCGGCCCGTGGCTGGGCACGGACGCCTCCGTGGCGCAGGTCTACGAGGTGCCGCGGGCGCAGGGCACCACCCTGTACGTCCGGTTCGGCGACTGGCCCCCGCAGGCGGCGCTGCTGGTCCTCGCGGTGTACGGCGCGGTGCAGCTGGCGCGGTCCAGGGCCTTTCGTTTGGATCAGGCCGGCCGTGAGGCGCGGTGCCTCGTCGACTGACCCGAGCGGGGTCTGGTGCGTGCAGCTGCAAGGCGGAGGAAGGCGACAACGCGATGGGGGCCCCGCCCGCGCGAGCGCAGCCGAGCGTGGGGGAGTTGGCAACTGACGGCAACGCCGCTGGGGGCGCCCCCACGCCCGCTCAGGGCAGTGGGGGAGTGCGTGCCAGGCCCCCCGACGCCGGGGTGATCCGAACGAAAGGCCCTAGGCGAGGCGCTCGTCGACCGCTCGTACCACCCGTTCGCACAGCTCATGGGTCGCCAGTGCGTCACGGGCGCTGAGCGTCCTCCCGGCGCGCACCGCGTCCAGGAAGGCGAGCGCCGCCTGTTCGATGCCGCGCTGCCGGGACACCGGCACCCAGTCGCCGCGCCGCCGCACGGTCGGCTGGCCCTTGTGGTCGATCACCTCGGCGAGGTTGACCACCTGGCGCTTGGTGTCCTGCCCGGACACCTCGAGGATCTCCTCGGCGGAGCCGCTGAGCCGGTTCATCACGCCGAGGGCGGTGAAGCCGTCGCCGGCCAGCTGGAGCACCACGTGGTGCAGCAGCCCGTCCTCGGTGCGGGCGCGCACGGTCACGTCGTCGATCCGGCCGGGCGCCAGGAAGCGCAGGGTGTCCACGACGTGGATGAAGTCGTCGAGGATCATCCGGCGCGGCTCCTCCGGCAGCCCGACCCGGTTCTTCTGCATGAGGATCAGCTCGCGCGGGTGGTCCGCGCACTGCGCGTAGCCGGGGGCGTGACGCCGGTTGAAGCCCACGGCAAGGCTCACGCCGCGCTCCTCGGCGAGCGTCACCAGCCGCTCGGAGTCGGCGAGTTCGTACGCGAGCGGCTTGTCGACGTACGTCGGCACGCCGGCCTGGAGCAGCCGGGTCACGATCTGCGGGTGGACGTCGGTCGGGGCGTGCACGAAGGCCGCGTCGAGCCCCGCGGCGATCAGCGCGTCGAGGTCGGCGTGGAGCCGCGCGGCCGGCAGGTGGAGGGCGTGGCCGACCCGCTCCAAGGTGGCCGGGGTGCGGGTCTGGAGATGGAGCTCCACGCCGGGCTGGACGGCGAGCACCGGAAGATAGGCCTTCTGCGCGATGTCGCCGAGCCCGATGCAGCCGACCTTCACGGTGTGTTCTCCTCTGGTCCTCGCCTGCCGTGGTCCGCAGCGAGCATACGGGGTGCCCCGGAGCCGTCCCCGGCCGCACCGGACGGCCCTCCCGGCGGCCGCCAGTCGGCGACCCCGTCGAACCCGCGCAGGAACAGCGACGGCGCCGCCTTGGCCAGCGCGGCCAGCCCGGCGTCCCGGACGACGGTGCCGACGCGGCCGGTCCTCAGGTTGAGGCGGGCCGTCCGCACCGCGCGGCGCGCGACGGCCGTGGTGCGCGGGAGGCGGACGGCGGTGTAGCCGGGGAGGCCGTCGGCGACGGGCGCGTCCGCGCAGGAGGGCATGTCCGGGCGGGGGAAGGCGAGGGTGATCGCGTCCTCGACGGCCTGGTTGCCGCCCTGGCCGAGGGTGGGCGGCATGGCGTGCGCGGCGTCCCCGACGAGGGCCACGCGGCCGAGGTGGAAGGCGGGCAGCGGCTCGGCGATGTGGTGCACGTCGTGCCGCAGGACGTCCTCGGGCCGTACGGCGGCCAGCACCTCGGGGACGGGGCTGTGCCAGTCGCCGTAGCGGCGCAGCAGTTCGGCCCGCTCGTCGTCCGGGGCCCGCTCCCCCGAGGGCGCGACGGCGGCGGCGTAGGCGTACACCCGGCCGTCCTTGAGCGGGTGGGTGCCCCAGATGGCGCCCCGGCCCCAGGTCTCGTGCGAGGGGAACGCGACGCCGGGCAGCGGGACCAGTACGCGCCAGGTGGTGAAGCCGCTGTACACGGCGCCGGGGTGGCCGGGGAAGAGGGCGCCGCGCACGGCTGAGTGGATGCCGTCGGCGGCCACCACCAGGTCGCCCTCCAGTTCCCCGTCGGGCGTCTCGACCCGGGCCGGCCTGCCGGGGTCGCCCGGGACTCCGGGGTCCGTGAGCCGGGCGGGGGCGCCGGTGCGGACGGCGCCGGAGGGGAGCAGTCCGGCGAGGCGGTCGACGAGAGTGGCGCGGTGCAGCAGGACGAGGGGGCCGCCGAAGCGTTCGGCGGCGGCTGCTGCGTCGGCGCGCGCCAGCCACCGGCCGCTCGGCGTCCGCAGTCCGCCGTCGCCCTGCCAGGCGGACAGGGCGCGGATGTCGTCGCCCAGGCCGATGACGTCCAGGGCGCGCAGCGCGTTGGGGGACAGCGAGATCGCCGCGCCCACCGGCTCCAGGGAGGGGGCGCGCTCCAGCACGGTGACCCGTGCCCCGCGCAGGCGCAGGGCGGCCGCCGCCGTCAGCCCGCCGATGCCCCCGCCGATCACGATCACGCGTTCGGCCGCTGTCATGGCTCCTCCTCGCGACAGTTGACTACACTTGTAGTAGACCCTCGACGGCCACCGTACTACAGCCGTAGTGACACCGGTAGGTTGACCTCCATGTCCGAACGCACCACCACCGGCGCCCGCGCCGACCTCGTCGCCGACACCGCACTCGCCCTGCTCGCCGAGCGCGGCATGCGCGGCCTGACCCACCGGGCCGTGGACGAGGCGGCCGGGCTCCCCCAGGGCTCCACGTCCAACGTGGCGCGCACCCGGCAGGCACTCCTGGAACTGGCGGTACGCCGCCTCGCCGACCGGGAGGAGCGGGTCCTGGCGCTTCACGAACTCCCCGGCCCCGACGACGGCGCCGACGCCGTCCTCGACGCCCTGGCCCTGGCGGGCCACCGCGCGCTGACGCTCAACCGCGAGCTGACCCTCGCCCGTTACGAACTCGCCCTGGAGGCCACCCGCCGCCCGGAGCTGCGCGCCCACTTCGACGCGGCCGGCGCCCGTTTCCGCGACCGCCTGACCGCCCTCGTCACCGCGCTGGGGTCCACCTCCCCGGCCCGCCACGCCCTCACCCTGACCGCCTGGGCCGACGGCCTCCTCTTCTCCTGCGTCGCGGGCTCCTACCACGCCGACGTCCCGTCGCTGTCGGACATCCGCGCGGACCTGCGGGAGATCGTCGAGGGCATGCTGGGGACGCGGCCGTCGTAAAAGCCGTGGTGTGCGGCCCGGTCGGCGGGAAAGGATGCGGGAATGACGACCCAGCGCACCGAACCCGCCCGGAACGCCGACGAACGGACCATGCTCGAAGGGTGGCTCGACTACCACCGCGCGACGCTCGCCCTCAAGTGCGAAGGGCTGACGGACGAGCAGCTGCGGACGGCCGCGGTGGCGCCGTCGGAGCTGTCGCTGATGGGGCTGGTGCGGCATATGGCGGAGGTGGAACGCTCATGGTTCCGCCGGGTGTTCGCCGGCGAGGACGCGGGGCCGATCTACTACGGGGAGGCCGACCCGGACGGGGAGTTCCACCCCGGCGAGGCGGACACCTGGAAGGACGCCTACGAGACCTGGCAGGCGGAGATCGCGGCCTCCCGGCGCAGCGCAGCCGGTCACTCCCTCGACGAGCTCTCCCGGAGCCGTCATCACTCGCACTCCGAGCCGTGCTCCCTGCGCTGGATCCACACGCACATGATCGAGGAGTACGCCCGGCACAACGGTCACGCGGACCTGATCCGGGAGGCGATCGACGGCGCCACCGGCGAGTGACGTCACCCGCCGCGCCCGCGGGGCCCTCGAAGGTGGGCGGACATCACCCGTGCGGAGGACGGCCGCGCCTGTCCGCCCGCCGCGCGGCGGGCGGAGCCAGCAAAGTGGCGGGGGTGCAGCGAACGACGACCACAGCAGCGCTCCTGGTGACCGTGGCGGCCGCCGCCCTCTCGGGCTGCGTGACGGTCCAGCGTCCCCTCGCCCCGGGCCCGGCGACCGCGCCGCCGCCGGGGGCCGGGCACGACGCGGCGGGACGCGACGCGTCACCGGTCGTGCAGGCGCCGGCGCGCGAGGCGCTGACCCGGGTGCCGGCCGACTCCCCCGAGGCGTCGCCGTCGAAGCGGGCCACCCCGAAGGCCGGGCCGTCGAAGACGGACGTGCCTTCCGACGCGCGCGACGGGCAGGCGCCGCGCACGGAGCGGCCCCCGGGCCCGGAGCGGCCTCGGCCGACCCGGCGCGCGCCGGCCCCGCGCCCTCCGGCACAGCTCCCGGGCGGCGGCGGGTCCTCGACCGGGGGCGGCTCGGGCGGCTCGGACGTCTGCGCGCTGGGCAGGGAGTACGGCGGCTGGCCGGCGGACAGCCCGCAGGCGCGGATCTGCCGGGACACCTACGGCCGCTGAGCCCCTCCGGCTCACCGCTGCCGGGGCGGTCCCGGTCCCCCGGGCGGCATCCCGTCCTCCCCCAGCCGCGCCTCCAGCCGGCGGACGGCGGCCCGTACGCCCTCGCCGTAGCGGTCGTCGGCGAGGGCGCGGGCGGCGGCCCGGGCCCGGTCCAGATGGACGCGGGCCGCGTCGGGGCGGCCGAGGCGGGCGTAGTCGGCGGCCAGGTTCACATGCAGCGACGGGTACAGGGCGCGCACCGCCGGGGCGTCGTCCTGGCTCCACGCCCCGCCGGCCTCCTCGGCCGCCGTCAGCGCCCGCAGGTCCCAGGCCAGTTCGTCCTCGGGGTCGTCCTGGGTGTCGGCGAGGTAGTGGGCGAGGGTGCAGCGGTGCAGCGGGTCGCCGTGCTCCCCGATCTCCGCCCACAGGCCGAGGAAGCGGTGCCGGGCCTCCTCCCGGTCGCCCGCGTGGTGCAGCATCACGACCTGGCCGATCCGGGTGAGCAGGGCGTCCGGCGCCGCCTGCTCCTGTCGCTCCGTCACCGCGTCCTCCGCACCGTCGCCCGCTGTCGCCCCCGACGCTAACCGCAGACCGGGACGATCGCGGACAGGCCGCCCCGCGACGTGCCGGGGACGGGCACGGCGGATCAGCCCAGGTTCGGGATGGTCCAGTCGATCGGCCGGTGCCCCTGCGCGGCGACCGCCTCGTCGATCTGCGAGAACGGACGGGAGCCGAAGAACTTCTTCGCGGACAGCGGCGAGGGGTGCGCCCCCTTCACCACCACGTGCCGGCTCTCGTCGATCAGCGGCAGCTTCTTCTGCGCGTAGGCGCCCCACAGCACGAAGACCGCCGGGTCGGGGCGGTCGGCCACCGCGCGGATCACCGCGTCGGTGAACAGCTCCCAGCCGCGCCCCTTGTGCGAGTTGGCCTCGCCCGCGCGGACCGTGAGCACCGCGTTGAGCAGCAGCACGCCCTGCTTCGCCCACGGCATCAGATAGCCGTTGTCCGGGACGGGCGTGCCCAGGTCGGCGTTCAGCTCCTTGTAGATGTTCCGCAGGGACGGCGGGATCTTCACCCCGGGCCGGACCGAGAAGCACAGCCCGTGCCCCTGGCCCTCGCCGTGGTACGGGTCCTGGCCGAGCACCAGGACCTTCACCTCGTCGTACGGCGTGGCGTCCAGGGCCGCGAAGACCTCCTCGCGGGGCGGGTAGACGGGACCGCGCGCCCGCTCCTCCTCGACGAACTCGGTCAGCTCCTTGAAGTAGGGCTGCTGAAGCTCGTCACCCAGAACCCCGCGCCAGGACTCGGGCAGCATGGCGATGTCGGTCACGTCGATTCCCTTGCTCACGTGGTCGTTCCAGCTCTCAGAACCTACCGGCGACCACTGACAGCCGGCCTCGCGGCCGGCTGTCCGGGCGCTCTACCAGCTGGTCTTCCGGGAGAGCTGCCACATCATCATGATCGTGGAGGGGTCCAGGGCACGCTCGGCGCCCGAGATCTCCTGGCTCGCCGCCACGTACTGCCGGCCCTGCCACAACGGCAGCAGCCGCGCGTCGTTCACGAGGATCTGCTGCGCCTCCTCGAACTGCTTCACCACGTTGCCCCGGTCGCTCTCACGGCGGGAGCTGGGCAGCAGCTCGTTGACGATCTTCTTCGCCTCGTACGGCGTGCCGAGCGCGTTCTGCTCGCCGACGAACGGGGCGATGAAGTTGTCCGCGTCCGGGAAGTCGGGGAACCAGCCACGGCCGAACACCGGGTACTCGCCGTTCTGGTAGCCCTCGACGTAGGTCTTCCAGGGGCGGCTCTTGAGCGTGACGTCGAACAGCCCGGACGTCTCCAGCTGCCGCTCCAGCTCCTTGAACTCCGCGGCGGTCTCGGAGCCGTAGCGGTCCGAGGTGTACCAGAGGGTGAGCGGCACGCGCTCGGTGATGCCGGCGTCGCGGAGGATCTCGCGGGCCTTGTCGGCGTCGGGCTCGCCGAAGTCGTCGAAGAAGCCGGTGGTGTGTCCGGTCAGGCCTTTGGGGACCATCGAGTACAGCGGGTCGACGGTGTCCTTGTAGACCTTGTGCGCGATCGCGGCGCGGTCGACGAGCTGCGCGACGGCCTGGCGTACGGCCTTCTTCCCGGCCCACGGGTCCTTCGGGTTGAACACCAGGTAGTTGATGTCGGTCCCGGTGCCGTCGATGAGCTGGATCGCCTCCTCCTTGGAGGTGCTGCCCTGCAGTTCGACGATGTCGCCCGCGGCCAGACCGCGGTAGGTGAGGTCGATGCGCTTGTCGCGCAGCGCCTGCACCATCTCGCCGGAGTCCTGGTAGTAGCGGATGGTGACCGCGTCGTTCTTGCGCTCGGCGTACCCCTTGTAGCGGTCGTTGCGGACCAGCTCGGCCTCCTTGCCCTCCTCGTACGACTGGAGGGTGTACGGGCCGGATCCGACGACGCTCTTGTCCTCGCGGAGCGACCCCGCCGGGTAGGAGTCGGGGGCGACGATCGACATCGCGGGGGTCGCGAGCACGAACGGGAAGGTGGCGTCGGGCTTGTTGAGGTAGAAGACCACCTCCCGCTCGCTCGGCGCCTGGACCCGCTCGAGGCTGCCCAGCAGACCGGCCGGGCCGCCGTTGACGTTGATCTCGCGGATCCGGTCGATCGAGTGCTTGACCGCCTTCGCGTCCAGCGCGCTGCCGTCGGAGAAGGTCAGCCCCTTGCGCAGCTCGCAGCGGAACACCTGGTTGGAGGTGTCGCTGAACTCGCAGCTCTCCGCCGCGTCCGGCTGCGGAGTCGTCGCGCCGATCGGGTAACTCAGCAGCGTCTGGTAGATGTTGCGGAACAGCTCCCAGGAGCTGTCCCAGGACGCGGCAGGATCCAGCGTGCTCGGCGAGCTGGTGGTTCCCACGACGATGGGGCCCTCGTCCTCCGGGCTGTCGGACGACAGAACTCCGCATCCGGCCATCAGGGACGATATGGACGCGATGGCCGCCACCCGCCGCAGGCATCGGTTCCGGTTGAACACGCGCACGCTCCTCGATCTGCCATACCAAGGGTCGGCGAACGATACCGCAGGGAAACGCCCGCTGACCCTGCCCGGAACGGCCCTTGAGATCAACTGGCGGATGACTACGTTGTCACGGACGTTTCGTGCTCAGAACGCCGACACGGACGCCGTTTTCGTCAACGGCGTCCGTGTCCGGCGGGGCGGTGGTGACCGGTGCGCACGCGTGGTGCGCGGCTCGGGCGCGGGCGCCCGGCGGGCCGATCCCGGAGGGCGCGTACGGGTCAGCCGACGCCGGCGTTGAGGAAGATGCCGCCGTCGACGACGAGGGTCTGGCCGGTGACCCAGTCCGACTGGTCGGACGTGAGGAACGCGGCCGCGCCGCCGATGTCGGACGGCACGCCGAGCCGGCCGAGCGGGTAGGACGCGGCGGCCTCCTCCTCGCGGCCCTCGTACAGCGCCTGCGCGAACTTGGTCTTCACCACCGCCGGGGCGATGGCGTTGACCCGCACCTTCGGCGCGAACTCGTGCGCCAGCTGCTGGGTGAGGTTGATCAGCGCGGCCTTGCTGACGCCGTACGCGGCGATGAAGGGCGAGGGCGCGATGCCCGCGACGGAGGCGATGTTGACGATCGCCCCGCCGTTGTCCTTCTGCCAGGCGTGCCAGGTCTTCTGCGCGAAGCCCAGCGCCGAGACGACGTTGGTCTCGAAAACCTTCCGCGCCACGTTCAGGTCGAGGTCGGCGATCGGCCCGAACACGGGGTTGGTGCCCGCGTTGTTGACCAGGAAGTCGACCCGGCCGAAGGCCTCCATGACGCGCTCGACGGCGAGCGCCTGGTGGGCCTCGTCGTGCGCCTTGCCGGCGACGTACACGGCCCGGTCGGCGCCGAGCCGCTCCACGGCCTCCTTGAGGGCGTCCTCGTTGCGTCCGGTGATGCAGACCCGGTCGCCGCGCGCGACCAGCGCCTCCGCGACGCCGTAGCCGATGCCGCGGCTGGCGCCCGTGATCAGGGCGGCCTTGCCGGTGGGTTCCACTGTCGTCATGTCCGGGTCCTTTTAGTCGAGCGGTCCGCCGGCCACGTACAGCACCTGGCCGGAGACGAAGCCGGCGGCGTCGCCGGTGAAGAAGGCGATCGCGTTGGCGATGTCCTCGGGCTCGCCGACGCGGGCCACGGGGATCTGGGTGGCGGCGGCGGCCTTGAAGTCGTCGAAGCCCATGCCGACGCGGTCGGCGGTGGCCTTGGTCATCTCCGTGGCGATGAAGCCGGGGGCGACGGCGTTGGCGGTGACACCGAACTTGCCGAGCTCCTTGGCGAGGGTCTTGGTGAAGCCCTGAAGGCCGGCCTTGGCGGCGGAGTAGTTGACCTGGCCGCGGTTGCCGAGCGCGGAGGAGGACGACAGGTTGACGATGCGGCCGAAGCCGGCGTCCACCATGTACTTCTGGCAGGCCTTGGACATCAGGAAGGCGCCGCGCAGGTGCACGTTCATGACGGTGTCCCAGTCGGAGACGCTCATCTTGAACAGCAGGTTGTCGCGCAGCACGCCCGCGTTGTTGACCAGGATCGTCGGCGCGCCGAGCTCCTCGGCGATCCGCGCGACGGCCGCCTCGACCTGCGCCTCGTCGGAGACGTCGCAGCCGACCGCGATCGCCTTGCCGCCGGCGGAGGTGATCTTCTCGACGGTGTCCTTGCAGGCGGCCTCGTCGAGGTCCAGCACGGCGACCGCGCGGCCCTCGGCGGCCAGTCGTACGGCG
This sequence comes from Streptomyces pseudogriseolus, assembly GCA_002154585.1. Classification (GTDB taxonomy): domain Bacteria; phylum Actinomycetota; class Actinomycetes; order Streptomycetales; family Streptomycetaceae; genus Streptomyces; species Streptomyces pseudogriseolus. The sequence goes on from MUNG01000135.1 coordinate 43,340, forward strand.
GTGGCGGCGCCGATGCCGCGCGCGGCGCCGGTGACGACCGCGACCCGCTGCTCAGTGGTGGACATTGCTGCTTCTCCTCGCCCTTGGGATGCGGCTCCTGCGGCCCGCCCGAATCGGTGAGCGACCGCTTAGTACCTTCAGCAGACGTGACGCTAGAAGCCCTGGCACGCGGTGTCAACGGCGCACCGCGCGTGTGTGATCCATTCCCCGCGGCCGGCCGGACCGCTCCGGCATCCGGTTCTCCTTCCCGGCACCCGTTCGGCCCACCGCTGCGCGCCGTCGCGGCGGGCGGAACCTAGCGTCGAAGCGCGAGCTCCCGCGGCAGGAAAGGAGGCGCCCGATGCGCCGTCGCACCGGTGTCATAGGCACGCTGATCGCGCTCGCCGCGATCGTGCCGATGGCCGACATCGCCCACGCCCAGGACCTGGACTGCGCCGACTTCACCTACCAGGAGGACGCGCAGACGTTCTTCGACATGGACCGCAGTGACCCGCACCGGCTCGACGAGGACCCCGGCCCGGACGACGGCATCGCCTGCGAGCGGCTCCCCCGGCGCGGTCTGACCTCCTCCACGTACCGGCCGGCCCCGACCTCCCGCCCGCCGACGGCGACCCCGAGCCGTACGCCCACCGTGACGGCCTCGCCGACCCGGACCACGGCCGCACCCACGCGGACCCCGACGGCCACCGCGACCGCGTCACCGACCCGCTCCGCGAGCCCGGCGCCGACGCCGACGCGCACCTCCGCCGCCTCCACCCCGACCCGGGGCGTCCAGGGCGGTCTGGGTGGCTCCTCGGCCGGCGGCCCGACGAGCTGGGACATCGGCATCGGCGCCACGTTCGCGAGCGGCGCGCTGCTGGCCACGGGGTACGCCATCCGCCGCCGTCGCGCCTGACACGCGCCGCGGCCGACGCGCCCGACTCTCACGAGGGGCGCGCGTCCGGCCCTCCGCGTCCTACCGCACCAGCAGGTCCAGCATCCGCTCCGTCTCCGCCGCCGGGTCCGCCGTCAGGCCGGTGTGGACCGGGCCCGGCTGGACGATCGTCGAGCGGGGGGCGATCAGCCAGCGGAAGCGCCGGCCGGGGTCGTCCTGGGCCGCCTGGCCCGCCGCGTCGCCGCCCGCGCAGACGCCCTCGACGGCGCGCAGCGCGGCCCGTACGCCGGGCACGTCGGCGGCGGGGTCGAGGGCCAGCAGCCGCGCCTCGTCGAGGTGGGTGCGGGCGCCGACGTAGGAGAGGGGGCGGCAGTACACGAGCACCCCCGCGTTGATGCGTTCGCCGCGTTCGATGCGCGGCACGACGTGCAGCAGCGCGTACTCGTAGACGTGCAGGTCGCTCACCGGTCCCCCTCGAGGCCCTGGATGCGGTGGTGGATCCCGGCGGCGCGGGCGAGCAGCGGGCGGGCGTAGGCGCGCCGGAGGTCGTCGGGGCTGTCGAAGCCGGGTTCTCCGGCCAGCCACACGTCGGGAACCTGGGCGGTGACCTCGGCCAGCAGGTCCTCGGTGATGCGCGGGGCGAGGTCCGCCGCCGCGGCGGCGACGTCGGGCGCGGCGCCCCGCAGGGCGTGGTCGGAGGCGTCGTAGGGGCGGGCGGCGGAGGCCTCGGCGCCGGGCCAGTTGTGGTGCCAGATCATGGTCGCGCCGTGGTCGATGAGCCACAGCTCGCCGCTCCTGAGCAGCATGTTGGGATTGCGCCAGGAGCGGTCGACGTTGTTGACCAGCGCGTCGAACCACACGATCCGGCCGGCCTCCTCGGGGCTCACCTCGAAGGCGAGCGGGTCGAAGCCGAGCGCGCCGGAGAGGAAGTCCGTCCCGAGGTTGGTGCCGCCGCTGGACTTCAGCAACTGCTGCACCTCCGGGTCGGGTTCGCCGAGCCCGAGCACCGGGTCGAGCTCGACGGTGACCAGGCGCGGCACCCTCAGCCCGAGCCGGCGGGCCAGTTCGCCGCAGACCACCTCGGCGACCAGCGTCTTGCGGCCCTGTCCGGCGCCGGTGAACTTCAGCGCGTAGACGCCGAGGTCGTCCGCCTCGATCAGTCCGGGGAGCGAGCCGCCCTCGCGCAGCGGCGCGATGAATCGGGTCGCGATGACTTCCTTGAGCATCGTCCCAGGCTACTGGGGTGTCGCCGCACGTCGGAGGCGGCCCGGTGGCGCGCCGCCGGCGACCGACAGGCGACCGACAGCTGTGGCTTACGCCCCTCCGACCGCACGCAGGCGAAGCTCTCGGCACTGCCTGAACGGCCCGGGCCCGGCGGCCGTACCTGTTTCCAGATCACGCTTCATCCCCGGAAGGGACACACCGGCATGACCGTATCGTTCCAGCCCGCATCGGGACCCGCCCGCCGCACGGTGGTGGCGGCTGCGGGGGCGGCCGGCCTCACCGTGGCGCTGACCGCCTGCGGCGGCTCCGACGACGACGCGTCCGCCGCCCCGTCGCAGTCCGGCGGTGCGGCGGACGACGCCGCGAACGGCGGCGGCACGGGCGGGAGTTCCGGCGGTGGCACGCAGCTCGCCTCGACCGCCGACATCCCCGAGGGCGGCGGCAAGGTGTTCGCCGACCAGAAGGTGGTGGTCGTGCAGCCGTCCGCGGGCGAGTTCAAGGCGTACTCCGCGACCTGCACCCACCAGGGATGCGCGGTGAAGAGCGTCTCCGACGGTCTCATCAACTGCCCCTGCCACAACAGCAACTTCTCCGTCGCCGACGGCAGCGTGAGCAGCGGTCCCGCGACCAAGCCGCTGCCCGAGGTGCGGATCACCGTGGACGGCGACTCCATCACCCTCGCCTGAACCACCGGACCCGTGCACGATGGGGGAATCCGTGCACGGCACACGCACAGCACGACAGCAGAAGGGGCCGTATGTCCGCCACACAGCGCCGGGGTCGCAAGATCATGATGACGCCCGGGGAGCTGGACGACTTCCTGACCGAACAGCGCACCTGCCGGGTTGCCACGGTGTCCGCCGACGGCATGCCGCACGTGAGCACCCTGTGGTTCGTGTGGGACGGCGTCTCGATGTGGCTGTACTCGGTGGTGCGCAGCAGGCGGTTCACGGACCTGCGGCGCGACCCGCGGGTGGCGATCGTGGTCGACACCGGCGAGGAGTACGACGAGCTGCGCGGCGCGGAGCTGTCCGGGCGGGTGGAGTTCGTGGGCGAGGTCCCGCGCACCGGTGAGCTGCGGGCGGAACTGGACGTGCCGGAGACGCTGTTCGCGCGGAAGAACTTCGGCCTGGACGAGATGCCGCACGACGGCCGGCACGCGTGGCTGCGGCTGACGCCGGAGAAGGTCGTGTCCTGGGACTTCAGAAAGCTCGCGCGACTGTCCTGACGGGGGCGCCGGCCCCCGTGGCCCCGGACTGCGAGATGTCAGTGTCCCGGGGAAGCGTCCGCGTGGCACCGTCGGTGTGGGCGCCCTCCGTGTGGGCGCCCTCCGTGCGGGCGAGTCCGTTCACGATGCGGCGCCCACCGGAGCACCGGCCGCGAGGGGCGATCCGTCCACGTGACCCCCGGCCCGCGCGGCCCCGGCGACCGGGGCTTCGGCGTACAGTTCACCGTCGTTGGGGGCGTCGTCCGTGAGGGCGGCGCCCCCGACCCGTTGTCCCGCCGCCCGCAGCGCGCGCACCGCCGCGCGGATCGACGGGCGGCGGTCGGCGTCGGCGCGCCAGACGACGAACACGTGCCGCCGCACGCGCTGCCGCAGCGGCACGGTCACCACCCCGTCGGGCAGCGGGTCACGGCCCAGCAGCGGGGCGACGCACACGCCGAGCCCCGCGGCGACCAGGTTGAGCTGGGTGTGGCTCTCGGCGGCCCGGTGCGCCACGATCGGCTCGACGCCCTTGGAGCGCAGGGTGAACATCAGCCACTCGTGGCAGAACTCGCCCTCGCCCCACGTGATCCACTCGTCCTCGGCCAGCTCCGCGAGGTCGATCTCCTCACGTCCGGCGAGCGGATGGCCGGCCGGCAGGGCCACGTCGGCCGGGTCGTCCAGCAGCAGCGCCTTCACCAGCCCGTCGGGCAGCGGCATCGGCTTGTTGTACCAGTCGAGTACGACCGCGAGGTCGAGGTCCCCGCGGATCACGCCCCGGATGCCGTTCTCGGGCTCCGTCTCCCGCGACCGCACCCGCAGCGCCGGATGGCGTCGCCGCAACTCGGCGAGCGCGACGGGAAACAGCCCGCGCGCGGCGGTCGGGAAGGCGGACATCCGCAGCTCGCCCGCGACCTGGCCGCGCTGCGCCTCCAGATCGGCCTGGGCCAGCTCCACCTGGGACAGGATGCGCGCCGCGTGCTCGGCGAGCAGCCGGCCCGCGTCGGTGAGCCGTACCCCGCGCCCGTGCTTGGCGAGGAGCCGCTGGCCCACCTCGCGCTCCAGCTTGGCCATCTGCTGCGAGACGGCCGAGGTGGTGATGTGCAGCCCCTCCGCCGCACCGCTGACCGAGCCGTGCCGGGCGAGGGCGTCGAGGGTGCGCAGGCGCTCCAGGTTCAACATGTAAGCGATGCTACGAGATACCGCGTGCGATTTCTCGATTGTGCTACGAGGTGAGTCTGCCGCATCGTTACCGGCATGAGCAGCAGTGTCACCCCGACGACCGCGACCACCCCGGTCACCCCGACCATCACGGACTCCGCCACCGCGCCGGACCGGACCGGCTCCGCGCCCGCCCCCGATGTTCCCGACCGCCCCCGCCTGGACTGGCGGCTGCGCTTCGCCGCCCTGTCCCTGATCTGGGGCTTCAGCTTCCTCCTCATCAAGGTCGGTACCCAGGGCTACGCCCCGTTCCAGGTCACCCTGGGGCGGCTGGCGTTCGGCACGGCCGTGCTGGCGGTCGCCATGGCGGTACGGCGGGAGGGGCTGCCGCGCGGCGCCCGCACCTGGGGGCATCTGGCGGTCGCCGGCTTCCTGCTGAACGCCCTGCCGTTCTCGCTGTTCGCCTTCGCGGAGCTGACCATTCCGTCCACCCTGGCCGGCATCTGCAATGCGACCTCCCCGCTGTGGGGCATGGCGCTGTCCCTGGTCGCGCTGCGCGAGGACCGGCCGACGCGGGTGCGGGTGGCCGGCCTGGGCCTCGGCTTCCTCGGGGTGCTGACCGTGCTGGGCGCGTGGCAGGGCTTCGACGGCCTGGACGCGCGCGGCACGACCCTGGGCCTGCTCGCCTCCCTGAGCTACCCCGTCGGCTGGATCTACGTCCGCCGCACCCTCGTCGGCAGCAGCCACTCCCACCTGTCGCTGACCGGGGGCCAGCTGCTGCTCGCCACGGTCCAACTGGCGGTCGTCACACCGCTGTTCACCACCGTGCCGTCGAGCCTGGCGGTCGGCCCGCTGCTCGCGATCGCGGCACTGGGCACGCTGGGCACGGGTCTGGCGGTCCTCGTCCAGTACGGCATCGTCGCCGAGGTCGGCCCGACCACCGGCCAGATGGTCACCTACTTCGTCCCGGTGATCGCCGCCGCGGCCGGCATCCTGCTGCTGGGCGAGACCCTGACCTGGTCGACACCGGTGGGCGCGGCGGCGATCACCGGGAC
>MUNG01000136.1 GCA_002154585.1 Streptomyces pseudogriseolus
ACCCCTGAACCAGCGCGACTGACTCTCACCACCACCGACACCAACCCGAGAGATCGCAATCACGGTGACACCCGCCGACACGACCGACCGGTACGCAGCCCGCAAACTGCTCTGGCGTCTGCGGCTCACCCAACCGCAGATCACCCAGGTCTGGGCCGACTCCTCCTACGCCGGCCAGCTCGTCAACTGGGCCGACGACCGCCTCTGACTCACCCTGCGAACCCGTCTGCCGCCCCCGCGGCGCGAAAGGCTACGTTATCCTGCCCCGCCGCTGGAAAGCCGAGCGAACCATCGGCTGGCTAATGAACGCCCGCCGAAACGTCCGTGACTACGAACGCCTCCCGCAGCACAGCGAAGCGCACCTGAACTGGTCACTCATCACCCTCATGACAAGGCGCCTCGCCCGCAAGCGCCGGGCACTACCTCAGTCCCACCAGAAGGTCCAGTGAGTGTTGCCCACCAGTGCTTCCTCCGCATAGAGAGGGATGGTCTCGTATCCCTGCCAGATGTTGTCGGGGCAGAACGCGAAATGTTCCGCAGCGACCGCGAGAGCCTCATCCAGCGTCTGCGGCGGAGCAGCCACCGACACGTCCAGCCGCGCGTAGGACAGAGCGACCACCTGGACGCCGAAGCGGTCCTCCCAGGAACGAAGAACGGCACACAGACGGGCCACATCATTCTCGTAGTTGACCGGACCTGACCAGCCGATTGCTGCGGGAAGGTCCGCAGCCCGGCCAACTGGGACCAGCGCTAGCCGAGGGCTTTCGAGCGAGTTCTTGATCAGAGCATCGGCAACGTCCGCAGCAGTCGTGTCCGGATCTGCCACTGTCCTCTCTGTCGACGCAAGCCCAGGCCAGCTAGCGGTGAACGGGGCGATGGTCTCGCCCTCGTCCTCTCCGTCTTCGTTCTCAGAGGTATCCGATACCGCCGATTCCCAGAACGTCTTGAGAACTTCCTCGGCCCGGTGATCGCCGGGGTCCGACATCATGCCGGGATCCAGCTCGCCGTCCCACCACTTCTCGATGCGGGGCTCGTCCTGGAGGAGAACAGGCCGCAGGCCGGCGGCAGCCCGGACTGGCAGGTACTGGGCCCACGTGCCGGGCGCTGCGGTGCCGTCAGCCACCCAGAGCAGCGGCTCACGTCCAGGACCGTCGTTGGTCTCGGTCACCAGTGAGCCCGACGGCAGGCTGAGACCCAGTGTTCTCCCAGTGGGGTCGGTCGACAGTGCCGTCAGCGGATTGGAACGAGTCGTCATGCGGGCGAAGGTACCGAGCCCCACTGACAGACCTCAGCCGCGGCCGGGCTCCAGGTTGAAAAACAGGCTCTGAGCTTGTCTTTTAACCTCTGAGGCTGTCGCGCTCGATGACGGTCTCGGGTCGTCTGGTCGTCTTCCCGACGTCATAGCGGGGTGCGGGGTGGCGATTCTTGGAGCCAAGCGGCCTTCCAGGTCCGGGTGTTGATGGTTTCGGTGCACGGGCCGGACAGGCCAGGTGTGGGCGGAGGTTCCGAAACCCTCGGCGGACACGCGCCGGGGTGAGTCGTGAGGGCTCGGCCGGTCTCTCCCAGGGCCGGCGGAGATCTGCCCCGGCTTCGCGGGTGAGCCGGAGTTGGGTGTGGGCGGCGATCACGAGCCACGTCCAGCGGTCGCCGGCCTCGGGGGTGCGGAGCTTCGGCCGGGTCCATCCGAGGGTCTGCTTCATCAGCCGGAACGTGTGCTCCAGGTCGAATCTCCTCAGGAACGCCTGCCAGCGCACATCGATGCCCTCGCCGGTCAGGCCGGTGGCAGAGGACCACAACCAGACGGGCAGCGGGTCGTTGCCGCCGGGCAGGCGGTCGACCTGGAGGCGGATCAAGGTGCCCTCGATGATGGGAAGTTCACCGGTGTGGTCGATCCAGGCGGAGCGAGTGGTCAGCCGGGGGTGGATGCGGTCCCAGGCCATTGCTCGGGCGGTGCCGTACCGGTCGGTGACCTGTGTCGTTGCAACGTCGGGCTCACCCCAGGTCTCCGGCTTGGCGAAGCGGAACTCCTTGCCGTGTTTCGGCGGCCGTCCGCCCTGCGGCGGGGAGATCCAGGGCACCGGGACCGGCTTGCGCATCACCCGGTCGGTGCGCATTCGTCCAAGAACCTCCACAGGCAGCCCGGCCAGAAGGTGCGCCATGCGCGGGGCGTCGTAGCCGGCGTCGAAGACGACCAGGATGTCGCGGTCGCCGACGTGCCACCGGCCCATCTCGATCAGATCCACGACCACCCGGCGGACCTGGGCGGCAGTGACCTCGGCGACGTCGTCGTCCGGACCGAGGCGGACGGCGTCCAGGAGCTGGCACCAGGACGTCCGGCCCGATTCCAGGGCGGCGACGAACGAGTACGGCCAGCCGGGTATGAACTGGTCCGAGGACCGGCCGCTGCGGCCGTAGACGTGGCAGAACAGGCGGTCGGCGCTGGTGGGGGCGTCCGGACGGAGCCAGTGGCTGATGTCGACCGCGAGGACCAGGCGCCCGTCGGCAGCCTGCGGCATGGGCAGGCCGGCCAGTACCTGGCGCAGCCGGGGCACGTCGACGTTCCCGTGGTTCAGCGCGTCGTACATGGCACCGTGCCCACGCCGGTGTTCAGCCACCAGCGTCAGGTCCACTGGCGCCGTCACCGGCCCGTCCGCGCACAGCAACGCGTCCACCAGCTCGAACAGTTCGTCCCCGCGTGCGGTCAGGCAGTCGAATAGGTTGTCCCGGTAGCGTGACGCCACCAGGAACGGCTCTCCCTTGGCTTTGTTCACGACTTCCGACAGCGCTTGTACACAACTCCGAGCGGCGCCCGGCGGGCAGCCGAGTCGTTGTTCACGAGAACGGGAGGCACCCGCCGGCGGTCGGCAACGGCGCGATCGTGGCTGCCGCCTCCGCCCGTAGCCAGCGCTTTTGGCCTGGCCTTCCGAGGCGCCGCAGACGGCGGTCCAGCGGTCACTACCGAACTGCTGTCCGTTCTCGTGAACATCCGGAGCGGGAGGCGCCTCCCGAACTGCTGTCGAAACGCTGCTCTGCGACGTGAACAGAGCCACTCCCTCTACATCTTGATGCGGCAAACCCACCACGCGGCCTTCGCCTGTCCTGCGTCTCTGCGCACGGAGTCCAGCATCGAGCGACGGCCGCCGCGCTGTCGCGCAGTTCCGGTTTTGACGATCAAGTTCGAGGGAGCATTCGAGCCGTCGAGTCCACGACCTGGGTGTGGAGGCGCTACTCGGCCCGCCACCAGCCCTGTCCGACATGCCAGTCCCTCACCCAGTGCAGGAAATCGCCCCCCGGCTGATCGGACGGGCGGTCGGCATAGGGTGTGGCGCATCCGTCTCCGAGCCACCACACCCGACCGCGTTGCGGCCCGGTCATCACCAGCGTCCAGTACTCACCGGGTCTGTCGCTGCCCAGCAGTACCGAGCCGTGCTGGTAGGTCTGGTGCAACAGAGACGAGTGGCGGGTGTGGTCGTAGTAGTCGTACTCCCACTGCCACTCCTCCTCAAGTGGGAAGGGCTGGCCGGGCAAGCGTAGGGCGGCGCCATCGAACGGCTCCGGGCTCATCCAGCAGTCCGCTTCCCAGACAGCCCAGCTGTCCGGTTTCTCCCCCAGGGGCAGCAGACCACCCTCGTCAGACGGACCGTCGTCTGTACCGTTCGCGATCTCGGTCACGAAAGTGCGATACGGCTCAGGCAACACCACCCCGTGCCTTCGCTCCCACACCAGAACCTCTTCCCTGCCCAAAGGCCGGTGACGGACCTCTGCCGGAAAGGCTTCACGCAGGACGGCTATCGCACCCGAAATCGCATCTTCCACGCCCTACAGGTACCACCGGACACTGACACTCTGGCCTCGGACCACTGCACGCAGCGGGTTAAAAGACAAGCTGAGGTACGACCGGCCGTATGCGTTCGGGAGTGCCCGGCTGTGCATCTGAGCCTGTACGCCAGCAGCCCGCTGGGGAAGGCACCTCAGCTCCGCACAGGGCACTTCTCGAGTACCTGGGTTTCCCAGTGCGGACGGCGGGCCGGGGCCTCCAGATCAGTTATCGGGCAAACCAGGATCACTCCTTGGCCGGGACAGACCACGACAACGGCGGCGTAATCGCCCTGAGTAACGACGAAGGCGCTGCAGGAAGGTGCCGTGTTGTCACTGCCTGGTTGCTGGGGAGATGCGGAGGAGGTGGCAAGTGGCATGCGCTCATCGCGGCCCACTGCGGGCGCATCACGGCGAGTCTCAGCGGCCTGCTCGGATGCCTCCGTGCTGGCTGCTGCACTCGGGGAGCGCCGGACGGCAGGATCCGAAACAGTAGTGGTGATGACAAGGACGTAGGCGAAGAGCACTACCGCCAGCACGCTGGTGAAAACCGGCACGTGGCGAGCGATGGGCTGGACCGTCCACACAAGCAGCCGCGTCCGCACAGAGACGGTGGTTTGTTCAGCAGTACAAACGCCGAACAGCACATGTATGTTCACCGCGTTCAGCTGGTCCTGCCACCACTGCGGATCACCCAGGTGGGAGGCGGGCCAGTGGCCGCGGCTCTGCATATGTTGCACGCAGACCTCCACGAGGGCGGCGACCAGGTCCGCCGAGCCGTCCGGTTCTCGGAACCAGCGGCGCACCCTGGCCGCTGGCTCGTGCACTTCTGCAGCCAGATCACTGATGCCGAGTCCGGCCTGCTGTGCCAGCCGATGGAGCTCATCCCGAAGATGCTCCAGGGCTCGCTGGCAAGCGCACTGCGCCGCGGCGCCGTCGTCGTTCACGCCAGGTCCTTCTCATTCCCTTACTGCTGCGGTTAGGCCGGCCGCTTGATGCGCGCTGCCCTGCGCCGCCCGTTTCGGCGTGGCGCGGCGTCGTCCCACGAGGGCTTGGGACAATCTCTGCTAGCGCTGTGCGGTCCTGATGCTATGGAGAACTGAGGCCGGTCGTGCTTGAGTTCCCGCCGTGGTCCGTAGCTTCGTTTTCTCAACAACTTGGCTGCTCGGATGAGTAGTTGAACGCGTGCGAGCAGCTCTTCAGCAGCTGGTGAACACCCCTCGCTGACCTGAACAAACATCATGATCTTCAACGGTTACGGTCCAGTCACCGCAGGTCACGGGAGTGTGTTTAGTGGCGTCGTTCACGATTGTTGTTGAAGTGTCCGCTTGCCTGGACCGAACAACCCGTGCGATCGTTCTATAGAGGACGCCACTGACGCGTGGCGCTAGCCAGCTTGTTGTCTACTGACCTGGACGCCAGCGGCTCTGAGGCTCCCTGCCGGCAAGCGGGGAGCCTCAAATATTTGGGGACCCACGCGGCAGGGCGCAGCTTCGAGCCTTCCCGCCGACGTCGGCGCCTGTCGCACGCCATCCATTGGTGCAAAACCCGATTTTTCATACACCCAGGCTCTGCTCCGCGGGAACCAGCAACGCAGCGGTCGTACACCGCTGCACCAGGTCATCCGCTGTTCAAGACCCGCCACCGAACGAGGCGCGGTCAGCGACACCACCCTCGTCCACCTCGGCGACGGGCGAACAAGTCCCAGCGTCTTCCCCACTCCGGCAAAGCCCTCGCGGGGGAAGCCGTACAGGGACAGTGACCGGCTCAGAGCAGGCGGCAGGGCCCGCAGACTGAAGCTGCGGGCCCTGCCGTGGACGTTGTCGAGAGAAAGTCAGGGTATCTAGCGCATGGCAGCCACCCGTTCACCCTTGGAGGTCAGGTCCAGGTCGACGACCGTCTCCGCACCGGCCCTCTCCTGCACCTCCCCCACCGACACCAGCCTTTCACGCCTGAGCTTGCTGATCGATTCACTGACCGTGTGAAGGCTGCTGTCGTAGACCGCGCGCAGGCGCCCCTCGTGCAGGCAGACCGTCAGCTCTGCCGGCTCCTCGTCGCCCTCCGCGGCCAGCTCCGCGTGGACCGGCCCGGTCTCGGAACCAGCCCGCCGCAGGTACTCCAGCAGCTCCTTCTCCGCGGCGGACAACCTCACCGGCTTGATCGGCCGGCCGCTGTGCCTGTCCCACCGGGCCTCAAAACCCCGCACCTGGTCGGCGAGGAAGACCGGCCCGGACTTCAGCTGCGCCACAGCAGGAGGGAAATCGCTGCGCTGGGCCAGCTGAGCCGCCCGCTGACGGCCCACACCGAGCATTTCCGCGATCTCCGAGATCCCGGCCAGTTCAGGCACGATCGGCTCCGCGTTGCGGCGGTCGAGCTCCTTCTCGGTCAGCAGCTCGACCCCGACCACCGTCTGCCCGAGACCGACAGCCTTCGACGCGGCCGCGACCTCCTTCAGCGCGACATCGATAGCCTGCCTGGCCGTGGCCGTGTCGACCCAGATCCGGACCGACAAGTTCCCGTTCGGCGCCGTCCCCACCACAGGCTCACGCTCCGCCAAACGCTCGTACAGCTCCTCGATCATCGAATCGGCAGCGTCGCGAACAGCCAACTCGACGTAGACAGTCCACGCCTGCGACATTATGTGCACTCCTCTTCCTTGATTCCTGGTTCCTGATGGTTGAGGGGTAGTGGTCCGCCGGGTGGCACCCCGGCGGACCTCCCCTCGTCGCTAGTCGTGGAACCCGTGCCGCTTCAGCGTGGCCTTCAGGTTCTTAATCGTGCGCGAACTCGACGGCGTACAAGGCAAGTTCACCACCCACTCCTTGTTCAAGAAGACGGCGTAGTAGTTGCTCTTCAACGGCCTGACCTCGAAGTTCTGGCGCTCCAACTTCTTAATCAACTGCTTGATGTCCTTGTTCAAGCGTACCTCTTTCTATCGACAACGTCCACCTTTATTATACCACAACTCTAGACAACGGTAATAGTAAGTAGCGTCTTGGCTGACGCCGCTGACCCTCCCGAAGCGCAGGTCGGAGCTCAGAGCGAATCACCAGGCCGCTCGAGCAGAGGCCGATCCACGACACCCCTCCGGCGTCGCGGGGAAGGGTCTTCCCCGAACGAGGTCGCACCCTGGGTCGCGCCCTAGGTCCCAACCTGGGTCGCGGCCTAAGTCGCGGCCTAAGTCGCGTCCTGGGTCACATCGGCCGTTGCCGCACGCGGGCCTTCGGCATGCGGTTTGACCAGGGAGACAAGGGGTCGGCACGGGACCGGTTGCGGCGCCGACTACTTCCCTGGGGAGCCCTCTGCGGGGAGCACCGGCCCGGTTCCGCCGGATCCCGAGCCGCACCGGCCTGCAATTGCTGCGCCGAACCGGCCAAGCCTGACCTGTCGCCGGTGACAACGGCCAGGAGCACCGCCTGGTGCGCCGGCTCACCGCGCGAGGATCACGCCGACCAGGGTGCCCATGACCGTGACGGCGCCGAAGGCGGCACCCAGCGGTTGGCCCCAGGCCGGGTGGCGGTGGACGACGTACGCGGCGCCGGCCGCAAGCATCACTGCGGCGTTAACCAGGAGCAGCAGGACGAGCAGGGTGAGCGTGGACACGGGCGAGTCCTCCCCTTGGGATTGGGGCATGCCGATGTTCGGCGTGCCGATGGATGGCGGAGCGTGCGGACCAACTGGTCCTTGCGTCTTGGCCACGGGGCCCGGACAGGACGGCGTCAGGGTGCGGGAAACAGGGCCTAGCCCCGCAACCTCGTTCTGACCTGCCAGACACGGTCGATGTGAGGTACGCCACGGGTTGGGTGGGGGCGGTGGTGCGGGCTGCTGCGGCAGCGTCAGCTCTCCCCGGGCCACCGCGCGCGCAGCTCGCCGCCGAACGACTGCCCGCCGCCACCCCGCCCGCCGGGCCGAAAACCCGGCCAGCCACCGCCGGGCGCCGCGGTGAAGCCGAACCGGGCCCGGGTGTCTACGACCAGGCCGCCCTTGCTGTTGGCGGCCTGCGTCCTCGCTGGGGCGCGGATGCGGGACTGCCAGCGGGCGCGTACCGCATCCTCCAGGCGTTGGGCGAGGCCGGCGCGGGGCCGGGATGCTGGTGTTGACCTGGACACCGCGGCTGCGGGCTGACGCTCACCGCCGACGGCTCATCAAGGCCATCGTGATGAACGGAGTGACCAACGTGCCCATGGCGCCCATGACGGTAGCCATCACCGTGATAGGGGTCGCAGCGCCGGGCCGCAGCCAGGCGATAACGGCAACGCCGCCGCACAGCCCCATGAAAACCACTGCGCCGAGCACGGCAAGGACAGCCACCACCCACGGAGCGGTGGAAGGCGGCGCCGGCACGGCAGGCGGAGCGGGGGCGGAAACGGGCGGCTGCGGAACGGTCGTAGACATAGATTCCCCCTCGGGACAAGACGATGGGCGAGCAGCTGGTGCTGCACGCCCTTGGACTCTTGAGGACTGCGGAAACAAAAAAGGCCCCGGCGGGAAACCAGGGCCTACTCATTGATGCGGGCATAAAAAAAGCCCCCGTCAGATGAGAAAGACGAGAGCTCGTTGTCTGTGGACAGACTTGTGGCGCAGTAGCGTTAACTCCTGCGGACACACTGGTAGTGCAGTTTCTTGCACGCTGGGACCGGTCACCACTATCGGGGACCAGAGCCGCTCCGTCAAGTCATTCTGACTTTGCGCCCGTTGGCGAGGCTGCCACCGGGCGGTCACTTAAGTACCAGAACACTCACCACGCGCGCGGAGGACCCGTCGGATGAGAACTGTCGGTCACTCAGGCACGTCCTCCGCCACTACCCGGGCCGGGGCGGACCGCGACGGGGACGACGTCCGGGCCGTCACCGAGCTCCGTGCTGAAGTCGAGCGCGTACGACACGAGCACGCCCGGGCAGTCGCCGAGGCAGGGCACGGCCGCGAGCTCGCCCAGGTCGAGCACAGCACCTGCGGGAGCAGTTGACTGCGCGGGGCGAGCACATCTGGGATCTGCAGCGGACGCTGGCACGACGGTCGGCCCAGGCCATCAGCTTGCCGTGTGGCGTACGAGCTGGCGTAGGCGTGCTTCGACCTCGTACCGGTTGAGGCGCTTGGTGCGGGCGTATCGCGTCACGGCGGCCTGCACTACTTCCGCGGCCTGGAGCCATACCTGGCGTTGCATGTCCCGCTCGTGGTGGTCGTCGAGCTGTTGGAGCTTGTGGTGGGCAGCGTCGGCGGCCTGCTGCAGCGTGATCAGTTCGGTGGGCAGTCCGGTCGTGGCGTCGGTCGCCTGCGGAGCGTGGTCTTCGCGCACCTCGAAGGCTGGAGGCTGCCCCGTCTCAAGGTCTGGGGGTGCGGTCTCGGCGGCCGGCGCGGCAGGCTGCAGCGGCAGCGCGGTGAGAAGGGAACGGGCTGGCGGAGGGACGGCCGGGGTGGGCGGGTCCTGTGCGGTGGACGAGCTGGGGGCCGGCTGGCAGGTGGGGCGGTTGCGGCTGGCTCCGGTCGCGGGGGTGGTCTCGCGTTCGGGTGGCAGGCGGGTGTCGTCGCTGTCCAGGTCTTCCATGCGGTCGCGGTCGGCGCTGGTCACCCAGTAGCGGTGCACGGATTTCCCGGCGCGGAACTGGATGGGCACGATGGTGCCGGCGGCGGTCTGGCGGACCATGTCGTCGAAGAAGACGTCGCGGGGCTTGGCTGTGGCGTGGGCGTTCAGGGTCAGGCCGCTGGCCAGGTAGGTGTCGCGCATGGGCACGAGCCAGGCGCGGTGAGTGCTGCCGACGTTGTCTGCGATGGGACCTAGCTTGCGGCCCGGGCGTGGTCTGTCGGGAGGTACCGGCGGTTCGGTGGGCGTCGTCACAGGGCGTCGTCCTCCTCATCCGAAGCCGGTGCCAGTGCCGGTGCCGGTGCCGGAGGGCGCGGTGCACCATGGGTACGGGCGGCGTGGACGATCTGCTGCACGGTGACGGCCAGGGCAGGGGCCAGCGCGGCGGCCGCTGCCGTCTGGCCGGCCGCCACATCACCCCGCTCCATGTGAAGACCGTCATCGTGACGGTGAGGAGCACTATCTGACGGTGTTCCATCGCTGGTCACCTATGAAACAGGGTCTGCCTATTGGTTTCCATTCCGAACGATTGAACCCGCCCGGCTCTGCGGCCGGTCATTGCCAAGGGAGACTCGGCGTGCCGTCAGGATCCAGACCGTACGGCCACCGCCTACGGAACACGACCACCATCAGGCGGTGGCCGCGGTCGGCGGCTTGTCGGGCGAGGGCTTCGGCTCCGTCCCGGTCCCCGGCCTTCTCCCGCATCTCGGCCAGCCTCATCAGGGCGCCGGGGTTGCCGTGGTCGGCGGCTTGCTGGTAGAAAGCTTCGGCTTCGTCCCGGTCCCCGGCCTTCTCCCGCATCGCGGCCAGCCTCATCAGGGCGCCGGGGTGGCCGTGGTCGGCGGCTTGCTGGTAGAAAGCTTCGGCTTCGTCCTGGTCTCCGGCCTTCTCCCGCATCGCGGCCAGCGTGATCAGGGTGCCGGGGTGGCCGTGGTCGGCGGCCTGTCGGGCGAGGGCTTCGGCTCCGTCCAGGTCCCCGGCCCTCTCCCGCATCGCGGCCAGCGTGATCAGGGCGCCGAGGTAGCCGTCGTCGGCGGCTTGTCGGGCGAGGGCTTCGGCTCCGTCCAGGTCCCCGGCCCTCTCCCGCATCGCGGCCAGCCTCATCAGGGCGCCGAGGTAGCCGTCGTCGGCGGCTTGTCGGGCGAGGGCTTCGGCTCCGTCCCGGTCCCCGGCCCTCTCCCGCATCTCGGCCAGCCTCTTCAGGGTGCCGGGGTGGCCACGGTCGGCGGCTTGTCGGGCGAGGGCTTCGGCTCCGTCCCGGTCCCCGGCCCTCTCCCGCATCTCGGCCAGCCTCTTCAGGGCGCCGAGGTAGCCGCGGTCGGCGGCTTGCTGGTAAAGGGCTTCGGCTCCGTCCCGGTCCCCGGCCCTCTCCCGCATCTCGGCCAGCCTCATCAGGGCGCCGGGGCGGCCGTCGTCGGTGACTTGTTGGTAAAGGGCTTCGGCTCCGTCCCGGTCCCCGGCCCTCTCCCGCCTCCAGGCCAGCCTCACGAGGGCGGCGGGGTGGCCATGGTCGGCGGCTTGCTGGTAAAGGGCTTCGGCTCCGTCCCGGTCTCCGGTTTCCTCCCGCATCTCGGCCAGCCTCATCAGGGCGCCGGGGTGGCCGCGGTCGGCGGCTTGTCGGGCGAGGGCTTCGGCTCCGTCCCGGTCTCCGGTTTCCTCCCGCATCTCGGCCAGCCTCTTCAGGGCGTCGGGCTGGCCGTGCTCGGCGGCGCGAAGGAGGAGGTGGTGGGCCCATTGCAGGCGGTGTCTCTCGTCAGCAGCGGTGGCGAGGCTATGCAGGTCTTCGGGGTGGATGAGGTGAGTGTGGGCGGCGTGCCAGAAGGAGGTGGGTGGGCACAGGTAGCGGCGTTCGGTGCGGCCGTGTTGTTCGAGGTAGTCGGCGAGGCGGAACACGGGCCCTTGCGTGTGGGCTGAGGCGATGTGGGCGGGTGGTGACCCGGGGGGGCGTCGTTGAGGTCGGGGAATGATGCGGGTGAGGGGTGCTTGTTTGCCGTGTACGTGGCGGGCGAGTTCGGCGTACGCGGCTTCTGCCCAGTCGTCGGTGAGCTGGTTCCAGTCGGTGTCGTGGATGTAGTCGGCTGCGGCGTCGGTGAGGAAGGCCTGCGGGAGGTGGAGCCCGATACCGAGGCGGCGGGCGTCCATCGCCGCTTGCAATAGCGCCCGGGCGGCCGGACTTCCGCTGCGGTAGCGCTCCAGGAGGGCGGGGCCTCCGGCGAGGTCCTGGGCGAGGCGTCCGTCGGCACCGGCGCGGGTGAGCGCGTCTGCCAGCAGTGGGTCGCCTTCCGTCGCCTTCTGGGTGGCGGAGGCCAGGGCGGCGGCGTCGAAGGCTTCGGGGACGTGCACGATGCGGCCGGCGAGGAGTTCCCGTACCCGGCTGTGCGGATCGCTCTCGCCGGGCTGCGGCAGGAGTCTGTAGTCATCAAGGAAGCGCGGCCACAGGGTGCCCAGGATGAGCACCGGCCCGCGGAGGGGGTCAGTGAGGAGGCTGTGCACGGCCGCGGCGATCTCTTCGCCGACAGTCTTGTCTCCGAGGTAGTGCTGGGCCTCGTTCAGCCACACCACCGTCCGTGGTCCGACTCGGTGCAGATCGGCCAGCGCGGCCTCCGCGCGGGTGGGATCGAACGGATGCCACAGCCTCCAGCCTTCACCGGCGAGTGGCTGCACGGCCTCCCAGCATGCCCGGGTCTTTCCGGTCGACGAGGAACCCACCAGGACCACCATTCGGCTGCGCCCGGCAGCAGCGTCCTCCACCGCCTTGCTCAGCACCTGGTCGTGCTCCCGGCGGACATACCCGGGCAGCACCCGCCTCCCGGCGGCATCCGAGCCGTCTGCTTCCTGGCGAAGGCCTGCCGGATGCACCTCGAGATCGTGCGGGTCCCATTCCCCGATCCACCTGCCAGGACCCGGCCGATCCTCAGTGCTGGCCTTCGACTGCTTCGCGGCCTTCGCTGCTACGCGTCGCAGCCTCAGTAACTCCTCTTCCGGCAGCCCCAGCACCTTGGCCAGCTCCGACACGGTCTGCGGTGAGGGCAGCGTCGGCCCCTCGAACGCGTAGTGCACGGTCGTTCGCGCTACCCCTGCCCGGTGAGCCAGCCATTCCTGGGTCTTCCCCGTAGTAGCCAGCGCATTGCGCAGCCTTTCGCGCAGTTCAGCGGCGGCCGCCTGCCCGTCGCGCAACGTCACTCCCAAGGTCCCGATCATGTTCAACGTTGCTCATCTTCGTTGGCTGTGAACGACGGTGAACACCACTTCCACGACATTCATCCACATCAACACCTGTCCGGAAATAGGGAGTCTGTCGTGACCATCACCGTCGTCCTTCTCGCCGTGGCCCTCGTGGTCGTCGTCGCGCTGCTGGCCGCCGCCGTCGCGGGCAAGCTGGCCCGCATGGACGGCGCCACCTACCCCGCCGCGCTCAGCCGCGCCGCCGCCGCCTTCGCCGCGTTCCTCACGCTGGCCGCCGCGGCGGCCAGCGCCCTCACCGCCATCCTGAACTGATCCCGTGTCAGCGCCCCGGCCCGGACCACCGATGTGACGGTCCGGGCCCTTGGCCGCACCCGAGTCAGCGCTTGGTCGGCTTGTGGTTCTGCTGCTGAGGTTCGGCGGCGCCGCTCCGGCGCAGGTGCCCGGCCTGCTCTGCAGCACCAGGCTTCTTCGCGGTGCCGTCCGGCTTCTTCGTTCCGCGCCGGGTGGTCGACTTCCCCCTCGCGGCCGCTGCGGAGACGCGGGTGCAGCGCCCGTCCCGGGCTGCAGACAGCGGACCGGACAGCGCCTCTTCGATCTGGCGCATCTCCGGGATGTCCACCATGACGGAGGAAACATCCCATGACGCCGGCGGCCCGCTGCGGCCTCCGCTGGGGGAGGCGAAGGCGGTCGTGACGTCCGCGACGTCGTGTAGGGCGTCGGCAGCTGGTGTCTCCCGGCCGTTCTCCTCGCCCCGCCGTCGCAGGTGGTTCGCTGCCGCCTGCGCCCACTCGAACTCGCCGACGCGGTGGTCCCCCATAAGCTGATCGAAGCGCTCCCCGGCCCGCTCCCGCATGACGCGGAACAGGCGTCCGAAGGCGCCACGCACCGTCTGGATGTGCTGCCACTCCGGGAGGTCCTGGAGCGCGGTGGCGTGCGCGTCGGCCTGCTGCAGGGCGGCGTTGACGTCGGCCGCCCGCTGCGGAGTGGCAGAAGGCTCCGTTGACTCACCGGGGGTGCCGGCGTCCTGGTCTGTGACAGCGGGCACCGCTGACGGCGTGGTGGGGGTGACGGCCTCGGCGAAGGCGCGTTCCAGCGTCGCCAGGTCGGCGTCGAGGTCGGCGAACAGGTCCTGAGCGGTGCCGTTCTCCGGCGGCACGTGTGCGTCCCAGGCGTCCAGGACTGCCTGGAACTCGGCGCGGACGTTCAGCGGCCCGGCCGGGGGTTCCGTCACCGCGGTGTCCGCGGGCGCGCCCACCTCCGTGCCGATCCACAGCGGCAGTTCGTCGGGCTGCACGGAGGCCTGCGTCTACATCTTCAGTCCCCCGACCCCGATCGGTACATCAACCAGGAAGCCCTCGATCTGCTCGCAGGTCTGATGGGCAGGCCCGTCGCGGAGGGCCAGCAAGAACCTACATGGCACTTCATCGGCAGGCAGATCGCCGAGTGCGGCGCACAGCAGGGCGATGAAAGACGTCGTTCAACGCAGGAGGGGCTGTAGCCGGGTGTCCCCGCTGCAGCCCCTCCGATGAGCTCGGTGCTTACCGGGTAAGCACCCGTCAGCCGATGAGTCTCTCAACAAGTTCCTCGATCTGCTGCGGCGTGAGGCGTCGCTTCAACTCTGCGGCAAGTGCCTCTAGGTCCTCTTGCGCCTGTTGCGCACTGGCGGCGGTCGCGGGCTCGCCTTGGTGCTTGGTGGTGGCCGTTGGTGGGGTGCTTACCGGGTAAGCACCCTTCGGCTTCCGGCTGGACTCGCTTTTCTGCTGGGCCCGCTGTGCGAGTGCCTCTTCTGCGGCACTCTGCTGCTGCTGTTCGGGCAACTGCCCGACGGTGCGGGCGATCTTGACTGGGAGGGCCTTGTCTTCCAGGGCCTGCTTGAGTTCCGGAGTGAGCTTCAGCAGTGCCAGGCGCTGGGTGACCCAGCCGCTGGACTTGCCCAAGGCCCGGGCTACAGCACGCTGCGAGCCGTGGACTTGGACGAGCCGTTCAAGTGCTTTGGCCTCGTCGAGCGGTTCTAGGTCTTCGTGTTGGACAGCTGCGATGAGTGCTGTCTCCAGCAGCGTGTCGGCGTCGTGGGCGAGCGCGTCGTCGACGTGTACGGGAACCTCGTCGAGACCGGCGAGCTTGGCGCCGGCGAGGCGACGGTTGCCGTCGACGACGACGTACTCGGCTGACGCGAGGTCATGTGCGTGGTCAGGGTGCGCTGCCAGGAATGCGTCGCGTGTGACGATGGTGAGGGGTTGGATGATGCCCTTGCTGGTGAGGCTGTCCGCCATCTCCTCTATGGCCGCGAGGGTGGCTCGGGGGTTGTAGGGGTTCGGCGCCAGCTGGTCGACAGCGACCCGGAGTGAGCTGTGGGTGGCGGCTGTGGCCGGGGCCGCCGTGGTCTGTCCGGCAAAGGCGGCGAAGCTCGCGGCGCGGCTACTCATGGGCTGGGCAACGGCGTCGAACGTGGCGGAGCCGCCGAGGGCGTCGGCTTTGCTCATGTCAGCCTCCGAGCGATCTCACGCATGTGGTGGGCCTGGTCGGATTCGGGGGAGTAGGCGAGGAGTGCTCTCTGGAGCCGGACGGCTTCGCGCTGCTCTTTCAAGTCGCCGATGACCGCGAGGACCGGCGGTGTCCCCAGGCTCTTCCATTTCTCGAGGGAAGAGGTAGCGATGTACCCGCGCCGAGAGTCGTATTTGTTGACCACGAGGCCGAGCTGGTCCACGTCGATGTCGTAGTCGGTGGCAAGGGAGTGGACCTGGTTGATGAGCATGCCGTAGGCCTGCGCGGAGGTGTCTTCTGCTTCGACGGGGATCACCAGGCCGGAGGCGCCGGGCTTCTCTCCATCGCGGCGGCGGCCGTAGTAGATGGCGGCGTCCATGGCCAGCCCTAGGCTGGGCGGCGAGTCGATGACGATGACGTCGAAGTGCTCTTCCAGTGGGGACAGGGCTCGCTCAAGGGCAGCGTGCCGAGGCCCGCGGAACATGGTGAGGCCGGAGTCGAGCAGGAAGGCGTCGAACGCCGCGGGGAGGATGCGCAGTCGGTCTCCGAAGCGCGTCTCCTCTATGGCGACGGTGAGGTCGATGAGCGGAGTGCGGGCCTGCTCCCTGTTGAGCATGTGGGTGATGAGGCTCTCGCTGCCGGCAGGGATGGCCTTCAGGCCCAACTGGTGGGAGAGGTGGCCCTGGGGGTCGTAGTCGACCATGAGGACTCGGAGTCCCGATCGTGCGGCAGCTTGAGCGAGAGAGGCGGTGTCGGCTGTTTTGCCCGGCAGCGCGTGGGGGCCTTCCGCGAGGGCCTGTGCGAGGCCGGCGGTGACGGCGGTCTTCCCTACGCCGCCTTTTTGGTTGCAGACGATGATGCGCCGTGTGGGTGCGGCCTCTTCGTCTGCAGGATTCTGCTCGAGCCACAGCGCCACGGACTGGGCAAGCCCTTGGATGTAGGAGACTCCGCGGGTGGCGCAGTCCCGCTTGAAGTCGTCGTAGAGACCTTCGGGTAGCCATGTCCCGAACGACTCGGCTCCCGCCGTGTCGATTGCGGGGAGCGGCTCGGTGTGGGCGCGCCACGCCTGGATGCCGTCAGTGACAGCATCTTGCACGTCGGTACTGAGCTGCGCCGCCCGGACCTTGAGGGCTTGTCGGAGGGAGGCGGGCAGCTTCGATGCGAGCTTTTCCCGCTCCCCTCCCGATGTCGGAGACGTCATGCGCGGCAGCATACTGCCGCCGAAAGCTGGATGAACGTCAGGAGGGCGGGTTATTCACTCGTTTTGGCGTCAGCTCCTGCATGTCAGGTGCTTACCGGGTAAGCACCTGAGGTGTCTCAGCGCCCCTTGCGCACGGCAGCGAGCATCGAGCGCAGCTCACTCCTCCGGGGACTCGACTGAAACGCAAAAAGCCCTGCCCCCGGTGAGAGGCCGGGAGGCAGGGCTTCAGAGTGCGGGTGTCAGGCCGCCCAGGTGGCGGGCGCGTCTTCGTCGGGGTTGGGAATGCTGGCTGCGGTCACTGGTGCGGCCGGGTGACGCATCGCTGTGATCGGGACGGCTCCGGGTTCGGCGGCTGGTGACCAGACCATGCGCCAGGTGTCGTCCCACTCACATCCGCAGCCGTGGTCCGGGTGCGGATGCCGTAAGAACACACCGTCGGTGTGGACCGCGCGCGGGATGCGGGGGATGAGGACCGCCGGGTCGTCGCCCGGGTACAGGTGGAGGTTGCGCCAGCCGTGGGTCCGGGACATGTACGCGGCAGCGGCCGCGATGATGTCGGCCCACCGCTGGTGCCCGAGGACCAGGAAGCCGACCGGGTACAGGTTATCGTCGGCACCACCGTCGATCCCGGCGACGAACAGGCCCTGGTGGGCGATGAACCCGTGGTCGGCCGTGCCGTCGGCGCAGGGCGTCCAGAGCTGTTCGGTGGGGTGCATGGTGCCGTCGTCGCCCTCGCTGGTCTCGATCTCGTACAGGGCCGGGGCGGTCACGCGCTCACCCCCGCGGCGGCGGCGTCCAGGAGCGCCACGGCGTCGGCCTCGTACGGGTCGGCGAATAGCTGGTGGTCGCTGACGCCGAACGGCGCGTACCGCACGGAGACGCGGTGTCCGGGCACGAGGGTGGTCTCGCGTCCGTCCAGCGCAGCGGTGATCCGGTCGTGGTCCTGCTGGGCGTGCCGGGTCTGGGTGTACGGGCCGACGCGCAGCAGGGTGTAGGCGTCACGGCTGTCGTCGCGTTTGCGGGCCTCGATGTAGAGGGCGTAGTGCGCGGGGTCCATGCCGACGTCGTCGGGCAAGGGCAGGCTGGCGGCGGCGTGGGTGAGCATCGCGTAGCCGGGCTGCCAGAAGCCGAGGATCGCGCTCGTCTCGCAGCGCAGCCGGCCGCGTTCGGTGTAGCCAAGCTGGCGGCCGTGGAGGTAGGCGCTGGCGTGCGGGGTGCCGGGGTGGACCAGGGCGACGGCGATCAGGTCGGGGCCGTGGTCGTCGCCGGGCCGGGTGTGCGCGCGTTCCATGAACGGGCTGACACGCACGGCGATGTCCCGGGCGCTGCCGGGCGTCCAGGGCTCGGGGTTGCGCAGGGCGGTGAGCATCGCGCGGAACTGGTCGACGATGGCCTGGTCCTCGGGTGTGAGGGCGCCGGGGCCGTGGCCGCAGCGGTGGAAGCGACGGATCATCGGGCGGTCTCCTGCTCGGTGTTGGCGGTGCGGGGGCCGGCGGGCGTCTTGAGGACGCGCGGTAGATGGACGTGCAGGTGCTCGACTACGACCTCGCGGCCGCGGTCGCGGAGTTCTCGGGCAAGGAGTTCGGTGAGACCGCTGGCCCTGTGCCTGCCGCCCGCGCAACCGATGGCGATGTGGTTGGGGCCGGCGGGCAGGTCGGCGTAGTCGGCGAGGTTGGCGAGTAGCTCGCGGGCGCCGGGGGTTGCGAGGACGACGCCCTGGACGCGGGGGTCGAGGCCGTCGAGATCGAGGATGTCGCGGGCGGCGGCGGGGTCGCGGAGCCGGTCGCGGACGTCTTCGATCCGGTCGGCGGCGGGTGGGACGGGGGAGCCGTCCGGGCCGGTAGGCAAGTGCAGGTAGCCGAACGAGGTCAGACGAATCGGGCGCAAGGGTGAGCCTCCTGCTCGGTGGTGAGGGGCGGGAACACGCGGAGCGCCGCGCCCGGCCGGGAAGGGCGGGTGCGGCGCTCCGGGGTGGTGCTACTGGATGGTGGTGTCGGTGACCACGAGGAACTGGTCGGTGCGCAGGTCCATCACGACCTGGGCGTTGGTGCCCTGGGCGCGTTGGGCGGCTGCATGCTCTTCGGCCGGCCAGGAGCCGCGGGGAGCTCCGGCGGGGAACCGCTCCAGGATGGTCCGGGTGACCTGCGCGGTGGTGGCCATCAGGCGTCGCCGCCGTTCACGCGCTCGTGGATGTCGATGAGGGTGGCGATGGCGTCGGGGTTGTCCGCCAGGCCGACCCACTGACCGTGCGTGGTGAAGACGGGCACGGCGTCTGTGTCTGCGTCGAAGATCACGACGTAGTCGCCGTACCTGTCGAGCACCATCTCCCGCAGGACGGGGACCAGTGCGGTGTCCAGGACCTCCAGGGCGTCGACGGTGAGTCGGGCGTGCTCGCTGGGGGTCGGCGGCTGGACCAGAGTGCCGGTCGCGCGCAGCAGGTCGCCGGGCTGTATGCGGTTCAGCAGTTCGTGGGTGATTCGGGGGTCGCCGCTGGTGCAGGTGACGATCGTGTCGGGGGCGTCGTCGTCGAGCGCGTCGATGTCGGCGGGCCGGACGACCAGGTCGAAGGAGACGGTGTCGCGCGGGCCGGGGACGGGGAGCGCGTCGACCCAGCCGTCAATGGCGCAGTGCTTGGTGTCCATCAGTTGGCCTCCGCCAGGGTTTCGGTGGGGCGAGGGGAGCGGGGTCGGGTGGTGCGCTGTGCGATGTCCAGCAACTCGCGGTTGCGCCGCTGCTGGGCGGGCGTGAGCGGGCGGGCCTTCGCGCCGTGGCGGTGCCAGAACGGGGAGGCGGGCGGCTCGGGGTAAGCGAGGGCGTGGTCGACGTCGCGGTCGGTGCTGCTCATGGAAGTCCTCCAGGTGGAGGTCAGGCGTGGTCGCCTTGGCCCTTGGACTTGGGCTTCGGCGCGAGGTCGGAGGCGAACCGCCCGAGGCGGGCCTCAACGGGGTTGGCGGTGATCCAGTCCTCCGCGCATGCCTTGTGCACGGGCTCGCCGGAGTGGGAGCGCATGGGCGTGGGCTGGCCGCATAGCGTGCAGGGGAGGTCCTGCCAGCGGTCGAAGTGCTGGCCGTCGCGCCAGACGAGAAGCTCGCCGGGAGCCGGGATCAGGCCCGGCTCGAACGGCTGCTTCTCCTTCTTCGTGCGTCCCTGCGGGTCACGGCCGGAAGGCGGGCAGCTGCTGTAACACGCGCTCCAGCAGCTCCGGCGTCGGCTTCCAGGGCACGACATGCCCGCGCGCGGGGACGGGCAGGCGGAGCTCCTGGACGTCGTCGAGCACCAGGTGCCAGGCGCCCGGGTGCGCCCACTGGGAGCAGGGCGGCGCACCGTCGGGGTCCTGGTGGCAGTCGGTGATCCGGGCGACGCCGACCACGGCGCCGGTGACCAGCTGGCGGTCGCGGATCGTGCGGCCGATCAGCGGAGTTCGCAGGGCGGGCCGGTCGATGGTCTTGCTCGTGTGCAGCAGCACCCACCCGGTCCGCCATGGTGTGGGCCGGTTCTCCACCGTCTTGGCCCCGGCGAGGATGCAGGCCGCGTACGGCTGCCGGATGCTGATGCCCCGGATCCAGTCGCCCTCGGGCAGGGTCGCGGTGCTCATGCGGCCCGCCCCCACACGGCCGTGCCCGGCCTGCCCGCCCGGCGTCCGTTGATGGATGGGACCGTGGTGTGCGCGGGGGTGGCGAGGACCGCGCGGCCGGAGTGCTTGCCGTCGTACAGCGCGGTGTCGGCCGCCCTCTGCAGGTCGTTCAGGTCGCGGGTGCCGAGGACGTCGGGGGCTGCGGCGCCGACCGAGGCGGCGACTTTGAGGGTGCGGCCGTCGTCCAGGGTGACCGGCGTGCGCAGCATCTGGACCAGCTGCGCGAGGCGCTGCTCGCGACGGCCGGCGGGCAATTCCAGTACGACCGCGAACTCATCGCCTCCGAGGCGGCCCGCAGCGGCGCGCGGGCCCGCCCAGGCGGTGATCCGGGCGCCGAATGCGGCGAGCACGGCATCCCCGCCCGGGTGCCCGGCCGTGTCGTTGATCTGCTTGAAGTGGTCGGCGTCGACCATGACCACGGTCACGCTGTCGCCGTGCCGGGCAAGGATCCGGCGGGCGCGGGCGGTGTAGGCGTCGCGGCGCAAGAGTCCGGTCAGCGGGTCCTTCCGCGTGGCGGCGAGCCGCTTGTGCAGCGCGACGGCGTGCACGGCCCAGCCGGTCAACGGCACGGCGGCGGTCGTCACGAGGAGGGTGCGCGAGCCGATTCGGCCTCGGTGGTGCAGGACGGAGTCCATACTGAGGATCTCCCTCTCGTCTCGTACGGGGTGGGTGGGCCCGGGGCAGGCGACGGTTTCCACGCCTGGACGCCTGTCCCGGGGCAGAGCTACAGCTCGAAGGGGCTGGAGTTGAGCCAGCTGTACGGGGTCCTCCAGGGGCCGGCCTTCGCGGCGGGCCAGTCGAGCTCCCAGCCGGGCCGGTATCCGCAGGCGCCCCAGCCGTCCGGGCGCCCGTGGGGAATCTTGAGTCCGGCCTCCGCCGCGGCGCGTGCCGCGTCGTAGACCTCGTGCGCGGCCTTCAGGGCGGCGCTACGGCTGTCGGCCTGGCCGGTGAAGATGTGCACGCCTTCCAGGCCGGGGGTTTCGGTGCTCCGCATGGGGACGTCGACCTCGAAGTAGGGCAGGGTCATGACGTCCGTCTCCTCTCGTGATCGCGGCGGTTGAGGGGCCACCGCGACCACCCCGGCCCCGGTGCGGTGGGCCGGGGCCGGGGCAGCACGGAGGGTCCGTCAGCCTCGGATCGCTTCGAGGACCTGCTCCTCGAGGTCGGCGCGCCCGTCGGGGTCGTCGTCCTGGTCGTCGCCGTTGTTGGGGCCGTGGACGGTGCAGACGATGTCCTCGTCGTCGTCGAGGTCGCCATTGAGCGCGCGGAACAGGCAGGTGACGCTGTAGGCGGGCACCCAGGCGTAGCCGTCGCATTCGTCGTCGTGCGGGCACGGCACCAGCACGTCGAACCCGACGTCGCCCTCGCCGTCGACGTCGGTGCGCAGGGCGAGGGTGAGGTACTGCTGACCGAGGCAGGAGGCGTCTCCGTCGCGGTCGGGCTCAATCTGCTCAGCGCGGCGTGCGGCGGCGGTGAGCAGCTGCGCGACGGCCGTGAGGAAGCCGCCGGGCGGGTCGGTGTCCTCGATGAGCTCGCGCAGGATCGCGGCGAGCTTCTCCTGGTCGATGTCGTCGGCGCTGAGGTTGTCCTCGATCTGTTGGAGGGCCAGCGAGGCGATGCTGGCCGCAGCGCGGACGCGTTCGAGGCGGGTGCGGCTCACCGGCGGGCGCCGGGGCGGGTGGTGAGCCAGGTGGTGACGGCGGCGGCCGCGATGCCGATGGAGCGGTGCAGGGCCGCGTCCAGCTCCATCCACGCGCTGCCCGGACCGGTGAGCTCCGAGGTGGCCTTGCCGTCGTCGTCGACGCGGGCGGCCTTGCAGTGCTCGATATAGCCGGTCTTGCCGGTCTTCTTGGCCAGCCACAGCAAAACGGCTCCGCGGTCGATCGCGGCGTGCGTTCCGGCGTTGATGGCCGCGCCGGTGAGCAGCGCGGTGGGCGTGACGCGGTAGCCGAAGGTGCGGGTGAGTGCGACGGTCGCCCCGAGCTGCACGGCGGTGTACGAGGCGACGTGGCAGGCCACCGCGCGGCGCCCGAGGGCACTGGTGGTCATGGTCGGGCGGGTGGAGTCCGGCGTGGCGGGGGAGCCGTCGGCGTGGACCAGGTCCTCGCCGTACAGGCGCTTGTGCATCGCCGTCTTCGAGCCCTGGACCCAGTGGTCGCACAGGGGGTGCAGCTCGCCGAAGGTGGCCAGCAGAGTGCCGAAGAGGGCCAGACGCTCAGTGGTGAGACGGGGCATGCTGGAGGTCTCCTTGATCTCGAAGAGGTGAGGGAGCGGGGTGGCCGGCCCTTTGCTGCTGCGCGACCACCCGGCGGTCCGACCCCGACCGGTGTGGCCGGGGTCGGGTCGTTCAGAACGGGGGCTCGTTGTCCGGCCAGGCCGGGACGGGCAGGAGCCGGACGCGCAGCTCGGGCCGGTTCGACCAGCAGCCGCACTCCTCCATCTCCGGGTTCACGCCGCCGACCCACCAACCGCCTGCGCCCTGGCAGTCGGGGCAGGAGCGGCGAGGCTGAGGCCTGAGTTCGATGCGGCGCCGGTCGGCGTACAGCCGCCAGTGGCCGGCTTTGAGCGCGGCGGCGGCCGTCGCTGCGGCGAGCGGGACGGCGGCGGCGCGCAGCAAGGCGGCGCGCAGACGGCAGTCGGTCACCGCAGCGGGATGGCGCGGCAGTTGGCGGCGTGGCTGTTGGCGTCCGGCCGGATGCAGAACAGGAAGTCTTCCTCAGGCCGGTCGGAGGAGTCTCCGCAGCCGTGGCAGTTCCAGCGGTTCTTGTACGAGTGCTCGCCGGGGCCGGTGACGTCCACGTAGCTG
Source organism: Streptomyces pseudogriseolus (assembly GCA_002154585.1). Taxonomy (GTDB): domain Bacteria; phylum Actinomycetota; class Actinomycetes; order Streptomycetales; family Streptomycetaceae; genus Streptomyces; species Streptomyces pseudogriseolus. Next base: position 22,709 of record MUNG01000136.1, read on the forward strand.
CCGCCGACCGTGATGAACCGGATCAGCAGGTTCTTGGGGCGGTCGGGCTCGGTGAAGGCGGCGGCGCGGACAGCGGTGCTCATGGGCGGTGGTCCTCTCGGATCAGGCGGCCAGCAGGTGCTTGGCCGGGGGAGCGATGTAGGAGGCGGGGTCGGGGGGCGTGCCGTCGAAGCACTCCAGGCAGGACCCCAAGGTCTTGAGCGGGAGGCAGTGGAAGTAGCGCCGGCGGCAGATGCCGCATGTCTGGCGTGCGGCCATGGCCTTGTCGAGCGCGGCTTCCTTCGCGAGGGTCATCGGGCGCTTCGGCTTCGCCAGGTCGATCCGGTACAGCCACGCGAAGCGCTTGCCGCCGCGGCATTCGATCCGGGCAACGGGCTCCTGGCCGCCGGGGCGCAGTCCCATCTCCCGCAGCTGGCGGCGGGTCGCGAGGTTCGCGTGCCCCGCCTGCTTCCACCGGAAGACCGGTAAGGAGCCGTCGCCGGGGGCGTACAGGTCGACGTCGACCAGGTCCTGGTCCTGGTCGGCCATCACCTGCTCCAGGTACCGGGGAGCCGGGCGGGGCGCTGCGGGTAGCGGAGGCCGGGGCGCTGCGGGCGGGGCCGGCCGATCCGGCGGCGAGGGCGGGGCATGAGCACGGTGTGTCCTCCAGCGGGGTTGAGGGCGGGCAGTGCTGCGTCCCGCCGACGGACGGATCCGCTGACGGGGGCGTGAGGGTGAGATGGGAGGGCCGGGCAGCCTCTCCGGTCCGCACCCGCCGCGTAGGGGCGGGGCAAGGACCGGACAGGGCTACCGGGTCAGTGCTGAGGCGCGCCGGAATCGGCGGAGCGTTGACGTGGCTTTCCGGGCATGCTGGCCGTCAGGGGCGAGATGAGGGGGAGAGCACTCGTGGAGTTCGTCTTTGTGTGCGGCTGGTGCGGTACCGAGTGCGTGGTGTGGGGCGAGCCCGTCGTCTCGTGGTGGACGCAGAAGTACCAGGTGCCGGACTTCTTCGAGTGCTGGAACTGCGGTGGGGAAAGCACGAGCCCGCCTCCGCCCTGGACACCCGCTGACTAACCGTCGTGGCCGGTGCGGGGCTTACAGACCGCGGGCGTCGGCAAGACTGACGGCTTGGTCGAGCATGCGCAGCGGGATTCGGCCTGTGCCGTGGGCGTCGTTGAAGGAGGGCACGGATTCGACGTGGTCGCCGAAGCGGCGGCGGATCGCGTCTAGGACGACGGATGCGGCGTCGGCTTCCAGACCGCGGTCGCCGCCAGCTTCCCTGCGGATCGCTCCGAGCAGGCAGACCGCGCCGGATTTGTCGGTCAGCGCCCCCGCGCACCATCCGTCGGCTTCCATCCGGGCTCGGGCCCGCTCGAGGAGAGCGGCGACCGGAGTGGCGGGGAGCTGCTGTGGCTGCGGCTGGAGTGTCGGCGTGAGCGGCACCGTGATGACGTCAGTGAGGTCGACGGGCTGGGTGTTGATGTGGGCGGTGCGCACTTCGTGTGCGACAGCGGCTTCGTCCAGTCGGACGGTCATGGCCGCCTCTGCAGCGGCCAGCCGTGCGTCCAGGCTCAGGGCGCCGGGCGCGGGTGCCGGGCGCGTCTGCTGGTCGTTCCGGACGGGCACGGTGTGGGGTGAGGCGGCCATCGGAGTCTCCCGTCAGACCAGCATGGCGCGACGGGCAAGGCCGGCCAGGAACGCCTCGATGGCCGGGGCGATGCCGGTGGAGGCGAGGAAGAACCCGAAGGCTGTGCACGCGAAGGCGGAGCCGATGCCGACGGCGCGCTGGCGCAGCAGCACGATGACGACGACGGCCAGGAGCAGCGCGGCGGACACGGAGACGATCACGGGGTGATTCCTTCCATGGGATGAGGCGGGATGGTGTAGCCCGGACGGATGCCAGGCGGGACGCCGTCGCCCTCGGCGGTTGCTGGGGGCGACGGCGAGGGAGGGGAAGGGTCAGTCGTCGGCGGCGAGGACGAAGTCGGCGCGCAGCTCGCGCAGGACTTCGTCCTGAACGTCCGGGGCGACCAGGACATCGCGGGCCTTACTGCCATCGGCGGGGCCGACGATGCCGCGCTCCTCCAGGGCGTCCAGGAGGCGCCCGGCAAGGGCGAAGCCGACCCGCAGCTTGCGCTGCACCATCGACTGCGAGCCGAACTGGCTGCTGATGACGAGACTGGCGGCCTCCACCACGAGGGTGCCGTCCACCCCATCCGGTGTGGAGGCCGACTGAGCTGCCTGCACGTTTTGTTCGACAGCAGTCGCGGCGTCCTGGTCGACAGGCGCGTAGATGCCGTGGTCGACCTGCTGCAGGCGCCCTTCGGTGACCAGGTCGGACAGGGCGTTGCGGACACTCCCGGCGGCGGCATCGACCTGGGCGCGGATCTCCTTGGCGGTCATCTGCCGGTCGACCGCAGCGAGGACCTTGTCCTTGACGGTGCGGGGCTTCGGCGGTGCCGGGGGCGGGGCGAATGAGCCGATCCCGCTGGGCTGCGGCGGCAGTACGGCGCCCGCGCCGTCGTCCTTTCCGGTTGGCGGGGGCATGGTCCAGTCGTGCCACAGGCCCAGCTCGGTCAGTGCGTCGATCTCCCGGTCGGTGAGGCAGTTGATGGAACCGTCAGCGGGGAAGATGTCGCCGAGGCCGTCGGGGCTGCCGTCCTTGGGCAGGTGGACGTACAGGCTGCGCATCATGGTGGCGCCGGATCCGGTGACGGTGTGTCCGACGCCGTGGGTGGGGTCGCCGGGCACGTCGTCGGTGATGCCGTGCATGCGGTCCAGCAGGGAACTTGAGGCGTTGAACCGGTCGGGGATGTCGGCGAGGTCGACGTCTCCGGCGAGTCCGCCGGTGGCCTGGCGGGCGGCGATGCCGCCGGAGGAGCTGGCGATGCGCAGTACGACGCCGATGCCGCCCTGGACCTGGTCGCGCAGGGAGGCTTCGCCGCCGAGTTTGGACAGGTTGAGGGACTGGCCGGCGAAGACGATGCCGATGCCGAACTTGCGGCCCTCGCGTGCGAGGACGTCGGTCATGTGGGCGATGTCGTCACCCAAGGTCTCGTCGCCGACGAGGGAGTTGAACTCGTCGAGGACCAGGACCAGGCCCGGGTAGGGGGAGTGGGCGGAGAAGTCGTGGCCGACCTCGGCGTTGATGTCGCCGCGGATGTCCATCAGGGCGATGGCGGCCTTGAGCATCCACCAGGTGAAGACCGGGCCGGCGCTCTGGCGGTCGATGTGCCGTCCGACCGCGCTCATCTGCGCGTCGGGGCGGGCTGAGGTCACCCAGTTCGTCAGGCCGGCCAGGGCCCACGCCGCGCACATCAGGGCCAGAGTGACGGTCTTGCCGGAGCCGGTGACGCCGACGAGGAAGCCGTGCAGGGTGCCGGCCGCGGACTGCATGTGCACTTTGGCGTCACTGCCGTCGTGGGCGGTGCCGATGGTGTAGCGGCCGTAGGCGTCCAGGGTGAGCAGCTCGCGGGTGGCGCGGCGAGCCCTCTTCAGCGGCGCCGTCTCGTACAGCGTCACCAGCGCCTCACGGCCCCGTGCCTCAGCGACCAGACGCAGCTCTTCGGGCTCCACACCGAACGCGGAGCAGAGCTGGCCGTGGTTGATGCGGGCGACCTCGCCCGCATCGACCTGCGCGAGGATCATGCCGCGGGCGGGAAGGTCTCCGCGCGCGGGCAGCTGCTCGACGCGGACAATCTCGCTGCCGGGGATGGCGCCGCCCGGGCGGGCCACCTTGGCCGCCCACATCTCCTCGATGCTGCCGCTGCCGCGGCGGGCGGTGGGCGTGACGGTGAGGCGCAGGCGGCCCGGGCCGGTGCCGGGAATCTCGTCCAGGGCGACGCAGCCGACGGGGTAGCCGAAGCAGGCGGCGACGTCGACCAGGTCGATGCGTGGCACGGGCTTGCCGGCTGGGGCGACGACGTGGGCGGTGAAGTCGGGGTGTGCGGCGTCGATGGTCTGCTCGATGTTCTCCAGCCAGGTGCCGGGGGCGACTTCGGCGGTGTCCCACATCTGCATGACCAGGCCGCGGAAGCCGGGCGGGTAGGTGGCAGCGGTGGTGTTGGGCGGGGTCCAGGTGGAGCGGGTGATGGGCAGGGCGGCGGACATGAGGCCGCCCCATGCCAGTGCTGTGACCGGTTCCCACCAGGAGTGGCCGGGGACGATCGCGGCGGCGGCGTAGACGGCGCCGCCGGTGACCGGTCCCAGCACGCGCTGGGCGGTGCGGATCGTACAGCGGAAGTCGCGGGTCTTGACCTTGCGGTAGAGCCACCACACGCAGCCGCCGCTGATCGCGGCGGCGGTGGCGTGGGCGGGCAGGAGCTCCATGGAGGGGACGTAGGCGAGGGCGGCGGCGGATGCCCCGTAGGCGGCCATCTCTGCCTTGGCGCGGGTGGGCAGCGTGCTCATCGGTGACGGGTCCTTCCGTGCGGTGGCTGGGGCCGCTGGTCGTGCTGGACGCGGCACCGCCCGCAGGGGGCGGTACGGCGTCCGGCGTGGCCAGTGGGTGGAAAGCGGTGGGGCCGCACCCGGTGGTCGGGTGCGGCCCCACGGTGGTGATGTGGCGGGCGGTTACTGCGGCCGGTAGAAGCCGGGCTTGGCCTGGCGCGCCTTGGAAGCGGTGACGGCGGCATGGACGCCGCCGTACTCGGCCTGGTGCTCACTCTTGAGGTGGCCCGCGGCCTGATGCATCGAGTCGGCCGCGCTGCTCAGGCGGCGGGCACCGCCGACCACCCGACCGAACGAGGTGGCCACCTCGCTGATGAGGGCCACATGCCGGGCATCGACCTGGGCGGCGGCGCTCAGGTCGGCCACAGTGACAGCGGCGCGGGCGTTGGCGCGCATGCGGAGGGCGACGCGTTCGGCGTGTTCCATGAGCTGCGCGGCGGCACGCTGCAGCGCGGTCAGTTTCGTGTGGACGGCGGTGTAGCCGTTGGCGTCTCCGTCCGCGCTGACGGCGGGGGCAATCTCTCCCACAGGAGCTCCTCCTGTCAGTTTTCGTTGTGGATGCGCGCGCTGGGCGCGGCGAGGCCGGCGTCGACGGTCGCGTCCTGGGTCGGCCGGTAGTCCCGGGCCATGGCCGTCTCTTCCGCCTCGGCGGTTTCCGCGGCGGCCAGCGCGGCGCGGGCCATCCGTTCGGCGTACAGGATGAGTTCGCCGACGCTCTCCATCAGCACGGACAGGGCGCGGGTGGTTCGCTTGCCGCTCACGTTGTGTGTGGTGGCCAGGTCGGCGGCCATCGTCTCCAGTTCGTTCAGCAGGCGGCGGGCCTGGCGGGCGAGCTGGGCGCAGTCATCGTAGGTTTCCATCCCGGCCGTGGTCAGCAGGGTCAGGGCCTTGAGTGCGTCGTCCAGGGTGATGTCGGTGGCGTGCTGGGCGGCCATGCCTCCCGGCGCAGGCACCGAGGCGGTGACTGGAGCCGGCGCGGCGGCAGTCCTCGCGGGGCGTGCGGGCATGGGGATGGGGTCCTTTCTGCGGGTGGTGCCGGGACGTGGCCCGGCCGGTCGCTGCGGAGCGCGGGGCAGGGCAGGCTGGCTCTGAGCGGGCAGCGCCTTGGGGGCGGGGCCGATCGCGTCGGGCTCCCACCGCTTGGCGTGGGCGCCGGGCGGGTCCACCTGCTCAACGATGATCGTGACGCTGGGCTCGGTGTCGGCGTCGAACGGTGAGGACCGCGCCTGCCCGTACCCGGAGTGGGCACCGGGCCCGCCCGGGCCGGAAGCGCCCGGGCCGGACGCGCTGGGGCCGGACGACGGCCCCGGGTTGGCGGTGCGGTCCGCCCTCCCGCGCCCCCGAGACGGGTTCGGCTTAGAATGCGGTCCGTCGTCGGCCGTCCAGCGTTCGCGCCGCTTCCTCCACCGGTCGTTCACGGCATCGAAAACGGCCTCGCGGAAACCTCCCCGGTCACCAGGCGGTGTCCAGCCGTCGTTGCCGGTGCTGCGGCCCTTGGCGCCGCCGTCCTTGCCGCCCCCGCCGGTGGTGGGGGCGTCGGTGCTGGAACGGCGCTTGCGCCACCGGTCTTCGAGCCGGTCGCCGGCCTTCTCCCAGAACGTCGGCCCCGGCTTGCTCGCTTTGACCGCGTTGCGGAGCGCGGCTTTCGTATCCGCCGCGCCGGGCCCGCCCCTACTTCCCTTGCCGACGGAGTCCTTCGCACCCTTGTCCGGGCCGGGGCCGTCGGGCCTCTTCTTGCCCTTGCCCCACCAGTCCGCGACGGCGCGGCGGGCGGGGCGGCGTCCGCTCCCGTCCGTGCCCGCACTCCCGCGACCCCTGCCCGAACCGGCCGAGCGCCGGGTGCTCCCGGAGCCGTCCTTTCGGCCGGAGCCGCCGTCATTTCGGCTGCCTCCGCCGCCGTTTCGGTCCCGCAGGGAGCCGTTTCGATCCGATCCAGAACCATTTCGGTGAGCCCCGGGACCATTTCGACGGGAGCCGGACCCGTTTCGGCGGGAGTCTGAGCCCGCACCCGCATGGCCATCGCTCCGGCCGGTGCCAGGAGACGACCGACCGCCGGGGCCTGTCCCGGAACGGTGCTGTGTGGAGCCGCTGTGCGGCCCTGTGCGGCCCGTTCCGGACCTGCCCGGACCGACGCCGCCTGTGCCCCTTCCCGTACCGCCAGGGCCGCGTCCGAGAGTGCTGCGGCCGTAGTCATGGCTGGAGGGGACACGGCGGGCGCGGGCGTGTTCGCGGTCGGCTTCCGCGTGGTGCCGGGTGGCGTCCGCGGTCGCCTTCGCGGCCAGCAGTTCCAGCTCGCGCTGGTGCGCGGCTGCCTCCGCCCGGCGCGGCCCGGACTCCTGGATCCAGGTCTGCAGTCCCTCGAACGCGGCCAGAGCGATGGCGAGGATGGCGGCCAGAGACAGCGCCCCGGCGACGCCGGACCGCCGCGCACCGGGGCGCTGTCTCTGGCCG
>MUNG01000137.1 GCA_002154585.1 Streptomyces pseudogriseolus
GGTGTAGGGGGTCCTAGGGGACGGGCGGCTCCTCTCCGGGGGCTCGCAGCCGAGGGGTCGTAGCCGAGGGCTCGCAGCCGGGGGCTAGCAGCCGGGGGGTGTCGTCAGACGACGGCCCGCCCGGCCCGTCCGGCCCGGTTCCCGGCGGGCCGCCGGTTGGCGGTCCGGACCCGCCGTACCCGCCGCACCCGGCGGACGATCACCAGCACACCCGCGAGCAGCGTCCCGCCGTACAGCCAGCCCGCCTGGGTGGCGAGGCCGGTCACCAGGCCCATCAGCCGGTCCGCCGTGCTCCCGCCGCCCTCGTCGGCGACCGGCACCAGCCCCACCGCGAAGGCGATCGGCACCACCACGGGCGCGATGAGCAGGTCCCCCTCGCGCACCCACAGCGCCGTCAGCACGCACACCGGCAGGAACAGCACCCCGTAGACGGTGAGCGAGGAGCCGAACAGCGCCTCCGTGAGCAGCCCGAGCACCAGCATCACGGCGCCGCAGAACAGTCCGCCGCCCAGACCGGTGAGCCGGGGCCCGGGCACCTGGCGCGCGGGCGGCGGGGGAGCGGGCCGGCGTCCGGCCGGCCGGGGGCTCCGCTGCGGCTGTTGCGGCCGCTGGGGCTGCTGGGACCGCTCGGCGCGCGGGGACCGGGCGACGCCGCCGCCGGCCGTCCGCCCTGCCTGCGGGGGCAGCGGCGGCCCGGGCGGCCGTGACGTACGGGGGACCGCCGACGGGCCAGGCGTCGGCTCGCGTCGCGGTCCGTATTGGGCGGGTCGCGTCCTGTGTTGCTCCACTGGACCAACTTAGGTCGTTTTATGTGTCCGGCCTCCCGTCAGACACGCCGGGATCCGGACGTCGGCCGGGCGTTCGACACAGCGGTCGGCCGCGCGCGGGCACGCCGTAGACTGGTGGATCGGTCCACGCCGGCCGCTCGGCCGGCCCTCGCCCCCCTCCTCACGTACGGGAAGTCGCAACGTGTCGCTCACGATCGGAATCGTCGGTCTGCCGAATGTCGGCAAGTCGACCCTGTTCAACGCCCTGACCAAGAACGACGTGCTGGCGGCCAACTACCCGTTCGCCACGATCGAGCCGAACGTGGGCGTCGTCGGCGTCCCCGACCCCCGGCTGACCAAGCTGGCGGATATCTTCGGCTCCCAGCGCATCCTCCCGGCCACGGTCGACTTCGTCGACATCGCCGGCATCGTGCGCGGCGCGTCCGAGGGTGAGGGCCTGGGCAACAAGTTCCTCGCGAACATCCGCGAGTCCGACGCGATCTGCCAGGTCATCCGCGCCTTCAAGGACGAGAACGTCGTCCACGTCGACGGCAAGGTCTCGCCGAAGGACGACATCGAGACGATCAACACCGAGCTGATCCTCGCCGACCTCCAGACCATCGAGAAGGTCCTCCCGCGCCTGCAGAAGGAGTCGCGGATCAAGAAGGACGTCGCGCCCAAGGTCAAGGCGGTCGAGGAGGCCAAGGAGATCCTGGAGAAGGGCGACACGCTGTTCTCGCAGGGCATCGTCCAGGGCACGGAGCGCGCGGAGCTCCTCCACGACCTGCACCTGCTCACCACCAAGCCCTTCCTCTACGTCTTCAACGTCGACGAGGACGAGCTGACCGACGACGACTTCAAGAACGAGCAGCGCGAGCTGGTCGCCCCCGCCGAGGCGATCTTCCTCAACGCCAAGCTGGAGGCGGACCTCGCCGAGCTGGACGAGGACGAGGCCCTCGAACTCCTCCAGTCCGTCGGCCAGGAGGAGCCCGGCCTCGCCACCCTCGCCCACGTCGGCTTCCGCACCCTCGGCCTCCAGACCTACCTGACGGCCGGCCCCAAGGAGTCCCGCGCCTGGACCATCAAGAAGGGCGCCACCGCCCCCGAGGCCGCCGGTGTCATCCACACCGACTTCCAGAAGGGCTTCATCAAGGCGGAGGTCATTTCCTTCGACGACCTGGTCGAGACCGGCTCGGTCGCGGAGGCCCGCGCGAAGGGCAAGGCGCGGATGGAGGGCAAGGAGTACGTGATGCAGGACGGGGACGTGGTGGAGTTCCGCTTCAACGTCTAGCCGGTCATTCGGCACGGTACGCAGGACCGTCCACGTCACATCTCTGGGGTGCTCGGCCGCCGTTGCGGGAACCAGCGGGCCAGGGCGCTTCGAAGGCCGTCGCCGGCCGATGCGGCGGGACCGTCCGCGGCAGGACCGTCGGCCCAGGCGACGATGCCGTCGGGGCGGACGAGGAGGGACTCGTACCCCAGGTCGTTCCTGGGACGGCCGCTGACGTACCGCACGCGGTCCTGCCACGGCCTGGCCTGCTCGCTCAGCCTCCGCCGGGGGCTGAAGTCGAGCAGCACGCCGTGTCCCTCGCGCAGCAGGCCGCCCAGACCGGTGCCGTCGGCGAGGTGGAAGTCGGGGGCGGTACGCCCCACCAGCGGCTGTTCGCCGCCCAGGTCGTAGCGGTGGAACAGCCCGCTGGTCCGGCGGTGGACGTGGGTGGTGCCGTCGGGGGTGCCCATGAGGTCGCGCACCAGTCGCCGCAGCGCGGGGGCGTGGGGGCCGGGCCGCATGGTCGCAACCTGCGCGCGTGACCAGTCGAGGACCGCGGCGCCGACCGGGTGGCGTTCGGCGGTGTAGGTGTCGAGCAGGTCGTCGGCAGCGTTGCCGCGCACGGTCGCCGCCAGCTTCCACCCGAGGTTCATCGCGTCCCCGATACCGAGGTTGAGCCCCTGGCCGCCTAGCGGGGAGTGGATGTGGGCGGCGTCGCCCGCGAGCAGGACACGGCCCTGGCGGTACGTGGCCGCCTGCATCGCGCGGTCGGTGAAGCTGGAGGCGAGGTGAACCTCCTCGAGGGTCACCTCGGTACCGGACACGCGGCGCAGCACGGCCTGCAGGTGCTCGCGGGTCAGTGGCCGGGAGCGGTCGAAGGCGCCGCCGTCGAAGTCCATCATGCCCAGGTGGCCTTCGAGCGGCGTGCGCAGGTACATGCCGGTCGGCGTCAGGCGGAAGCCCAGGGGCAGCGCGTGCGGGTCGGCGAAGGTGACCTGGGCGACGTAGCCGGTGCACAGCGGGGCCGTGCCGGTGAAGGCGAAGTCCGCGAGCCTGCGGACCGTGCTGCGTCCGCCGTCGCACCCCACGAGCCACCGAGCCGGGTAGTCCCGGCCGTCACCGTCACCGTCCGGTCGTCCTGGGCCACGGCCGTGACGCCGGCGCCGCGCACGACGGACACGCCGAGCGCTGCCGCGCGTGCGGTCAGGACCTCGCCGACCGCTGCGAGGCTCGTCATGAAGCCGTCCATCGCGGGGCCGGGCAGACGGTGGGCCGTCACGGCCGGGTCGATGTCGGCGGCATCCAGGGTGATGCCGGCGAAGTGGGCCACGCTCCGCGGGCCGGGCGCCCGGTCGGCCGCGGGGTCGGCGCCGACGGTGGCGGCGTCGATGCCGGACGCCTTCAGCAGCGGCTCCAGCAGGCCCCGGCGGTGGAAGGTCTCGGCCGAGCCCGCGTTCAGGCCGCGCAGCCCCAGCGGAAGTGCCTTGAGTGGCGGGTGCGGGTCGGAGTCGCGCTCCAGGACCACGACCGAGCAGTCGGCCAGGGCGAGTTCGCACGCGAGGAACAGGCCGACGGGGCCTCCGCCGGCGATCACGACGTCATACATGGAAGCTCCTTGGGGTTTGGGGCCCGACGGACGCCGGCCGCGGGGGTGTCAGTCGAAGAGCGCCAGGTCGACCGAGCGCGCCAGGGCGTCGTATCCGGCGTCGCTGCCGTGCAGGTGGTCGCCCATGTGGAAGCCGGCGCGGATGCGGGAGGAGTCGGCGGGGTCACGCCAGACGGCGTCGAAGTCCAGGACGCCGTCGAACACACCGCTGGTGCGGATCCACGCGTTGACCTGCTCACGCGCCGTGTCACCGTCGGCCGAGTACATCTCCGAACCGCCGTAGGGGGCGATGGTGGCGGCATGTATTTCCACGCCGTGCGCCCGGGCCCGGGCGGCGAGCTGAAGGTGAGCGGCGACGACGTCCTCGACGGTGACGGGCTCGCCGCCGAACATGGCGAGCAGTTCGGCGTTCACCTCGGTGTCGGGGGCGAAGGAGAACACCAGGTCACCGCCGACCGCGATCACCACGTGGCCCAGGCCCGGTGTGGCGAGGACGTCCCGGTCGAAGCGGGCCAGAGCCGAGGTGCCGACACCGTCGTTGAGCAGACGGTTGCCGCCGATGCCCTGACTGATCACGTACCGCGTGGTCCCGTCCCGCCCGGCCAGACGCTCGGCCAGAATGTCGGTCCAGCGCCGGTCGGTGCCCGGCGTGGAGCCGATCCCGTCGACGCGGGAGTCGCCGAGGACGGCGATCGCGCGCCCCGGCCGGTCGGGCAGCACCTCCACCGCCGAGACGAACGCCTGGGCGGGCAGCGGCACCGCGTCAGCGGGGAGTGAGGGCGCCGCGGTCGCGTCGCCCGGGGTGATCCAGCCGAGCGCGTGGAAAGTCCCATGACAGGTGGCGGCGTCGACACGGCCGGGCACATGGACACTGATCGCCAGCCGCGACAGCGCCGGCACCGGGAGGTCGACGGGGTCGCTGAGGACCGGCGCTCCGGCGGGGACCGTCACGGCCGGCCGTCCGCCGAAGGTGACCGCGTGGCTGCTGCCCTCCTGGACCTGATGACCGGCGTCGGCCAGTGCGACCCGCGTCGCACCGAGCGTCAGCGGCGCGGTCCCGTACTCGTTGCTGAGCCGGATCCGGACGCGGCTGCCGCCGCCGCTGACGCGCACGAACTGGCGCAGCGTGGCGTTCTCGAAGGGATCGAGGCGGCTGACGGAGCTGTCCGGCGCCTGCGGCGAGGCGCCCCAGGTGCGCACCCAGCCCGCTGCGTCCGCGCCCGGTGTCCGGGTGCCGATGGTGGTGTCGTCCATGGTCGTACCCCTGTCTTTCTGCTGTGGAAGGCGCGAGGGAGGAGCCGATGACTACACCCGCACTCTTACTATACCGGGTTTACTTTTATTCTCGGTATAGCGCTATCTCGGGGTTACAGTTCTGGCATGGTGAACGACGCGTCCATGGGGCGCCGTGAGCGGAAGAAGACGGCGACGCGGACCGCGATCCTGGAGGCGGCGACCGCGCTCTTCCTCGAACGGGGTTTCGACGCGGTGACCGTGCGCGAGATCGCGGACAAGGCCGATGTGACGCCCAAGACGGTCTTCGCGCACTTCCCGCGCAAGGAGGCGCTGGTCTTCAGCACCGAGGGCGAACAGCGGGACCGGCTCGTCGCGGCGGTCAGAGGCCGAGCACCGGGGACTACGGTCTCCGAAGCGCTGAAGGTGCACTACCTCGCTGAGATCGCCCTGCTCAGGACCGAGCCCATGAACCGGATCATGGCCTTGACGGAAGACAGCCCCTCCCTGGTCGAGTACGCCGAGAGAATGTGGCTGCGCCATGAGAACGCTCTGGTCGACGTGCTCACCGAGGAGTTCGGGCTCGACGAGCCGAGCATGGAGATCCGCTTCTACGCGCGGTTCGCCCTCCAGATCCCGCTCATGGCCCGCCAGGCCGATCCGGAGCCGGCCATGGAGACCGGCTTCCGTCTGCTCGACGAGGGCTGGGCGCGCTACGACCCCACGCGGCGCCGGCGCGCACGCGCCGGACGCTCGACGAGGCCGCCCGAATGAGTATGACGCTGCTCCACCTCATCCCCACGGACCCCCGCTTCTCGCCCGCGCCGGCGGCGAGCGAGGCCGCGCAGGCCCGGCTGCGGCAGCTGATCCCGGAGGCGTGGGGCGGTTACGACGTCTGGAACATCCCCGGCACGGCCTTCATCGACCCCGGGGAGTACTGGTGCGGAGTCCGGTGCCCCGTCTGCGGCGCCGACATCGAGGAGTGGTGGGACGACGCGATGCGTACCACGGCTCTTCCGGACGGCTACTTCGGCTCACTGGCCGTGACGGTGCCCTGCTGCTCCGCCCGGACGGACCTGAACGCCCTCGCCTATGCCGAGGCCGCGGGTTTCGCCAGGTACAGCCTCGTGACCACGGACCCGGAATGCGAGCTGCCGCTACCGCCCGCGGTCGTCGGCGAGCTGGAGAACCTTCTCGGCACGGAGCTCCGACAGGTCGTCGCCCGGTACTGACGCAGGCGTCGGCTTCACCGTGCGCGCTGTTCAACTCCGTGGACGTGTCCAGCCGTTGGCGAACTCGCACCGGAGGTCCGTCCGGCGGCGGAACTCCGCGGGGGTGTAGGAGAGGTCGCCGCGGAGGTGGGCCAGGGCGTTGACCCACTGGTCCCAAAGGCCGTCGGGCCGCGTGAAGCGGTCGGCGTGGTGGGTGCCGAGGCGGGCGTCGAGACGGAGGAGGGCGCCGAGGGCCGCCGACCCTGGCCCGCATTCGGGAGAACTGGACCAACTGGCGCGGACGGGCCGTCGAGCCCGTCGTCCGTGAGGCTCTGGCACGGTTGCTGCCCGACGGCCACCTGCCCGCGGCTCGTGCGGTGGGCGGCTACTGGACCCGCACCAACGACGTAGAGATCGATGTCGTGGGTGCGGACCGCGCTCCGGTCGCCAAGGAATTGCTGTTCGTCGGCTCCGTCAAGTGGCTGGAGCAGTCCCCCTTCGACCGGCACGACCTCGCAGCCCTCCTCCGCCATCGCGCCGCCCTCACCGACCGGCCGATTCCCGTCGTGGCGATCGCCCGGAGCGGAGTGGACTGCGGAGTGCTCGACGCCGTCTACGGACCGGGTGACCTCCTCGCGGCCTGGCCGCTGTAGTCGTGCCCCGCTCAACGCCCTCCCCGCACCGCACACCCCGCCGCCGCCAGCACCGTCCGCGTCTGAAGCTCCGCCTGGATGTGCACCGGGACCCAGTGCAGGGCCAACGCGCGTGTGAAGTCCTCGCACCAGCCCCTGAACAGGCCGTGCAGTTCGGCGTGGAGGGCGGGGGCGGACGGGTCGGGGGAGTCGGTCAGGAGGCGTAGCAGCAGGCCCGCCGCGCGGAGCGGCTGGCGGCGGGCCACCACGTCCAGGGCGCAGACCTGGGCCGTGGTGAGGCGCTCAGCGCCCTCGGCGGCCTGCCGGGCCAGTGGCTGCCAGGAGTCCGCTACCAGGTCGTACAGGCCCCCCGCCATCCACTCCAGCACGCGCCGGGGCGCGCTCTCCTCCGGCGGGGGCAGGAAGCCGCGCGCCTTGTCGAGGACCGCGGTCACCTGCTCGCCCCCGTCCCGCACCAGCCGGGACAGCCCGCGCAGGGCACGTACGGCGTCGGGGTGCGGGGACGGGTCGTCGGCCAGGGCGCTCGCCCACATGGGCGCCTCGACGATCGCCGTGACACCCCCGTACCGCTGGGGCGCGCACCACGTGGACCGGCCGATGTGCTCGGAGCCGGCCGCCAGCCGGCCCGTGCTCTCCGGCGGGGGCAGGACATGGACGCCGGGGGCGGGGTTCTCCCAGTACAGGGCGTCGAAGGTGCCGTGCTGGACCGGGACGGAGAGGTCGGCGGCCGCCGTGTGGAAGGGTGTTGCGAAACCCGGCAGGTCGTCCGTCAGCTGGGCGAAGGTGCCGCCGGCCTCGATGCCGTGCAGGGAGCACTGGAGGACCGGGCGCAGTTCGTCGATCAGGTCGAACAGCGTCTGGCTTTCCGGCAGTCGGGACGACTCGATCGGCGCCCACTCGGGCTGCTCCGCCGCGACCGGACGGAACGCGGTACGGAAGTAGTGCTCCAGGGAGGGCGCGGGACCGGCCGTCGCCGCCTCGATGCCCTCGCTCAGCGCCGACCCGTCCGGGTCCAGGCACAGTACGAAGTTCCAGGTGACGCGCGCCGGATCGGCCGCCGGGGTGTGCCCGCCGCCGCGCGCCACCCGTTCGGCCAGCGCGAGCGCGGTGACGGCGCCGACCGGTTCGTCGGGGTGCGGCCGGGCGACCACCAGGACGTGCGCCGGTCCGTGACCGACGGACAGCATCTCCAGCGGGCGCCCCGCGCGGGAGGTGCCGACACGGCGCAGACGGCCGGCCCCCGGGTACCGGGAGACCAGCCGTCGCGCCACTGCCGAGACCTCCGCGACCGTGAGGTAGCGGTCCATCCTGGCGGTCCGTCCTGTCCGAGCCGTCTGTTCCGTCCGTCAGGCGCCGCCGTTGCCACCGCTGTCGCCGGTGGTCTCCTTCTTGTCCAGCGGGCGGATCTCGATCTTGTTCGCCATGCCGTTCCCTCCCGTCGTCCGTTGCCGTGCGAAGGACCAGATGTGCGCTTGCCAGCGTTCGCCGACCGGGCGATCGTTGTCAACGTGCTGTGTACGTGCGGTAGTTGAGGCCGACGAGATTGGCGCGAAGATGACGGTGCGGAGCACGGACCGGGCCACGGTCCCCACGATGCGGCGACCCCGGATCAAGCCCGAGCACCGGGCGTACCGGACGGTCGACGGCAACGTGCGGATCGGCAGCGTCGTCCACGGCATCGGCACCGAGGTCCTCGACCCCGACGGCTGGGTGTGGACCCTCGTCGAGGCCATGGACGGCACCCGGGGCCCGGACGAGGTGGTCGCCGAGGTCACCCGCCGCCACCCCCGGCTCGCCCTGGACGGCGAGGACGTCACCGGGGCGATGGACGACCTGACCCGGGCCGGGTACGTGGAGGACGCCGGCGCCCCGCCGCCGGCCGGGCTGACCGCGCGGGAACGCGAGCGGTACGGCCGGGGGATGACCCTGATGCGCTGGATGGACCTGCGGCCCCGCACCAGCCCCTGGGAGCCGCAACTGCTGCTGCGCCGCGCCCGCGTGCTGCTCGTCGGCGTCGGCGGCACCGGCGGGGCCGCCGCCCGCGACCTCGTCGCGTCCGGTGTGGGACACCTGCACTGCGTCGAACCGGACGTCGTCGAACTGTCCAACCTCAACCGGCAGACCCTCTTCGGCGAGGACGACCTGGGCCGGCCCAAGCTCGACGCGGCGCTGGCCGCGCTGCGCGCCCTGAACACGGACTCCACGGTCACCGGGGAGCGCCGCGAGGTGCGCGGCCCGGCCGACCTGGAGGACCTGCTGTCCCAGGCGCCGCCCGACGCCGTACGGGACCCCCGCCACCCGCACCCTCACCGTCCGGACGACGCGTCCGCGTCCGTCCCGTACGACCTGCTCCTGCTCGCCGCCGACCGGCCGCCGGAGATCCGCAGGTGGGCCAACCGCGTCTGCCTGGCCACCGGCACCCCGTGGGCCGAGGCCGGCTACCGCGGACCGCTGGTCGGCGTCGGCATGTTCGCCCCCGGCCGCAGCGCCTGCTGGCAGTGCCTGCGCGACGCCGAGGCCGAGCGGCGCGACCTGCGCCTCGCGCCCGGCCAGGACGAGGACGCGGCGTCGCCGCGCATGCCCTGGAACCCGGTCAACGCCGTGACCGCGGGCCTGTCCGGCAGCCTGCTCGCCCACGCCGCGCTCATCCTGCTGTGCGGCATACCGCCCGTCGCCCCCGGTTGCCGCTTCGGCCTCAACCTCATGATGCCGGGCGACCCGGTCATGCAGCGCACCGAACGGCGCGACGACTGCCCGGCCTGCGGCCCGCGACCGGTGGCCGCGGAACCCGACGGGCAGGCCCCATGACGGACACCGCGGACGCCCCGGATACCGCCGACACCAGCGCCCGGTCGGGCGCGTGGCCGCCGCCACCCCGCGTCGAGCCGTCCGCCCGCGTCGTCCTGCACGAGCTCTCCATGCGCCGCGACCGCGACGAGTGGATCGTCGGACGCATGGCGACCCGCACCTTCGTCGCCCTGCCGTCCGCCGGTGCGCGGGCCGTGCGCCTGCTGGGCGAGGGGCTGAGCGTGGCGCGTGTGCGGGAACGGCTGCGCGCGGACACCGGCGAGGAGTTCGACATCGCGGACTTCGTCGCGGACCTGGCCGCCCTCGGGTTCGTCGCGCGGATCGACGACCGCCCCCTGCCCGACCCCGCGCCGCCCCGTGCCTCCCTGCCGTGGCTGCGGCCCGCCCGGGTCCGGTTCGCCCTGCACCCCGCGCTTCCCGCCGCCGTCGCCGTCCTGCTGGCGTCCGCCGTCGTCACCCTGCTGCTCCGCCCCGGCCTGCTGCCGGGCTACCGCGACCTGCTGTGGAGCCCGCACGGCAGCGTGGTCCTGCTCAGCGGGGCGGCGGCCGGATGGGCGCTGCTGCTCGCCCACGAACTGGCCCACCTGGTCACCGCCCGCGCCGCCGGGGTGCCGGGCCGGATGCGGCTCGGCACGCGCCTTCAGTTCCTGGTCATGCAGACCGACATCAGCGGCATCGAACTGGCACCCCGCCGCCACCGGCTGACGGCCTACCTGGCCGGCATCGCGCTCAACCTGTCCGTCGCCTCCGCGCTGGTGCTGGTGCTCGCCGCGACCGGCACCGCCTCGACGGTCCACCGGCTGTCGGCGGCCGCCCTGCTGCTCGCGCTGATGCCGCTGCCGTTCCAGCTCATGGTGTTCACGCGCACGGACGTGTACTTCGTGCTCCAGGACCTCACCGGCTGCCGGGACCTGTACGGCGACGGGCTCGCCTACGCCCGGTACCGGTACCGGCGGACCCTGCGCGCGCTGCGTCCCGGCGCCCGTACGCCGGCGGGGGAGGACGACCCGAGCGCCCGGCTGCCCCGGCACGAGCGCCGGGCGGTCCGGGTGTACGGCGCCGTCCTGGTCGTGGGCACGGCCGCGTGTCTCGCGTTCATGGCCGCCGTGACCCTGCCCCTCGACATCGCCCTGCTGGCCCGCGCCGTACGAGGGCTCGCGCCCGGCAACGACCCCGCGGGGTACGCCGATGCGGCGGCGGTGCTGCTCACCCTCGGCGGGGTGAACGTCCTCTGGCTGGTCACCAAGTGGCGCGACCACCGCTCACGCCGGCGCGCGGGAGCGGGGGCGCGCCCCCGGACGTGACCCGGTCTCCGCTCAGACCAGCTCCGGCTTCGCGTCCGTCGCCCCGGGCTTACCGGTCGCATCGGTCGCCTCGGTCGCCTCAGCCGGATCCGCCGCTTCCGGCGCTTCCACCGGTGCCGCCGCTTCCGCAGCCCCCTCCGTCTCGGGAACCGGCCGCTGCCCGGGCACCTCCGGAGCCGGCGCGCGGTCACGCGCCGCCCGTGCCGCCCGTACGTAGGCGTAGACGACCGTGCCCGTCACGAGCAGCAGCAGCGGGCCGAAGAGCCACGGCCGGGCGGCCATCTCCGTGGGGAGCCAGCGGTACGAGGCCAGGAGGGCGCCGAACACCGTCGCGCCGAGGGCGACCACGCGGACGCCCGCCCGGTCCCAGCCGTACGCGGAACACCGCATCGCCGTCTCGATGGTCAGGGCGAAGACCACGCCGGCGAGCAGGTCGGCGCCGTAGTGGTAGCCGAAGCCGAGGGTCGCCGTGAGGGTGCCGACCAGCCAGAAGGTGCCCGCCCAGCGCATCGCCCGGGAGCCGTCGCGGGAGTGGACGAACAGGGTGACCGCCCACGCGGTGTGCAGGCTGGGCATGCAGTTGCGCGGGGTGATGCCGTCGAACGGGATCGGCTGCGGGTCGGTGACCGGCGGCAGGGTGTCCGGCCAGATGTTCGCCGTCGCCCAGGCGCCGCCGTCCGCGCCGTACGCGAAGACCGGGCCGACCACCGGGAAGATCATGTAGATCGCGGGGCCGAACAGGCCGATCACCAGGAAGGTGCGCACCAGGTGATGTGCGGGGAAGCGGCGCTCCACCGCCACCCGGCGCAGCTGGTAGAGGCCGACGAGGGCGGCGGCGAGCGGGAGTTGGCCGTAGACCACGTGCAGGACGCCCGTGCTGACCGGCGCGGTCGCGTCCAGGAGGCGGCCGGCCAGCCAGGACGGGTCGGCCAGGGCGTGGTCCGCGGCGGCCACGTACGGGTCGAGGACGGTCGCGCGTGTCTTGGAGGTGATGAGCAGCCAGGTGTCGCCGGTCTTGTGGCCGGCCACCAGCAGCAGGCCGAGGCCCGTGCCCTTGAGCAGCAGCAGCCGTTCCCGGCCGGTGCGGCGCGTGAGGCCGAGGACCGCGCAGCCCAGCACCACCCACAGCGCGCCGTTGCCGAAGTTCATGTCGGCGTCGAGCGCCCACCGCACCAGGACGAAGACGACGTCCACGCCCGCGGCGATCCCCAGCGCGATCAGCCGCTGCCGCCAGGTGAGCACCACCATCGTCAGTGCCAGGCCGCCGTAGAGGAGCGGACCCGACTCGGGGGTGAAGATCACCTCGCGCGACTGTTCGGTGATCGGCCCCGAGAAGCCGTAGCCGCGGGCCACGATCTCCAGCGCGACGAGGAAGCCCAGGGTCGCCACGCCCGCCGCGGTCCACAGGACCACGCGGGGCCGGCGCCACGTGGCGGGCTGCGTCCCGCGGTCGTCCCGCGGCGGTATTCGAGTGGGTTCGGTTATCAACTGGTTCGCCTGGTGAGTCGGTTGCGGGCGGGTGGCTTACGGGCGGGTGACGTGTGAGCGCGTGGCTCTGCGGGCAAGTGCCGCATCGCGCGGGAGGGCGGGGTCTTCCGGTGGACAGCCGGTGAATGGGGACATGCGTGGTGAGTTCGAACATGTTAACGGGGGTGGTCGGGGAGTCCATGGGTCGGCTGTGCCTTGTCTGTGCCGGAGGACGCACGGAGGACGCGTGAGGGTGCTTCCCGTCTCCGGCGCCTCCCCGGGCGCGCCCCCCGTCACCGTCCGCTTACGATGCGCCTCGTGTCGATACCTCCGCCCGCCGGGCCGCAGTACGAAGGCGGCGGCCGGCCGCCGTACGCCCCTCCGCCGCAGGGCGCGCCCGGTCCCGCCCCGTACTTCCCCTACGGCCCGTACGGGCACCGGCCGCCCGCCGCCGTCAACGGGGTCGCCATCGCCGCCCTGGTCTTCGGAGTGCTGTGCTTCCTGCCCGCGCTGGGGCTGGTGCTGGGGCTGATCGCGCTGCGGCAGATCGCACGGCGGGGCGAGAGCGGGAAAGGTATGGCGATCGCCGGAGTCGCGCTGTCGTCGCTCGGGCTGGCGCTGTGGACGGTGTCGCTCGCGACCGGGTTCGCGGCGGACGTCTGGCAGGGCGTCAAGGACGGGGCCCGCTCCGACAGCGTCCTGGCCCTGCGCACCGGTGACTGCTTCACCTCGCCCGACGGGCTGGAGGGCTGGACCACCGAGGCGCGCAAGGTGCCCTGCGGGGACGAGCACGACGGCGAGGTCTTCGCCCTCGTCGCCGTCCCCGGGAGCGACTTTCCCGGCGACGACGGTCTCGTCGAGCTGGGCGAGGACCGCTGCTACGAGCGGCGCGGCGCCTACGTCATGGACGGCTGGTCCCTGCCGGAGGAGATCGGCGTGTACTACTTCGCCCCCTCCGAGCAGAGCTGGAGCTTCGGCGACCGCTCCGTCGTCTGCGTGTTCGGGCGTGAGGACGGGACCCGGTCCACCGGGTCGCTGCGCAGCGACGCGACCACCCTCGACACGCACCAACTGGCGTACCTGGAGGCGGCCGGGGTGCTCAACGCCGCGCTGGACGAGGTGCCCGCCACCGACTACCCCGACGACGACGTGAGCGACGACCGGGAGTGGGCCGGGCAGGTCGAGG
>MUNG01000138.1 GCA_002154585.1 Streptomyces pseudogriseolus
CTCCAAACACATAGGCGGCCCAGGGGGTGGGGGAGAAGGTGAGGTGGGGGCCGCCTATGTGTTTGGAGTCGCGGATGTGGATGG
Source organism: Streptomyces pseudogriseolus (assembly GCA_002154585.1). GTDB lineage: Bacteria > Actinomycetota > Actinomycetes > Streptomycetales > Streptomycetaceae > Streptomyces > Streptomyces pseudogriseolus. The sequence goes on from MUNG01000138.1 coordinate 85, forward strand.
TGCGTGGTGCCGTGGCGACCTCGACGCAGGCGGCGCCGTCGGGGTTGCTGTAGCTGCTCTTGCGCCAGTTCAGTGCCGTACGGGACTGCGCGGTCATGTCTCCTCCAGCAGCTTCTCGATGTAGCTCAGTGACGTGCGGGGCCTGAGGGCCTGTGCCCGGATGATCCCATAGCGCAGCTCGAGGATCTGGAGCTCGCGGCGGTCCGAGGTCAGCCGGCTCACGAGCTGGATGTCGCTGTGGCCCACGGTGGCGCCGTCTCTGAGCCGCAGCAGATGGAAGGGCCCGTCGAGCCCGCCGTTGTCCTCGGAGTCCAGCGGCAGTACCTGGATCTCGACGTTGCGCATCTGCCCGACGGCGTCCCTGCTGGTGGCCGAGCTGGCGGCCAACGCCGTACGGCACGGACGGGCGCGGGGCCGTGACTTCGCCCTGCGCCTGACCCTGTACGCGGAGGACGCGACGCTCCGTATCGAGGTCACGGACGCCCGCCCGGACCGGAGCGTGCCGCTCCCCTGCACGCTCACCCCTGCCGACGTCGACACGGAGTCGGGCAGGGGCCTGCTGCTGGTCGAGTCCCTGTCCACCCACTGGGGCGCGACGGCGGGGGACCCGTACACGAAGACGGTGTGGTGCGAGGTCCCGCTGACGGGGCGGCCCGGATAGCGGGCGTCGCTCCGGACGCGGTGTCCTCGTCCGCCTCACATTTCTCCGGGCTACGTCGTCATGTCGGTGAGGGCGGCGACCGGCGCCCGGAACGGAGTGAGGAAATGAAGGTCTTCATCGCTGGTGGGCGCGGCCGTGTCGGGTCCCCTCTCGCTGACAACCTGGAGGTCAAGGGCATCGAGGTGGTCTCGGGAGGGCTCGAGGACGGGATCGACGTGATCTCGGGCAAGGGGCTGGCCGAGGCTCTCGTCGGAGTGGACACCATCGTGAACGTCCTCAACACCCCCCGCTTCGATGCGGAGGGGGCCATCTCGTTCTTCGAGGGAGCGATCAGCAACCTGACGGCGGAGGGCGAGCGGGCGGGTGTGCGTCATCACGTCGTGCTCTCCATCGTCGGCGTCGGACAAGGGGACGCGTCCGAGGTCGGGTACTACCTCGGCAAGGTGGCGCAGGAAAAGGCCGTGCGATCCGCTTCGATCCCCGCCACCATCATTCGGGCCACTCAGTTCCAGAGCTACATTCCTGTCCTCATCGACCAGCACACCGTGGACGGAAAGGTTCTCGCCCCGAGGTCGTTCATCCAGCCCGTCGAGCTGGACGAAGTCATCGAGCTGCTCGCCGAGGCCGTCACGAGGCCGGAGCCGGGACGTGCGGTCGAGATCGCCGGACCCGACCGCTTTTACCACGACGACCTTTTCCGTGCCACGCTGGCCGAGCGCGGGGACGGGCGTGAGGTCGTGACCGTGGAGGCTCAGGAGCCCCTGGATGGCATGGTTCCGCGCGGCGCGTACCGGAAGGGAACCGTGCGGTACCCCATCGCGGGAATTCCCACTGCCTGAATGCGATAGTGGAAAGGCGCACTGCGCTTGAATTGGGAAAGGGTGCCCCATGCCGGAAGATTATCCTCACGAATCCGCGGAGTGCGGGGAATGCGGGGATGACGGGAAATGTGAGCGTGATGCGTCACATGCGCTCGATGCGATCATGGCGGAGCGGCATCGTCTGCTGTCGCTGGCCTTCCGCATGACGGGCACCCTGGCCGATGCCGAGGACGTCGTGCAGGAGACGTATGCGAGGTGGTACCGCCTCGATCCCGGGGAACGCGACGACATCGCCGTGCCCGCGGCATGGCTGATGCGGGTGGCGAGCCGCATCTCGCTCGACCTGCTCGGTTCGGCGCGGGCGCGACGGGAGACGTATGTCGGGCAATGGCTGCCCGAGCCGGTCCCGGCCGACCTCTTCGCGGACACGGCCGCGGCGCCGCTGAACTCCAGTGATCTCGCCGCCGATCCGCTCGATCGCGTCACCCTCGACGACGCCGTCAGCATGGCCTTGCTGACGGTCCTGGAGGCCATGACGCCGGCGGAGCGCGTGACGTTCGTGCTGCACGACGTGTTCGGCGTCCCGTTCGACGAGATCGCTGATGTCGTGGGCCGTTCGTCAGCGGCGACACGGCAATTGGCGACGTCCGCCCGCCGCCACGTACGACGAGGAAGACGCGCACAGGTTTCTTCCCACCAGCATGACGAGGTCGTCCGGGCATTCCGGGGTGCGGCTGTCGGAGGGAACATCGAGAGTCTCCTCCGCGTGTTGGCTCCCGACGTCGAACTACGCGTGGACGGCGGCGGCTTCGTCAATGCCGCACCTCAGGTGATTCGTGGGTCGGATCGCGTGGCGCGGTGGTTCATGGGCGTGATGCGCAAGCAGCCCGCCCTCCGCCTTGAGCGACGCGACACGGCTGACGGTCTCGGTTACATCCTTCTGACGGAGGGGAGCCGGCACGGAATCGTCACCTTCGACGTCAGAGAGGAAGGCATTACGAACGTGTGGCTGATGCTGAATCCGATGAAGCTGACGAATTGGTCATCCCGATAGGGGCTGTCAGCGCCACTCGGGCGGGATGTCGGCGAGCTGCTTCAGCGGGTCCGCCTGCGGGTCGACCCGCACCGCCGCGCTTGCCTCCTGCAGATGGCCCACCGACACGAGGGCCGTCTCAACTGCCCTCCATTCGCCCAACCTGGACGCACCGCCCCGACTACGCGTCCTCGCCGACGGCTACGGCCTGTCGACGCAGGGCCGCGTCCAACTGCCCGCCGCGGTCGAGCAGGTCACGGACGTGTGCCGGGCGTTCGTCGCCCGCCGCGTGGCCGAGGGCGACCCGGCGTTCGTCCGCGCGCTGGCAGAGCGGGGCGGCTGGGACCGCTGGGACCGGATCCAGACCTGGCCGGCGGACCACCGCGGAGAGTTCACGACGGCCCTGCTGCGCACCTGACGAATACACTGGGCGGCTCTTCACAGTGCGGAGGTTCGCTTGGCACGGCAGAGCCCGCTCGGGCAGGACTTCCGGCGGTTGTGGAGTGCGTACGCGATCAGCGCGGCGGGCAGTGCCGTCGGCATGGGGGCATTGCCGCTGATCGCCCTCCTGGTGCTGGATGCCTCGGCGTTCCAGGTCTCCCTGCTCGCCGCGTTGTCCGCGGTGGCCAGCGGGATGATCGCCCTGCCACTCGGCGTGCGTATCGAGCATCAGTACAAGCGGCCCGTCATGATCACCGCCGATCTGGCCCGCTGCGCGGTGCTGGCGAGCGTTCCGGCTGCCATGGCTTTCGACGGGCTCACCTTCGCCCACCTGTGTGCGGTCGGCGTTCTGCAGACGGCGGCGTCCGTGGCGTTCGACGCGGCGAGCGGGGCTCACCTGAAGGCACTCGTCGTGCGCGACCAACGCCTGCGTGCCAACAGTCTGTTCGAGACGACCAACTGGATCACCGTCAGCGCCGGACCGCCCGTCGGCGGGTTCCTGATCGGAGTGCTGGGCGCGGCCACCACGTTGGTGGTCGATGCGCTGTCCTTCCTCGGTTCTGCGCTGGGCATCCGCCGGATTCAGCGGCCTGAACCCGCGCCACCGGCACGCTGCGCCACCTCTCACCTGGGCCGTGACGTCGCCGCCGGTTGGCAGTACCTCCTACGGCACCCGGGACTGCGGCCGTTGTTCTTCAACGCGCTCCTCTTCGGCGGAGCCATCATGATGGCGTCACCGCTGATGGCCGTCCTCATGCTGGACGACCTCGGCCTGGCACCGTGGCAGTACGGCCTCGCCCTCGGACTGCCGTGCCTGGGCGGAGTGCTGGGCTCACGCCTGGCTCCGCTGCTCGCCCGGCGATTCGGACAGCGCCGCGTCCTGCTGGTGTCGGGTGTGGCGAGGACGCTGTGGACGATTCTCCTGCCGCTGGCACCTTCCGGCGCCCTCGGCGTGTTCGTCATCGTGGCCGCCGACTTCGGCCTGCTTCTCTCCGCCGGCGTCTTCAATCCGTCGTTCACCACCTACCGCATGGCCGCCACCCCCGACGCGTTCATGTCCCGCGTCGCCACGTCCTGGTCCGTCGGCGCCAAGACATGCCAGGCCGTCTGCATGATCGCCGGCGGCCTGATCGCCGCCGCAGCCGGCGTACGAGGCGCCCTGCTCATCGCCGGTTCACTGTGCATGGCGAGCGCGCTGCTCCTGCCGTGGCGGGAGATGCGTATCTTCAGGGGGTCTGCTTCAACGCCCGCAACCGAAGGGACGCCGTCCCCGGCTACGGATGGCTCGTCGGCCTAGCAGCGTCGCCGTCGCCGTCAGCGGACGGTCACCGCTATCGCTGTGCGACGGCCTTGAGCCAGTCCTCCACCGTGACCACATCCGCCCACTGCGGAAACAGCTTCTCCGTGAGCATCCGGTGCACCTCCGGGTCGGTGTCGCGACAGGCGTCCGCCAGGACGGTGAGGCCGAAGTCCAGGTCGACGGCGTGCCACAAGGTGGACAGCACGACGGCGCTGGTGGCGATGCCGGTGAGGACAAGGCTGTCGATGTCGCGCGCCCTGAGCACCAGGTCGAGGTCGCTGCCCGAGAACGCGCTGCCCCGCCTTTTGGTGACCACCACGTCGCCCTGCTGGGGCGCGACCTCGTCATGGATCTCGGTGCCAGGGGCCCCCTCGGTGAACAGGCCGGCCCGCACGATGTTGGCCATCACCTTGCTGCGGTGACTGACTTCGGGATCGCCCGGCCGTAACCATCACCACGTGGATCACGGGGATGCCGGCAGCCCGGGCACCGTCGATGGCCCCGCGCAGACGCGGCAGGTATCCGGAACCGTCGTCGGCGAGGGCCACGACGTCCCGTTGGACGTCCATCACCAGAAGTGCGCTGTTCGCCATGCCCGCCGTCCCTTCTGCCGATGGACAACAGAAGCAAGTCTGGCGGATCGAGCGAGCGGCGGTGGGGGTTTCGGAGATCGCCCGACGGCCGGGCCCGGGCCCCGGTCTCGGTCGATCGGTGTAGGTCTCCCGCCTCAGGTGCGCCGCGCGTACGTTGACTACGGTCGGCCTCATGGGAACCACGGACATCGTTTGCCGCCCGACGGCGCAGCGCGTACGCGACACGCTCGAGCGGCTCGGCACCGAGCGGGACGTGTGGGTGTCCACGGCCCACCCCGAACACGGCCCGCACCAGGTGCCGTTGTGGTTCCTGTGGGACGGGCAGGCGGTGTGGTTCTGCACCGGGGCCACGTCCGCGACCGTACGCAACCTCCGGGCCGAACCCCGCGTGCGTCTGGCATTGCCGGACTCCTACGACGTCGTGCTCGTCGAAGGCGAGGCGCAGTGCTTCACGGACCGGGAGGCACCCGAAGCCGGGGCGCGCGCGTTCGCCGCCAAGTTCGGGTGGGATCCCCGCGCGGAGGACGGCCCCTTCGTGTACGTACGCGTCGTCCCGAGGACCGTACGCGCATGGCGCGGTGAGCCGGAACTGCGCGGACGCGTCGTCATGCGCGACGGGGCCTGGCGGGGGTAACCCTGGGGTTCACGGCGGGACCTCGCCAGCCTGCCGGACGTGACCAACTCGTCTGCGGGCACCGCCGACACCGACGTCGCCCTCGCTGCCGTGCGGGCCGGGGCGGACGTCGTCCGGGCGATGTACGGGCGGCGGCTCGGCCGGATCGACTCGACGGCGCTACCGGCAGCTTCGTCGAGTGGGAGAACCGGCACGGCGCCGTTGGGCGGGCGGACAGCACCTGTACCGGCACCGGGCTCACGCTGACGCACGACGCAGGGACCGGTAACCCCGGCGAACTGGAGGCCCCGGCACGCACCAGCGTCCGGTGAGCGAGCCGCTCCCACGCCCACGGGCGTAGCACCTCACGTCCGTGAGAACCCCGCCCACCCCGCCAGCCCGAACCCGCTCCCCTCCCGCCGGATCTCGAACGCCCCCTGGCCCGGGAGATGGGCCGGGAACACCAGGGCGCCGTGGTCCGCCGCGTAGGCGAACATCCGTGCGCGGCTGGTCCGCGCGCCCTCCTCGTCCTCCTCGAAGCAGCTGTTCAGATGCGGCTCGTGGATCTGGATCGCCCCGTGCAGCAGGTCGCCGGCGAACACCGCGCGGTCGCCTCCGGACTCCAGGTGGACGACCGACGAACCCGGGGTGTGGCCCGGCGCGGGCTCGAGGCGCAGGTTGCCGTCGATGACGTAGGAGTCCTCCCACGGCGTGACGAGCCCCGCGTCGAGCACGGGCTGGACGCTGTCCTCGAACACGTTCTGGTTGCCGCGCCCGAACACCGTCCGGTGCAGGTTGTCGGGGTGCCAGTACGCCAGGTCGATCGCCGGCATCAGGTACGTCGCATTGGGAAAGGTGGGCACCCAGTCGCGGCCCTCGAGGCGGGTGTTCCAGCCGACGTGGTCGTCGTGCAGGTGGGTGTTGACCACGAGGTCGACGTCCTCCGGGCGGACGCCGGCGGCGGCGAGGTTGTCCAGGTAGCCGGTGTCCAGGTACGACCAGATCGGTTGCAGGGGACGGTACTTGCCGTTCCCCGCCCCGGTGTCGATCACGACGACCCGGCCCTCGCTGCGCAGCACCCACGACTGCGTGGCGACCCGGGTGAGATCGGTACGGGCGTCCCAGTGGTCCGGGTCCAGCAGGGCGGCGTGCCGCTGCCACTCCTCCGGCGTGCTGCCGGGGAAGAACACGTCGGTCGTCATGGGGGAGACCTCGGAGAACTCGACGACCCGGGTGATCTCGACGTCCCCCAGGCGGAGCGTGGTGACCTCGGGTGGTGTTGTGCGGGCGGTGGGCATGAGACTCCTACGTATGCCTTCGTAAGCGCAATCCAGCTGGGCCGGGCGGCCCGTACGACCGACTCTGCGGGCCGCCGCCCGCAGGGACCAGGCCCGCCCCTGCCTACCCCTGACAGGTGCAGGCTGCGGGCACCCGCCCCCGCGCATACTGGGCGCATGGACCGCACATCACCGCTCGGCGCGTTCCTCAAGGCCCGGCGGGCGCGGCTGAGCCCCGACGACGTCGGTCTGCCCCGGTACGGGGACAGGCGGCGCGTCCCCGGGCTGCGCCGCGAGGAGGTCGCGCTGCTCGCGGGCGTCAGCGCCGGCTACTACACGCGCCTCGAACAGGGCCGGCAGGCCAACGCCTCACCGGAGGTCCTCGACGCGCTGGCGACGGCGTTGCACCTGACCGCCGCCGAACGGGACCACCTGCGCGACCTGTCCTCGACACCCGGCCACCGCACCCGCGCGGCGACACCCGGCGGCGCGGAGACGGTCTCCGCCGACCTGCGCACCCTGCTCACCACGATGGGCCACGTCCCCGCCCTCGTCGTCGGCCGCCGCAACGACGTACTGGCCTGGAACCGCTCCTGCCACGCCCTCCTCGCCGCGCACCTGGACTTCACCGCGCCCGACGGCCCCGGCACCCGCCCCAACCTGACCCGCCTGGTGTTCCTGGACGCCCCCACCCGCACCCTCTACCGCGACTGGCCCGCCAAGGCCCGCGCGGTGGTCGGCAACCTCCGCATCCTGACCGCCCGCAACCCGGGCGACGCCCACCTCACCGCCCTGGTCACCGAACTCCGCGCGCTCAGCCAGGAGTTCACCGCCTTCTGGGACGCCCACCCCGTGGCCCCCTGCGGCCGTGACGTGTACGCCCTCGTCCATCCGGCCGTCGGCGAACTGACCGTCACCCAGCAGACGTTCGACGTCCCGAAGGAGCCACACCAGTCCCTCGTCACCTTCACGGCGGAACCCGGCTCGCCCTCGGCGGCGGCCCTCGCGGCTCTCGACCAGGTCAGTGCCGGAGCCGGATCCGGCCGGCCGTGAAACGACTCCGGGCGGCGCCCGCTCGGTGACGCGGGCGCCGCCCGGAGCGACGTCGAAGGCAAGGAAAGCGAAGGAACTCGTGTCAGAAGGAGTTGAGAAGGAAGTCCCTTCATGGCCTTGCCGCGAGCAACGCTAGCACTCAGTCCGGGATCAGGTCGCGCAGATTTTCGCGGGTGACGACCACGGAGTCCGGGTGTAGACCTTCAGGACGTTCGAGGCCGATGTACGTCACGGGCTCGTCCGGCACCCGCCCGCCGTCCCACACGTCCACGGCGGTGCCCTGGTCGGCCAGCAGGCCGGTCAGGTACCGCACCGTCAGGTACTCGCGCTCCACGACGGCCCGCACCACCTTGGACACCGACACCTGGTTCTCCTCGACCCGGTTGGCCGACGAGATGCCCCTCAGGTAAAGGTGGAGCCACTTCGCGCTCCAGCGCCCGTCGTCCTCCTTCCGGAACACCAGCGGCAGGGCCACCCGGCCCGTGCCGCGCAGGTCCGACTTCATCCGCACCGTGCGCGGCTCGTACGGCCGGCCCTTGTGCTCGCCGTCGCGCAGCATGAAACCGAAGAACGACTCCTCGACCTCGTCGAAGCCCTCCCCGGAGAAGATGTTGACCTGCGGGACGATGAAGGTGCCGCGCACCCGGCCCAGCGACAGTTCGATGAACTCCGAGGCGCCGTCGGGTGCTTCGGTGACATCTCCCGAGTGCACGCCCGCAACGTTCTTGAGCGAGGTGTAGGACAGCCAGGCGTCGGTGCTGAAGTCGCGGTGGAGGAGCAGCGCCGAGAGGTCGTAGTCGGTCCGTTCCGCGGACTGCTTCCAGTACGTGAAGAAGCGCAGCCGTTCGCCGGTGACCGCCGAGACCGAGCCTCGCGGCAGCACCCCGAGCCCTGCCGCGGCCGCCCTGCCGCTCAGCGGGAGCGCCACGTCGAGGACGTCCGGGTCGAGCAGCAGCCGGCCCGGTACCGGGAGCCTGCGGCGCATCTCGGCGTCGAGGGCGGTGACCAGCCGGTCGCGGTCGGCCGCGGGGACCGGCGGCCGGGCGTCGAGGACGACCCGGCCACGGCCCCGCCGGTTGACGAAGATCCGCGGTTCGCCGGTCTCCCGCTCCCGGTTCTGGAAGTGCTCACGGACCGACAGCACCACCCGGCCGGAGACCTGGGGCGCGACCCGCACCGCCGCGGCCACCACCGCGTCCCTCTCCTCCTGACCGGAGGCGATACGCAGGAGGAGGTCCAGGGCCCGGAACAGCCTGCCGGGCGCGGCCTCCAGCAGCCGCACGGCGCCGGGGACGTCGTACGCGTCGAGCATCCTCTCCAGACGGCTGTCGAAGGACCGCGCCTCCTTCTCCCCGCGCGCCACGGCGAACACCTCGGCCGCGTGCGGCCAGCGCGGGTACTCGTGCGGATGGAGCCGCTCACCGAGCCGCTTGAACGGCTCGCGGTGCGCGTGCACGTCGGCCACCTTGGCGGGGTTCGCCGCGATCACGGCGTCGAGGCCCGCGAGCAGGGCGCGGCGGACCGGCCGGGGCAGGGAACGGAACCGGGTCGGCTCCCGCAGCGTCACGTCGCCGCCCGACAGGGCGCAGGCCAGGCGCAGCACGTCGGTGACGGTGTCGAGCAGAAGGTCCGCGCCGGCCATGAGCCGCGCCTCGTTGACGACCGCCCGGTTCTCCCGGACCGGGATCGACTCGGGCTGCGGCCCGAGCGCGCACCGCTGGGCGAGGGTCTTGAGGTCGTCCAGGTGCTCCTCGCCCAGCGGCGTCGCGCTGCCTGCCAACGCCAGCTAGAGGCCGGTGAGTTCGTCGTCCAGGTTCCGGCCCAGGTGCAGGACGGTCACGCGGTCGCCCGCCGAGGCGATCAGCTCCTCCTGCGCCGCGAGCAACTGCTCGTAGGTGTGCTGGTAGCGGCCGTACGTGGGGAGGGTGAGCAGGTTCAGCACGCCGTGCGACAGCTGCGTCAGCACGCTCTCGCGCGACGCGTCGTCGTCGAGGGCCTTCGCCACGCAGCTGATCCAGAACTCCTCGGTGTCCGGCACGTTCGCCGGGAAGTCGATGAAGTACGCGTTGTGCCGGACGTGGTCGCCCACCATCTCGCTCACCGCGCGCAGGGTGCGCCGGGCCGTGTGCACGACCGCGGCCTCGGACAGCCCGGACAGCCGCGCCAGCAGCTCCGCCGAGAGCTTGAAGCCCACGGACATCAGCGCGGCGTCGAACTGCCGTGCGGCGGCGGCGCCGTCCCCGGCGGAGCCTTCAGGGGAGGGGACGCGGTGGGTGTGCCGAATGACCAGTGATGCGAGACCGTGCGTCATCCGGCGATGGTCGCAGAGGTGTACGAACCGGCGCACCGGAGTTTTCGTACGCTCCCGGAGGCGTCACACGGACGTCGGCAGCGAAGTCCCCGTCTCCACCGCCAGCGCGGCGAGCAGCCAGTCATGGGCGGCGCCCGGTGTCGGTTCCGGACGCCGGCCCGGCTCGGTGACGACCTCGGCCACCAGCTCCCCGTACCGGTCGATCCGCGGGTCCGCCGCGAGCTGCCCGGCCAGCCGGCGACGGAATCCCGCGCTGTCCCGGACGCCGTACGTGCTGGTGTACGCGTCGACGAAGCGGACGTGGACGTGATCGACGTACCGAACGGCCGTCACGCCTTCGAGACCGTGGACCTCACGGACGAATCCCGCGACGCGGTGCGGCGTGCGATGCGGGTGGTGCTGGGTCGGCTGGGCCTGAGGTAGGTCTGCCCGTCACCCCCAACACGCGGATCACGCGGGTCTCGCGGGGCGACGACACGGGCCCCCGGAGTCGGCGAGTGGGCCCCGCGGCGGCGGTACGGCGTGTAGAACTCGTACCGCCGCCCGAAGGGCTCAGCACACCCGGCGACCGGAGAGGACAAGCCTGTGCACGATCTCGCGGACTCGGTCGAGTCGATGGAACAACTCGCCTCCGTCTGGCTCCCCTTGGTGCTCGACCGTGACCCGGAGGCGGACGTCCGTGACCTGCCGGGCATCGCCGTCCGGTGGGCCGACAGCCGGTTCGCCTTCTGGAACTGCGTCACCCTGACCGGCGTGGGCACGGACGCCGAGCTGCTGGAACGGCAGCTGAAGGAGGCCGCGCAGATCATGCGCGGGAAGAGCCGCCCGGGCTTCCTGTGGGTCTTCGAGGACCTCCTCGACGACGAGGCGCGCGCCACGCTGGACACGGCCGCCGAGCAGGCCGGCCTCGCGTACGCCTTCCCCGGCACCGGCATGGCGGGCGACCTGCTGCCCCTCCCCGCACCGCACCACCCCGACCTGACGTTCGAGCGCGTGACCACGGAGGAGCAGCTGCGTGCCTACGCGGACATCAACGCACGCGCCTACGGCTTCCCCCTCGAGGACGGCCGCGACGGCCTCATCGGCTCCACGCTCTGGAAGGACGGAATCCACGCCTACCTGGGCGTGCGCGACGGCACCCCCGTGGCCTGCGCCGCCACGGTCGAAGCGCAGGGCCGTCTCTTCGTCCTCCTCGTCGCCACCGACCCTCAGTGGCAGCGCCGGGGCTACGGGGAGGCAGTGACCCGCAAGGCCCTGCACGAGGGCGCCCGCGCCACAGGAGCGACCCGGGCCACCCTGCACGCGACCGCCGCCGGCGCACCGGTCTACCCCCGGATCGGCTTCCGCCCGAACTCACCGATGCGGTTCTACGGCCTGGCGCCCTGAGCCGGCGGACGCCCGTGGCCGCCGGCTCAGGATCAGTACACGATCTCCGGCGGCCGGTACGGCGTCCACCAGCTCAGCAGGCTCCACACACCGAGCGCGAGGACCGCCACCGCCGGGAGGAGTGCGAGCCAGGGGCGACGCAGCACACGGAGGGCGAGGAGCCAGACGGCCGTGGGCAGGAGCGCGCCTCCTGCGGCGATGAGGGGCAGGTCCACGTAGAGGACGCTCAGGTCGCGATGCAGGCCCTCGAACCCGCCGTGGACGCTGACCCTCGCCTTCGGCGCCCAGGCCAGCACGGCGGTGACGGCGCCGACGAACGCCAGGAGCAGGCCGGCACAGCCGCGCGTGTGTTCCCTCATGCCCTGGTCCGACGCGCTCACCGCACGGGCGGTTCCCCGGCCGTGGACGGCCGTGCACGGCCGTGACCGGGTCGCCTACTGCCGGTACCCGCTCAGGAACCGCCCGATGCGGCCGATCGCCGCCTCCAGGTCCTCCGCGTGGGGGAGGGTGAGGATGCGGAAGTGGTCGGGGGAGGGCCAGTTGAAGCCGGTGCCCTGGACCACCTGGATCTTCTCCCGGAGCAGCAGGTCCAGGACGAACCTCTCGTCGTCGTGGATCTTGTGCACCTTCGGGTCGAGGCGCGGGAACGCGTACAGCGCGCCCTTCGGCTTCACGCAGCTCACGCCCGGGATCTCGTTCAGCTTCTCCCAGGCCACGTCCCGCTGTTCGCGCAGCCTGCCGCCCGGGGCGGTGAGGTCGCGGATGGACTGCCGGCCGCCCAGCGCGGCCTGGATGGCGTACTGGGCGGGCGCGTTGGCGCACAGCCGCATCGACGCCAGCATGGTCAGACCCTCGAGGTAGTCCTTCGCGTGCTGCTTCGGGCCGGTCACCACCAGCCAGCCGGAGCGGAAGCCCGCCACCCGGTACGTCTTGGACAGGCCGCAGAAGGTCAGCACGACCAGGTCGGGGGCGAGCGCGGCGGCCGAGTGGTGCACGGCGTCGTCGTACAGGATCTGGTCGTAGATCTCGTCGGCGAGGACCATCAGGCCGTGGCGGCGGGCCAGGTCGAGGACGCCCTCGACGACCTCCTTCGGATACACCGCGCCCGTCGGGTTGTTGGGGTTGATCAGGACGACGGCCTTGGTGCGGTCGGTGATCTTCGCGGCCATGTCGTCGAGGTCCGGGTACCAGTCGGCCTGCTCGTCGCACAGGTAGTGCACCGCCTTGCCGCCGGCCAGGGTGGTCACCGCCGTCCACAGCGGGAAGTCCGGTGCGGGGATGAGGACTTCGTCGCCGTCCTCCAGCAGCGCCTGCACGGCCATGGACACCAGCTCGGAGACGCCGTTGCCGAGGAACACGTCGTCGACGTCGACCTCCAGACCCAGCGTCTGGTAGCGCTGGGCGACCGCGCGGCGGGCGGACAGTATGCCCCGCGAGTCGGTGTAGCCGTGCGCCTGCGGGAGCATCCGGATCATGTCCTGGAGGATCTCCTCCGGCGCCTCGAAACCGAACAGGGCCGGATTGCCGGTGTTCAGGCGCAGCACGCTGTGCCCCGCCTCCTCCAGCGCGTTGGCGTGCTCGATCACCGGGCCGCGGATCTCGTAACAGACCTCGCTGAGCTTGCTCGACTGCCGGAACTCCATGCGCCCCTCCGGTTTCTGGTGTTGCTTGGTTTTACCAAGTGGGTGCTTGGAAAGTCCAACGACATGTCTAGACTGCGGGGCATGCCACCTCGCCGAAGCTACGACCAGTACTGTTCCGCCGCCCGCGCGCTCGACGTCGTCGGCGACCGCTGGACCCTGCTGATCGTCCGGGAACTGCTGGCCGGGCCGCGCCGCTACACCGACCTGCACGCGGACCTGCCGGGCGTCAGCACGGACGTACTGGCCTCACGGCTGAAGGACATGGAACGCGACGGCCTCACCACCCGCCGCCGCCTCCCCCCGCCCGGTGCGGCCTACGTCTACGAACTCACCGCACGCGGATGCGAGTTGCTGCCCGTCCTCCAGGCGCTCGGCGCGTGGGGCGAGCCGGAATTGGGCGAACGCCGTCCGACCGACGCGGTACGCGCCCACTGGTTCGCCCTGCCGCTGCTGCGGGCGCTGGAGGGCGAGGGGCTGGTCGAAGTACGCCTGGACGAGGGCCGTTTCCACGTCCACGCCGGCGCGACCGACGGCCCCGTCTACGGCGACGGCCCGGCCCCCGCCGACCCCGACGCGGTGCTCACCCTCGACACCCCCACCTGCGTCGCCCTCAGCCGAGGCGACCTGCCTCTCACGGAGGCGATCCGGGACGGCCGGGTCGAGGTCACCGGCGACAGCCCCCTCGCCAAGCAGCTCAGGGAGGCGTGAGGGGCGCCGCGTCCCGCGCTCAGGTTCCGGCGAACCGCGCCGCGAGCTCGCGATGCCGGGCGGCGGCCTCTGCGGCCTGGACCGGGCCGACAGGGGCTCCGGGCATACCGGCCAGGCGCTCCACCCACTCCGCGAGGCGCAGATGCTCGCTCCGCGCATGCTCCCGGCATGCCAGACACGTGACCCTGTCCGGGCGCGGCGAGGTCATCGCGTAGGGCACACGCACCCCGCACCCGGTCGTCACCTCGGCCGGCAGGTCGCCCGCGAGCCCGAACGTGGACGCCGGCAGTCCCCGGAAGGCGGCGGCGTCCCGTCCCGCAGCCGCGGCGACATGGATGCGCGGATCGCGCCCGTCGGTCATCCGCCCATCATCCTCCCGGCGGCGGCCGTTCGGCACATGCCGCCAGTGATCTCCGGGAGGCCACGGGAAGAGGCGGAACGCAACTTCGACAGCGGCCCGGGGCGAGGGCTAACTTCGCCTGGCCCTGGACGACTTCGCGCCCGGGGCGCACCCCTCGCCGTCCCGACCCAGGGAGACGCATGCCCCGCCTCGCGCTCTACACCTTCGGCGTCCTCACGTTCCCCCTCTCCGACCCCGCCCCCAGCACCCGCGAGTTCTACGACCTGGGTGAGGCCGTCCACCGGAGGATCGCCGCGCACCCCGGGTATCTCGCCCGCGCCGAACCGGCGGGCGGTGAGCAGGGCGTGCTGTTCGGGGTGGACTGGGGCGCGTGGGGCGAGTTCGCCGTGCCGGCGTGGTACGCCAAGGCCCGCACCCCGGAGACCACCGCCCTCGCGGCGACCCTCTCCCTCTGGACCGACCCGCGCTCCGCCCGCGACGCCGTCTACAGCGGCCTCCACCGCGAGGCGCTGACCAGACGCCACGACTGGTTCGAGAGGTCACCGCACCCGACCCACGTGCTCTGGTGGGTCCCGGACGACGGGACCCCCACCTGGCAGGAGGGCGTGGCCAAGCTGGAACGTCTCCAGGACCACGGTCCCGCATCCCAGGGCTTCACCTTCCACCACCCGTTCACCCCGGCCGGTACTCCGGGAAGGCCCTCGCGGCGACCGGCGCACTGACCCGGCTGGTCACGCACCGCCGCGTCCGACTCCCGGCAGGCCGGCGGGCAGCAGCCGCCCCCGGCCTGCCGGGTTCCACCCCGGCCGGCGGCGCCCGGACCACGCCCGGCGGCGCCGTCACCACCGCACTGGCTGCCGCATCCGAAGGCGTCCCCGGACAGCCGGAAGGCCCGCACAAGGCGGGCCTTCCGACCAGACAGCGCGGGGGAGACCTACGCCCCCGGCGGCACGTGCCGCGGGCGGCCCGGTCCCCGTGTCAGGCGGTAGCCGAAGACGCCCGCCAGGGCGGCCAGGGCGCCGCCCGCCGCCGTCCAGACCCAGCGGTCGGACCACCAGCCGGAGGTCCAGCCGTCCTCCGGCTCCAGACCGGCCAGCACGGCCGACGGCGAGTCGTCGTCGCCCTCCGCCTCCGGCCGGGAGGCGATGCCCGGTACCAGCGGCTCGGACAGCGAGCCGTCGACCGCCGCAGCGCCGCCCATGTCCGCGGACTCGACGCGCAGTTCGGCGTCGACGGGCTGGCCCAGGTCGTCCGCCGACAGCTTCAGCGCCGTCAGGCGCACGTAGTACGTGCCGGGCAGCGGGTCGTCGGCCCACGGCTCCGACCAGGCGCGGACCGTGCGCAGCACGCACGCCAGTTCCACGCTCGCCGTGCCCGGCCCGGCGGTGCGGGTCTGCGCGCCGTACTGGCAGGCCTGGCGGCGGCGCAGCCCGTCGTACACGTCGACCTGCCACGTCTCGGCGGCGTGACCCTCCGGCAGCTTCACCGTCGCGCGGACGGTGGGCCGCTGCCCGGCGTCCGCGGGGAACGACCAGTACAGGTAGTCACCCGTGGAGGCCCGCGCCGTGGCGGTCTGGCCCTGCTCGACCTCCGTCGCGGTGCGGAACGACGTCCCCGCGCGGGTCGGCCCGCCGCTGTCGCCGGAGGCCTCCGGGGACGGCGAGGAGTCGGCCGCGGCGGGCGCGGCGGCCAGCCCCAGCGTCAGCAGGGCTGCACTCAGTATGCGTATCGCGCGCATCAGTTGGTCCTCCAGACAGCGACCCGCCAGCGGGACAGCCAGCCCCAGACGAGACCGGCGAGGAAGCCGGTCACGACCAGCGCGCCCAGCAGCCACCAGCCCCGGCCGAGGCCGAAGGAGGCGACGTCGGACGCGTCGTCCGGGCCGTCGACGACGTCGACCGTCAGCTCCAGCGGCAGACCGGGCGTGGTCTTGACGCCGGCGTCCGCCGAGAAGGAGGTGGTCACCCCCAGGCACACGGTCTCCGCGGCCGGCTTGCCGCTGTCGTCGTCCTCCAGCTCCGGCTTGGGGTAGCGCAGGCCGGTGGACACCACGTCCGTACGGCCGTTGCCCGTGGCCTCGCCGCGCACGATCTCCCGGTCGTGCACCGTGACGGCACGCACCAGCAGCCCGTGATCGGGACGCACCGCGCGGTCCGCCGCCACGCTCACCGAGGCGCGCAGCTCCTGCCCGGCGAGCACCTCCACGCGGTACCAGCGCTGCTGGCCGAACTCCTCGCGGTCGGTGTAGAGACCGGACGTCAGCACGGGCGCCTTGTCGCACGAGCCGGCGCCCTCGGTGGCCACCGGGGTCACCACCGGCTCGGCCGCCCGGTCCACCAGCTCGTTGACGCGGTCGGTGAGTTCGTCCTGGTGCTCGACGGAGGTGTAGGTGCCGCCGGTCGCCTCGGCGATGCAGCTGAGCTGCCGGCTCAGCTTGGCGTTCGGCACCAGGCCCAGCGTGTCGATCGTCAGGCCGATGCCCCGGGCGGCGATCTCGCGGGCCACCTCGCACGGGTCCAGCGGGGCGCAGGTGTCCTCGCCGTCGCTGATCAGCACGATCCGCTTCGAGCCGTCGCCGCCGTCGAGGTCGTCGGCCGCCTTCAGCAGCGCCGGGCCGATCGGCGTCCAGCCGGTCGGGACGAGGGTCGCCACCGCCGTCTTCGCCTCGGTGCGGTCCAGCGGACCCACCGGGTAGAGCTGCGCGGTGTCCTTGCAGCCCTCCTTGCGGTCGTCGCCGGGGTAGTTCGCGCCGAGGGTGCGGATGCCGAGCTGCACCTCCTCCGGCGTCGCGTCCAGCACCTCGTTGAACGCCTGCTTGGCCGCCGCCATCCGGGACCGGCCGTCGATGTCCTTGGCGCGCATCGAGCCGCTCACGTCGAGGACGAGGTCGACCTTGGGCGCGTCCTGGCCCGTGGGTTCACCGGCGGCCGCCCCGGCCGGGAAGGCGATCCCGGCCGTCAGGGCGGCGAGCAGGGCGATCGCGCCTGCCACCGGCCGTGTTCTTCTGATCATCGGCGGATCCTATTGATCAGGAGCGCCGCACTCCAAAACGCACCGTCACCTGGTCCCGCAACGCCGGGGATTGGGCAGGTCCGCCCACCGGTCGCCCGCCCCCGGCGACAGCCGCATCAGCGTCAGCGCCTTCGCCGGCAGCGGTTCGTCGAGCAGCGCCGCCAGATCCGCCGTGCGCGGCAGGTCCCGTACGGCGTCCTCCAGGGCCGCCCGCAGCGCCGCACCGGACCCCGCCGTCCCGGCCAGCGCGCCCGCCACCAGCGACCCGAACAGCTTGCGGCGCAGCGCCACCGCGTCGTCCGTGACCATGCGGGCCGGGACGTCCGGCACCGGGATGCCGTGCCGGGCCAGGCGCGCCGGTGAGACGCGCAGATCGGCGAGGTCCCGGTAGACCAGCCGTACCGGCTCCCCGTCCGGCGACAGCACCACCAGCAGGTTCTGTCCGTGCGCCTCCAGCGCCACCCCCAGGTCCAGCAGCCGCAGTCCGGCGGTGAGCGCCAGCCGGGCCAGACGGGCCAGCCGGGCGGGGGAGCGGGGCAGGTCGGTGAGGGCCAGCGCCGCCACCGGCACCACCCGCTCCCCGGGACCCGTGTACGCCTCCGGCGACTCCCGCAGCAGCGCCGTCAGATCGGGCGAACCGGCCGCCACCGCGCCCAGTGTGCGGGTGACGCGCAGCAGCCCGTCCGTGCGCTCCGCCACCGCCTGCCCGAAGTCCGACAGGACCGCCGACGCGGCGGCCGACCCGAGCGAGATGTCCCGTACCGAGGACGTCAGCCGGGCGGACAGCGCCGTCTTGACGTGCGGCCCCTCCGGCAGCGCGAGCGTGCGCAACGCCATGAGCGGATGCGCCGTCAGCGTGCGTGCCGTCGGCGGACGCACCGCGAGCGCCCCTTCGCCCGCCCGCTTCAGCACATGCGCCGCCTGCCAGGGATGCACCGGCACCAGCACCCGGTCCCCCTCCCGCAGCCACTCCGGCCACACCCCCGACACCAGGCACTCCCGGGCCGGCACCGGCAGCAGCCTCAGCTCCACCACCGGCCGGTGCTCGGGGCCGTACGCGAGCTGCTCGGCCACCGAGAAGCCCGGCCGGGAACGGCAGTTCGGATGGAAGGGATGCCCGTCGACCACCCGCTGCTCCCACTCCCAGTCCCGCGCCGGCGCCGCGTCCCCGGGACCCCCGAAGTTCCGCTGCCCCGCCCGCGACAGCGCCAACGAGGCCGTGCTGTGCGCGAGTTCGGCGGCGAACGCACCCGAGTGCGGCACCGACAGGCCCGCCATCAGCCGCGCCGGGTCGTCGTACTCCGCCCCGTCCAGCCGTACGGCGCGCACGCGGGCGTCCGTCGCGTACGGGTCCGCGGGCGGGCCCTCCAGGCGCCGCCCGTCCGCCAGCCGCAGCACCACCCCCGACCGTCCGCCCGCACGCCCCGCGACCCAGGGCAGCGGGTCGTGCGTCAGCCCCCGCCACAGCCGGGTCAGCACCGCCGCCCGCGCGCCGGGCAGCGCCCCCGTGTACGCCGGCAGCAGAGCGGGCCGTACGGCGGCCAGCTCCTCGGCGATCTCGGCCTCGGCGGTGGTGGGACGCGGCACGGGCACACTCCTCGGATCGGCGGAAAGCTGGGACGTACAGGGGGACCATGACAGACATACTGATCGTCTCCGCCGGACGGACCGCGGAGACCGGACAGACCGTAGGGAACCGAAACGCGTGGACCTCATGCCCCCGCCCGCGGACGACGACGCGGCGCGCCGCGCCGGCCTGGCCGGGCGTGCCGACGCCCACGCCGCCGTGCCGCTGCTGAACTGCCTGCTGCGCGAAGTGGCCGAACCCCTGCCCGGGGCCGCCCGCCCGGACGGCCCGCGGACCTACCGGCTGCCCCACACGCGGCGGCTGCTGCGCGTGCGCGGCGCCCGCCGCCCCACCGCCCCCGAGGTGCACACCGCCGGGTCCTGGCGCCTCCTCACCCACACCGAACTGGTCAAACTCGTCGCCGAGGAGCTCCGCCGGCACACCGGCCGCTCCAACCACGAACTGCCCGCCGAGATGCTCGACAGCCGCGACGCCGTCGCCGCGCTGCTCGCCGCCCGCGACCAGGCTGCCCCGCCCGACGATCTCTACCGGCGCTCCGAGCAGTCCCTGCTCACCGGCCACACCCACCACCCCGCCCCCAAGGCCCGCGGCGGCGGCCCCGCGGCCTCCTGGCTGCCGTACGCGCCCGAGGCGTACGCCCGCTTCCCGCTGACCCTGCTCGGCGTGCGCGAGGACTGCCTGCTGGACGAGGGCGACACCGCCGCGCTGGACCGTCTCGACGCCGCCCCGCCCGGCTACCGGCTGCTGCCCGCCCACCCCTGGCAGCTCGACCTCGCCGCCGACGACCTCGCCCCCGCGTTCGCCGACGGGCGTCTCGTCCGGCTCGGTGAGACGCGCGGGGCGGTGTGGCCCACGGCGGCCGTCCGCACCGTGTACGCGC
>MUNG01000139.1 GCA_002154585.1 Streptomyces pseudogriseolus
GTGCGGGGGGTGCGAGGGGTGCGGGGTCGGCGGCGTTCGCGCGGTTCGCGCGGTTCGCGCGGAGTGAAGTCGACGGCCACGAGGGTGTCGGCGGTGACGGTGAACAGGCGGGTGTCCGGTGAGGTCGGCTGCGGCATGGCACCACCGTCGCCCCGGCCCGGTCGGCCGGTCCAACACCTTCTCCGCACCGATTGACGCACCTGTGTTGTAGGTTCGCGGGATGTTTGCCCCCTCCCACGTCGACCCCCGCCTGCTGCGCGCCTTCGTCACCGTCGCCGAGGAGCTGCACTTCACCCGGGCCGCGGCCCGCCTCTACGTCGCCCAGCAGGCGCTCAGCCGGGACGTGCGGCGCCTGGAGGGGGAGCTGGGCTGCGAGCTGTTCGTGCGCAGCACCCGCCGGGTCACGCTCACCGCCGACGGTGAACGCCTGCTGCCGTACGCCCGCGCGGTGCTCCAGGCGCAGGACGACCTGCTCGCCGCCGCCGGACGGAGCCGCCCGCTGCTGGTGGACCTCAACTCCCCGGGTCTGGACACCCACCGCGAGGTGCTGCACCGGGCGCGGGGACTGGCCCCCGAGCACGAGCTGATGGCCCGCTACGAGAGCGGACTGACCTGGGCGGCGGGGGAGCTGCTCGCCGGCCGGCTCGACGCGTCGTTCGGCCGGTTCGCGGGGCTCGCCAAGGCCGTGCGGGCCGGGCTGGAGCAGCAGCCGGTGCGCTACGAGCCGATGGCGGTGGTGCTGCCCGAGGAGCACGCGCTGGCCGGGCTGCCCGAGGTGCCGCTGGCCGCGCTGGCGGGCGAGACCGTCTACGCCGGGGCGGGCAACACCCGCACCGAGGAGTGGACGGACCTGGCGCGGCGGCTGTTCGACGGGCGGGACATCGCGCTCGCGCCGCCCGCGCCGCTCGCGGTGGGGGAGGAGGAGTTCCGGCGGATCATGGCGCGCACCCGTAATCCGATCCTCGCCGTGGTCGGTTTTCCGCCACATCCGGGGACGGTTTCCCGGCCCCTCGTGGACCCCGTACCCCTCTCACCTGTGTCTCTTGTGTGGCGGAAGGGAATGATCCACCCCGCTCTGACCGAACTGCGCAGGTCGGCCGCCGACCTGTCCGCCGAGCGGGGCTGGCTGAGGCGACCTGCGGACTCCTGGCTTCCGAAGCAGGACGCCGACGTGATGGGAGCGCACCCAATGTCTCGCTGCTGACACAAAAGGTCGCCGCGCAAACACACAACCTCCGCGTGCGCTACATTCGATGCCCGAGCACGGTGTGATAAACGGGGCGCTCGGAGCGGGTGGGGGCCCGGTCCGCCGACGGGTGCTCGGGTCGTACGCGCGCCGATGGTTCCGTTGGGGGGAAGTGCGAGCGCGTGGAAAAGTGGCGAGAAGACGCCCAACCGGGGCGGCCGCAGTCGGCCGACGGTTCCCGGAGGTTCGCGGACGCGGACGAGGACGCCCGTGAGACGCGGGTGCTGCCCCTGGCGGAGAGACCCGCCGAACCCGGCGTGAGAGACGGCGCGGAGAACCTCCGCGCCGGTTCCGGTTCCGGGTCCCTGGACGAACGCTGGGCGCGGCTCGGTGTGTTCCCGTCCGGGAACGGCAGGGACGACGACCGGACGCAGGTGCTGCCTCCCTCCGGGAGCGAGGACGGGACCCAGGTGCTGCCCGGCACGGGCGGCCGTCCGGGTCCGTCCGGCGCGTTCCGCCCCGGCGGTGAGGACCGTACGCAGGTGCTGCCCGAGGTGGGCGGACCCCAGGCTGCGCCCTCCCGCCC
>MUNG01000014.1 GCA_002154585.1 Streptomyces pseudogriseolus
CCACCGCCTCGCGCCGCAGCTCGTTCCAGGAGGTCGCCGACCAGACGTCCGCCTTGACGTTCCACTCCTCCGCGAGGATCTTCTGCGCCTCCACCGCCCACGGCAGCGCGACCCCGGACGCCAGGATCTGCGCCGGGAGCGAGCCCGCGGTGCCCTCGCTGAAGCGGTACAGGCCCTTCACGATGCCCTCCACGTCCACGTTCTCCGGCTCCGCCGGGTGCTGGACGGGCTCGTTGTAGACCGTCAGGTAGTAGAAGACGTCCTCGCCGTGCGGGTGTTCCTCCGACGAGCCGTACATCCGGCGCAGCCCGTCCTTGACGATGTGCGCGATCTCGTAGCCGAACGCCGGGTCGTACGCGACGCACGCCGGGTTGGTCGAGGCGAGCAGCTGCGAGTGCCCGTCGGCGTGCTGAAGACCCTCGCCGGTCAGCGTGGTGCGGCCCGCGGTCGCGCCGAGCACGAAGCCGCGCGCCAGCTGGTCGGCCATCTGCCAGAACTGGTCGCCGGTGCGCTGGAACCCGAACATCGAGTAGAAGACGTACACCGGGATCAGCGGCTCGCCGTGCGTGGCGTACGCCGAGCCGGCCGCGATCAGCGAGGCCGTGCAGCCCGCCTCGGAGATGCCGTCGTGCAGCATCTGCCCCTGCGGGGACTCCTTGTAGGCGAGCAGCAGCTCCCGGTCCACCGCCTCGTACTGCTGGCCGAGCGGGTTGTAGATCTTCGCGCTCGGGAAGAACGAGTCCATGCCGAACGTGCGGTACTCGTCCGGCGCGATCAGCACGAACCGGCGGCCGATCTCCTTGTCCCGCATGAGGTCCTTGAGGAGCCGCACAAAGGCCATGGTCGTCGCGATGGACTGCTGGCCCGAGCCCTTCTTCACACTCGCGTACGTCTTGTCCTCCGGCAGTGCCAGCGGCTTGCTGCGCACCACCCGGGTCGGCACGTACCCGCCGAGGGACCGGCGCCGGTCGTGCATGTACTGGAGCTCCTCCGAGTCCGGCCCCGGGTGGTAGTAGGGCGGCAGACCCGACTCCAGGTCCTTGTCCGGGATCGGCAGGTGCAGCCGGTCCCGGAAGTGCTTCAGGTCGTCGACCGTCAGCTTCTTCATCTGGTGCGTGGCGTTGCGGCCCTCGAAGTTCGGGCCGAGCGTCCAGCCCTTGATCGTCTTCGCCAGGATGACCGTCGGCTGGCCCTTGTGCTCCACCGCCGCCTTGTACGCCGCGTAGATCTTGCGGTGGTCGTGGCCGCCGCGCCCCAGGTGCAGGATCTGGTCGTCGGTCATGCCCTCGACCATGGCGCGCAGCCGGTGGTCGTCACCGAAGAAGTGGTCGCGGATGTACGCCCCCGACTCGGTGGCGTACGTCTGGAACTGCCCGTCCGGCGTGGTGTTCATCCTGTTCACCAGCACGCCGTCGCGGTCCTGCGCCAGCAGCGGGTCCCAGGTGCGGTCCCAAATCAGCTTGATCACGTTCCAGCCGGCGCCGCGGAAGACCGACTCCAGCTCCTGGATGATCTTGCCGTTGCCGCGCACCGGACCGTCCAGCCGCTGGAGGTTGCAGTTGACGACGAAGGTCAGGTTGTCCAGGCCCTCGCGTGCGGCGATGCTCAGCTGGCCCAGCGACTCCGGCTCGTCCATCTCGCCGTCGCCGAGGAACGCCCACACGTGCGACTTCGAGGTGTCCGCGATCCCGCGCGCGTGCATGTAACGGTTCATCCGCGCCTGGTAGATCGCGCCGATCGGGCCGAGACCCATCGACACCGTCGGGAACTCCCAGAAGTCCGGCATCGACCGCGGATGCGGGTACGACGACAGCGCGTACGGCGCCTTCGACTTCTCCTGGCGGAAGCCGTCCAGGTGCTGCTCGCTCAGCCGGTCCAGCAGGTACGCGCGCGCGTAGATGCCCGGCGAGGCGTGCCCCTGGAAGAAGACCTGGTCGCCGCCGTCGCCCTCGTCCTTGCCGCGGAAGAAGTGGTTGAAGCCCACGTCGTACAGCGACGCCGAGGACGCGAACGTCGCGATGTGGCCGCCCACCCCGATGCCCGGGCGCTGGGCGCGCGAGACCATCACCGCGGCGTTCCAGCGGGTCGCGTTCAGGATCTTGCGCTCGATCTCCTCGTTGCCCGGGAAGAACGGCTCCGCCCGGGTGGGGATCGTGTTCACGTAGTCCGTGCTGCGCATCTCGGGCACGGCCACGCGCCGGGCGCGGGCCCGCTCGATCAGCCGCAGCATCAGATAACGGGCCCGCTCCCGGCCGCGCTCGTCGACCGCGGCGTCGAGGGAGTCGAGCCACTCCTGGGTTTCCTCGGGGTCGAAGTCAGGAACCTGACTCGGAAGGCCGCCAATGATGATCGGGCTGCGATCGGATGCGGAAGCCACGCTGTTCCTTACCTGTCAGAGGGCCGTGAAAGGGCCGTCGTCTCGCTCGCCACGGCCCGGTGTGCGCCGCTCCCATGCTCCACCCCGCGGCCGCGGACGTCATCTCTACCGAGAGGTAATCCCTCGGCGCGGCCGGTACGGTGACGCAAGGGGCGAATACATGCGAGTCTCGTACCCACAGACGGTTCCCAAACGCCCAAACGGGGCACAAAGGTGTGGTGTCCATCACTGCTGACGGAGACGGGGTGCCTGGAGTTGCGGTGACCCGGCCAGGATCGTCACCGTTTCGGCGGTCCGCACGGCCGGGTACTTGCGCGATCCGTCCCGCCCGTGTGGACTACGGCCAATGCTTCGCGCACGCGCGTGGCTGAGATATTCCCAAGACATGATCAGGAGGCAACCCGTGAGCGCGACCGCGGACCACGCGGAGGAGCGGACGAACCCTGCCGCCAGGCTGGGGTTCCAGCCCGGGCAGGTGGTCCAGGAGATCGGCTACGACGACGACGTCGACCAGGAGCTCCGCGAGGCCATCGAGGGCGTCATCGAGAGCGACCTTGTCGACGAGGACTACGACGACGTGGCCGACGCCGTTGTGCTGTGGTTCCGCGACGACGACGGCGACCTGACGGATGCGCTGGTGGATGCCACCACGTACATCGAAGAGGGCGGCGCGATCCTGCTGCTCACGCCGAAGACCGGCCGGGACGGCTACGTCGAGCCGAGCGACATCTCGGAGGCCGCCACCACGGCCGGCCTGACGGCGTCCAAGAGCGTCAGCGTGGGCAAGGACTGGAGCGGCAGCCGGCTGGCGACCCCGAAGGCGGCCAAGTCGAAGCGGTGACACATCCCCGGACGGGCCGGCGACGACGTGCGTCGCACGCGTCGGCCCGTTCGCGGGACCCTCGTCCGGCCTGCGTAGGGTGGCCGCACGGCACCACCCCGGACCCACGAGGACGACGATGACGATCCCGGTCGGAGCGCAGGCCCCCGACTTCGCACTCAAGGACAATCACGGCGCCCCGGTGCGCCTGTCCGACTTCCGCGGGCACAGGAACGTCGTGCTGCTCTTCTACCCGTTCGCCTTCACCGGTGTCTGCACCGGCGAGCTGAGCGAGATCCGCGACCGGCTGGAGCAGTTCGCCGAGCGCGACGCCCAGGTGCTCGCCGTCTCCAACGACTCCATCCACACCCTGCGCGTCTTCGGCGAGCAGGAGGACCTCCCCTTCCCGCTGCTCAGCGACTTCTGGCCGCACGGCAACGTCTCGCGCGCCTACGGCGTCTTCGACGAGAACAAGGGCTGCGCGGTCCGCGGAACCTTCGTGATCGACCGGCAGGGCGTCGTGCGCGCCACCGTGACCAGCGCGATGGCGGACGCCCGGGACGCCGGCGAGTACCTCGCGGCGCTCGACACCCTGTGACCGTCCGTCCCCAGGGCCTGCGGGCCGGGGGAACCCGTCACTAGGATCGACTCGTTGATCCGACATCCATGCACAACGGGGCATCCCGCCCCCGGGACACCAAGGGAGGACTCGTGGGAGTCAGCCTCAGCAAGGGCGGCAACGTATCGCTGAGCAAGGAGGCGCCGGGCCTGACCGCGGTCATCGTCGGACTGGGGTGGGACGTCCGTACCACGACCGGCACCGACTTCGACCTCGACGCCAGCGCCCTGCTGCTGAACAACTCGGGCAAGGTCGCCAGCGACCAGCACTTCATCTTCTTCAACAACCTCAAGAGCCCCGACGGCTCCGTCGAGCACACCGGCGACAACCTCACCGGTGAGGGTGAGGGCGACGACGAGCAGATCAAGGTCAACCTCGCCACGGTCCCGGCCGACGTCGAGAAGATCGTCTTCCCGGTCTCCATCTACGACGCCGAGAACCGCCAGCAGTCCTTCGGCCAGGTGCGCAACGCGTTCATCCGCGTCGTCAACCAGGCCGGCGGCGCCGAGATCGCCCGGTACGACCTGTCGGAGGACGCCTCGACCGAGACCGCCATGGTCTTCGGCGAGCTGTACCGCCACGGCGCGGAGTGGAAGTTCCGCGCCATCGGCCAGGGCTACGCCTCCGGCCTGCGCGGCATCGCGCAGGACTTCGGCGTGAACGTCTGAGACGGGCACGTCCCGGGTACGGACCCGATCGGCCGTCCGTCACGGCCACCGCCCGGGCGCCGCGCACCACACGCGCGGCGCCCGGGGACGCCCCCTCGCGGGGGAGCGCAGGACCACCTGGAAACACCACCCGGAGGGGGACCAGCATCATGGGCGTCACGCTCGCCAAAGGGGGAAACGTCTCCCTGTCCAAAGCCGCACCCAACCTCACACAGGTGATGGTCGGGCTCGGCTGGGACGCGCGCTCCACCACGGGCGCCGACTTCGACCTCGACGCCAGCGCGCTGATGTGCAGCGGCGGCCGGGTCATGGGGGACGAGTGGTTCGTCTTCTACAACCAGCTCACCAGCCCCGACGGCTCCGTCGAACACACCGGCGACAACCTCACCGGCGAGGGTGAGGGCGACGACGAGTCCCTGCTGGTGGACCTGTCCAAGGTGCCGCAGCAGTGCGACAAGATCGTCTTTCCGGTGTCCATCCACATGGCGGACGAGCGCGGCCAGACCTTCGGCCAGGTCAGCAATGCCTTCATCCGCGTGGTGAACCAGGCGGACGGCCAGGAGCTCGCCCGCTACGACCTCAGCGAGGACGCCTCCACGGAGACGGCGATGATCTTCGGTGAGCTCTACCGCTACCAGGGCGAGTGGAAGTTCCGTGCAGTAGGGCAGGGGTACGCGTCGGGTCTGAGGGGCATCGCTCTAGACTTCGGGGTCAACGTTTCGTAAAGCCGCCACGGCGGCGGGGGAGACCCGTACACACACCTGGGGTAGCCAGTGGTTCTGAAAACCTTCGGCTGGTCGTTCGCGGTGACCGCGCTCGGCCTGGTCGCAGCGATCCTCTTCGGGGGGTGGACCGCCTTCGGAATCGTGGCGATCCTCTCGATCCTCGAGATCTCGCTGTCCTTCGACAACGCGGTGGTCAACGCCGGAATCCTGAAGAAGATGAATGCCTTCTGGCAGAAGATCTTCCTCACCATCGGCATCCTGATCGCCGTCTTCGGCATGCGACTGGTCTTCCCCGTCGTCATCGTCGCGATCAGCGCACAGCTCGGTCCGATCGAGGCGGTCGACCTCGCGCTCAGCGACAAGGACCGGTACCAGGAGCTCGTCACCGACGCCCACCCGGCCATCGCGGCCTTCGGCGGCATGTTCCTGCTCATGATCTTCCTCGACTTCATCTTCGAGGACCGGGACATCAAGTGGCTGGCCTGGCTGGAGCGGCCGCTGGCCAAGCTCGGCAAGGTCGACATGCTGTCGGTCTGCATCGCGCTGATCGTCCTGCTGATCTCCGCCATGACCTTCGCCACCCACGCCCACCAGCACGGCGGCGCGCACGTGGACAAGGCGGAGACCGTCCTGCTGGCCGGCATCGCCGGTCTGGTCACCTACATGATCGTGGGCGGGCTCTCCGGCTACTTCGAGGACAAGCTCGAAGAGGAGGAGGAACAGGAGCACGAGGAGGAGGAGAAGGCCGCACGCGAGGGCAAGCCAAGGTCGGCGGTCGCCCTGGCCGGCAAGGCCGCGTTCTTCATGTTCCTCTACCTCGAGGTGCTGGACGCGTCCTTCTCCTTCGACGGCGTCATCGGCGCCTTCGCCATCACCAACGACATCGTCCTCATGGCGCTCGGCCTCGGCATCGGCGCCATGTACGTCCGGTCGCTCACGGTCTACCTGGTCCGCCAGGGCACCCTGGACGACTACGTGTACCTGGAGCACGGCGCGCACTACGCGATCGGCGCCCTGGCGCTGATCCTGCTCGTCACCATCCAGTACGAGATCAACGAGATCATCACCGGTCTCGTCGGCGTCGTGCTGATCGGCGCCTCCTTCTGGTCCTCCGTGCGCCGCAACAAGCGGATCGCGGAGGCCGAGGCACAGACGGGCGAGAAGACCGAGGTCCCGTCCGGGGTGTGACAGCCCTCCGGGTGAGGAACGCTCTCGACGGGGCGGCCACGAGGAGCAGTCCTCGCAGGCCGCCCCGTCGGCCGTGCGGCGCACCGGCGCCCCGCGGCCGCCGGCGGGGGTTCGACGAGTGGACGTGGGGCGGGAATGGGTTTACTGGACGGACTGCGGCGCGGCCGGAACGACGACTTCGACTCCGGCAACGCGGCCACCAACGCCATCGAGCTGACCAAGCGGCACAGCCATGTGTCGCTGACCAAACAGGGCGCGGCCACCGGCCACCTCCGGATCAACCTGAGCTGGCAGATGCGCACCTCCGACTTCGGCGGCCCGCAGCGCGAGAGCCTGCTGCGCCATCCGTTCAAGGCGCTCAAGCCCCCGGAGGTCGTCGGGCACAGCCAGTCCATGGTCAACGTCGACCTCGACCTGGGCTGCCTGTACGAGCTCCAGGACGGCACCAAGGGCGTGGTGCAGCCCCTCGGCGGCTATCTCGGCGACGTCAACGGCCCGCCGTACGTGAAGCTGAGCGGCGACGACCGGTTCGGCTCCGCCTCCGGCGAGACGATCTACGTCAACCTCGACCAGCGGGAGAACATCAAACGCCTGCTGGTCTTCGCCTACATCTACGACCAGACGCCCGCCTTCGACCGCACCAAGGCCGTCGTCACGCTCTACCCGAGCAACGGCCCGCGCATCGAGATCTCCCTCGACGAACGCCAGCCGCAGGCCCGCTCCTGCGCGGTGGTGCTGATCGAGAACGTGAAGAACGAGATCGTCGTGCGCCGCGAGGTCCGGTTCGTCTACGGCTTCCAGGCCGAGCTGGACCGGCTGTACGGGTGGGGCCTGCAGTGGGGCCGGGGCTTCAAGACCAAGGCCGACCGCTGATCCGCGGCCGGCCCGGGTCCGATGGTGCCGGTGCCGGTGCCGGTGCCGGTGCCGCTGGTGCCGGTGCGGCCTAGCGGCCGAGGAACTGCGGTCCCTGCGGCGGCAGCCGGAAGTCCGGGTCGGGCGCGCCCGTGGCCGGCTGCGGGAAGCCGTACCGGTCCTGCGCCGCCTGGGCGGCGGCCGTGGCGGGCGCGGGCGCCGGGTAGCCCTGGCCGGGCGGGCTCGTCGGGTGCGGGTAGCCGTAGCCGGGCGGGCTGGTCGGGTGCGGGTAGCCGTAGGCGGGCTGCGCGGCCGGGGGCTGCTGCGGGGGGTAGCCGTACGCGGGCTGCGTGGGCACGCCCGTGGGCGGCTGCTCGGGCGGCAGCGGCCGGGACACCTCCGGGGCCGGCGGCGCCGGGATCTGCGCCGTCGTCACCGCGTCCGGCGAGGCGGGCGCGGGGGCCTGCGCGGGCGGCTCGGGCGTGCCCGGCGCGGCGGACGCGTCCGGCTCCTCGGCGGCCTCCGACTCGTCCACCGAGATGCCGAAGTCGGTCGCCAGGCCCTTCAGCCCGTTGGAGTAGCCCTCGCCGAGCGCCCGGAACTTCCAGCCCTCCCCGCGCCGGTACAGCTCGCCGCAGATCAGCGCCGTCTCCTGGCCCGTCTCAGGCTTGACGTCGAAGTACGCCAGGGCCTCGCCGTCCGGGTTCTGCGCGTCGTACAGCAGAATGCGCAGCTCCCGTACGCGGTCGAAGGTGACGCCGTCAGCCGACGCGACGAGCAGAATCCGGCCGACACCGGACTCGACACCGGCGAGGTCCGTCTGGATCGTGTCGGTCAGGGCCTCGGCGACGCGCTTCTTGCCGAGCCGCCACACCTTCCCGGACGGGTGCCGGGGCTGGTTGTAGAAGACGAAGTCCTCGTCGGAGCGCACGCGGCCGTCGAGACCGAGGAGCAGCGCGGAGGCGTCCACGTCCGGCACCCCCTGCCCGGGCGACCAGCGCAGCACGGCGCGTACCGTGGTGGCCTCGAGAGGAACGTTCGACCCCTTCAGCATCGCGTGCGTCATGCGGTCATCCTGCCTTCTCCGTCCTGGTCACGACAACGCGGGGGGTTGGCTCCGACATCACGGGGTTACCTGAAGTTCATGCCCGGCGGGAACCGCCGACATGGACCTCTACGTACTATTACCGGCCACCTTCCGGCCATCGACAAAGTCCATCACTGCCACGGGGGAGTTTCAATGCGTCATTTCGGGCACATCGCCCCTGAGGTGCGGAAACGTCTCTTCTACCGGGAGCCCTGCGAGTTCACCGCCGACTCCCCGGCCCGGCTGCTGTCCGCGGCCCTCGGCGCCACCCTCTACAGCCCCGCCACCCGGCCCCGGCTCGCCGACGACGTCCTCAAGCAGGGCACCCACGGCGTGGTGTCCATGGTGCTGTGCCTGGAGGACTCCATCAGCGACGCCGACGTCGCCGCCGGCGAGGAGAACCTGGTCCGCCAGCTCACCGACCTCGCCGGACGCCCCCGGGCCGACCTGCCGCTGCTGTTCGTCCGGGTCCGCCGGCCCGAGCAGATCGGCGACCTGGTCCGCCGCCTCGGCCCCGCCGTAGCGGTGCTGTCCGGATTCGTCCTGCCCAAGTTCACCGGCGAGCGCGGCCTGCCCTTCCTCGAGGCGCTCGGCGCCGCCGAGTCCGCCTCCGGCCGCCGGCTGTTCGCCATGCCCGTGCTGGAGTCGCCCGAGCTGCTCTACCGCGAGAGCCGCGTGGAGACCCTCGAGGGCATCTTCCGCGCCGTCGACAAGTACCGCGACCGCGTCCTCGCCCTGCGCCTCGGCGTCACCGACTTCTGCTCCTCCTACGGGCTGCGCCGCGGCCCCGACATGACCGCCTACGACATCCAGGTCGTCGCCTCCGTCATCTCCGACGTGGTCAACATGCTCGGCCGCGCCGACGGCACCGGATTCACCGTGACCGGGCCCGTCTGGGAGTACTTTCACGTGCAGGAGCGCATGTTCAAGCCGCAGCTGCGGCAGAGCCCCTTCCTGGAGGTCGAGGCCACGGCCCTGCGCCAGAAGCTCATCGAGCACGCCATGGACGGCCTGCTCCGCGAGATCTCCCTGGACCGGGCCAACGGCCTGCTCGGCAAGACCTGCATCCACCCCTCCCACGTGCTGCCCGTGCACGCGCTGTCCGTCGTCAGCCACGAGGAGTTCAGCGACGCCCAGGACATCCTCCGGCCGGAACGCGACGGCGGGGGTGTACTGCGGTCCGCGTACACGAACAAGATGAACGAGGTGAAGCCGCACCGCGCCTGGGCGGAGCGGACCCTGCTGCGCGCCACGGTCTTCGGCGTCGCCAACGAGGACATCGGCTTCGTCGAACTGCTCGCGGCCGGCCTGGCCGAGTGAGCGGGGCGTCCGGCGCAGTGACCGAGAGGGAGAGAAGAGTGAACACCTGGTCCGGCACCTGGGTCGCCGAGCGGCTCGGCGTCGAGCTGGCCGGCGACGAACGGCTGCGCGGGATGCTGGGGCTGGCGCTGCGGCGCAACCCCAAGCGCGCCCACCTGCTGGTCTCCAACGTCCTCGGCAAGCACGTGCCCCAGACGCCGTCCGTGGTGTACGGGCACGGCGTCGAGCTGGGCCGCCGGGTACGGGAGCTGCTGGGCGACGCCGCGGCCGGCCGGGCCGTCGTGCTCGGGTACGCCGAGACCGCGACCGGCCTCGGTCACTCCGTCGCAGACGGCCTGGGCGCCGCGCCCTACCTGCACTCCACGCGCCGCCCGGTCCCCGGGGTCGCCACCGCCGGCGGCTTCGAGGAGTCCCACTCGCACGCCACCTCCCACCTGCTGCTGCCCGAGGACCCGTCCCTGCTCGCCGGGGACGGACCGCTGGTGCTCGTCGACGACGAGTTCTCGACGGGCAACACGGTGCTGAACACCGTCCGCGACCTGCACACGCGCTACCCGCGGCAGCAGTACGTGGTGGTCGCCCTGGTCGACATGCGGTCGCCGGCGGACGCCGGGCGGCTGGAGCAGTTCGCCCGGGAGATCGGCGCGCGGATCGACCTGGTGACGACAGCGTCGGGCACGGTGCGGCTGCCCGCGGGCGTCCTGGAGAAGGGGCAGGCGCTGGTCGCGGAGTTCGAGGCTGCCACCGGCGACCCTCAGGGCGCCGGTCGGACAGCCGGCCCAGGGGCGCGGGGAACTGCGCGACAAGCCCCCACCGGCCCGCAGCCGCCGACGGACCGCATCACCCGCGTGGACCTCCGCTGGCCGGCGAACCTCCCCGACGGAGGCCGTCACGGCTTCACGCCGAACCACCGCACCCGGCTGGAAGCCGCCCTTCCCGCCATGGCGGACCGAATAGCCGCCGCCCTCCCGGCGACCGCGCGCCGCGTCCTGGTCCTCGGCTTCGAGGAACTCATGTACGCCCCCCTGCGGCTGGCCGCGGAACTCGAGCGCACCACCCCCGCCGACGTGCGCTTCTCCACCACCACCCGCTCACCCGTCCTCGCCGTCGACGACCCCGGGTACGCCATCCGCACCCGCCTCGCCTTCCCCGCCCACGACGACCCCGCCGACGGCCCCGGCGAGCGCTACGCCTACAACGTCGCCGCCGCCGGCTTCGACGCCGTCGTCGCCGTCGTCGACTCGGCCGCCGACACCCCCGCGCTGCACGCCCCCGGCGGCCTGCTCGCCCGGCTCGCCGAACACACCCCGCACGTCCTCCTCGCGGTCGTACCGTCGTACGTGCCCCCCGTCGCCCAGGACGCCCCCGAAAGGCCCGCCACCATGCTGCCCGAGCCCCTCCGCGGCCCCGCCTTCTCCTCGTACGCGCCCGAGGAGGTCGGCTGGCTGCTCCAGGACCTCTCGGACGTGACGCTGGAGGCGCCGACCGAGGAGCGCGAGGAGGCCATCCAGAGCGGCGGCGCCCACTACGCCGAGTCGCTGCCCGTGGAGTACCAGCCGAGCGAGCAGTACCAGCGGCTCTTCCAGAACGCCCTGGACGCCTCGGCGGCCCGCCTCGCGCACGCCGTCGGCGTGGTCACCGAGACCGTCCTCGCCGAACGGTCGCCCCGTCCCGTACTCGTGTCCCTCGCCCGCGCCGGAACCCCCGTGGGCATCCTGATGCGCCGCTGGGCACAGCACCGCCACGGCCTCGACCTGCCGCACTACGCCGTCTCCATCGTGCGCGGCCGCGGCATCGACGCCAACGCCCTGCGCTGGCTGGCCGGCCACCACGACCCGCGCGACGTCGTGTTCGTCGACGGCTGGACCGGCAAGGGCGCCATCACCCGCGAACTCGCCCAGGCCGTCGAGGCGTTCGAGAAGGCCGAGGGCGTCACCGGCTTCGACCCGGAGATCGCGGTCCTCGCCGACCCCGGCTCCTGCGTCCGCACCTACGGCACCCGCGAGGACTACCTGATCCCCTCCGCCTGCCTCAACTCCACGGTCTCCGGCCTGATCTCCCGCACCGTGCTCCGCGCCGACCTGGTCGGCCCCGACGACTACCACGGCGCGAAGTACTACCGCGAACTCGCCGGCGCCGACCTGTCGGTGGCCTTCCTGGACGCCGTCTCCGCCCGCTTCGAGGAGGTCGCCGAGGCCGCCTGCGCCGAGGCCAAGGACCTGCTCGCCGCCGACCGCACGCCCACCTGGGAGGGCTGGGCCGCCGTGGAGCGCATCAGCGAGGAGTACGGCATCCACGACGTCAACCTCGTCAAGCCCGGCGTCGGCGAGACCACCCGCGTGCTGCTGCGCCGGGTGCCCTGGAAGGTACTGGCCCGCGCCGGGGCCGGCGCCGACCTCGACCACGTCCGCCTCCTCGCCGAGCAGCGGGGCGTCCCCGTGGAGGAGGTCCCCGGCCTGCCCTACACCTGCGTCGGCCTGATCCACCCCCGCTACACCCGGGGCGCCACCGGCGCCGACGGCACGGCGGTGACCCGCTGATGCCCGTCATCGTCGCCAGCGACCTCGACCGCACCCTCATCTACTCCGCCGCCGCGCTCGCCCTGACCATGCCCGACGCGCGGGCGCCCCGGCTGCTGTGCGTGGAGGTCCACGAGAGCCGGCCCCTGTCCTACCTGACGGAGACCGCGGGCCACCTCCTCACCGAGCTGGGCGACGAGGCCCTGTTCGTCCCCACCACCACCCGCACCCGCAAGCAGTACCAGCGCATCAACCTCCCGGGACCTCCTCCCACCTACGCGATCTGCGCCAACGGCGGCCATCTACTGGTCGACGGCGTCTCCGACCGGGACTGGCACGAAAGCGTCCAGGCCCGGCTGGCCGACGAGTGTGCCCCGCTGTCCGAGGTCCAGGACCACCTGCTGCGCACCGCCGACCCCGTGTGGCTGCGCAAGCACCGGACCGCCGAGGACCTCTTCGCCTATCTCGTCGTGGAGCGCGAGCTGCTGCACGAGGAGTGGGTGAAGGAACTCGGGGAGTGGGCGGAGAACCGCGGCTGGACGGTCTCCCTCCAGGGCCGCAAGATCTACGCCGTCCCCAAGCCGCTGACCAAGAGCGCCGCCATGCGGGAGGTCGCCCGGCGCTCCGGCGCCGACCTGACCCTCGCCGCGGGCGACTCCCTCCTGGACGCGGACCTCCTCCTCGCCGCCGACCTGAGCTGGCGCCCCGGCCACGGCGAACTCGCCGAGGCCTCCTGGACGGCCCCCGGAGTCCGCGCCCTGCCCGAGCGGGGCGTCCTGGCCGGCGAACGCATCCTCCGCGAGTTCCTCCGCACCGTCCGCTCCCGCTGAGCCGGAGTCCCGCCGGGGGCCGGCCGGAGCCCTGCCGGGGGGCCGGCCGCGGCTCTTCCCCGGGCTGGCCGGGGGCCCTGCCGGGACCCGGCGGTGGATCAGTCGGGGCGGCGCAGGCTCAGGGTGTCGGCGGCCTGGTGCCGCGCCGGACGGGCTTT
The DNA here is from genome assembly GCA_002154585.1 of Streptomyces pseudogriseolus. GTDB lineage: Bacteria > Actinomycetota > Actinomycetes > Streptomycetales > Streptomycetaceae > Streptomyces > Streptomyces pseudogriseolus. Next base: position 13,164 of record MUNG01000014.1, read on the forward strand.
CCCGGACGGGGCACCGGCGTCCTTCCCGGCACGGGCGCCGGCGTCCGCGTCGGAGTCGGACTCGCCGTCCGTGTCGCGGGAGCCGGCCTCCGCCCGTCCCCGGCCGGCGCGACGGCTGCCGCCGCCCGAGCGGGACAGGCGTATGACGACGAAGGCCACGAGGGCCAGGGCGGCCGCCGCCAGCACCACCTTCGAATAGGCCGACACGACGGACGTCACCTGCGTCCAGTTGTCCCCGAGCAGGTATCCCGCGAGCACGAACGCCGTGTTCCATATCGCGCTGCCCAGCGTGGTCAGACCGAGGAACAGCGGCAGCGGCATCCGCTCCACCCCGGCGGGTATGGACACGAGACTCCGGAACAGCGGGATCATCCGGCCGAAGAACACCGCCTTCGACCCGTGCCGCAGGAACCACGCCTCCGTCTTCTCCACGTCCGCGACCTTCACCAGCGGCAGCCGCCCCGCGAGGGCCAGCGTCCGCTCCCGGCCCAGCAGCGCCCCCACCCCGTACAGGGCGAGCGCGCCGATCACCGAGCCGGCGGTGGTCCACAGCAGCACGGCGAACAAGCCCATCCGCCCGTTGCTCGCGGCGAAGCCCGCCAACGGCAGGATCACCTCGCTCGGCACCGGCGGGAAGAGGTTCTCGAGCGCGATGGCGAGGCCGGCCCCGGGCGCGCCGAGGGCGTCCATCAGGTCGTTGACCCATCCGGGTCCGGCGTCCGCGCCCGAGGCCGCCGTGATCGTCTGCGCTGCGATCGATGTCATGCCGTCCACGCTAGGAAATCGGAGCTGAAGGGTCGCTGAGGAAAGCCGCACGATCGGGTGCGGCTTCCCGCACGGACCCTTGCGGTTCTCCGCAGGGGGAATTGCGGTTTTCCGCAGTGTGTGCCCCTGGACGCCCCGGCTAGTCTCGCGATCATGCGAGTCATGGCACGGCGTGTGGTGCGGTGCGCGGTCGGCCTCATGTGGGGGGCCGCCGCGGCCGTCGTCGAGCTGCTCGGCACCGCCCTGGCCGGCCTGCTGATCCTGCTCGTCGTGGCCTGGCCGCGGCCCCGCAGGGCCGCGCTCCGCCCGGTCCTCGCGTGCGCGCGGAAGATGACGGAGCTGGAGCGGGCCCGGCTCAGGGTCTGGCTGCGGGTCCACACCTCTCCCGTGTACGAGGACATGCAGGCCCTGCAGTATCTGGCCTCCCGCTGGGCGCTGGGCGTGCTGGGCGCGGTCGTGATGCTCTCGGCGGCGGTCGGTCTCGGCTACGGCACCTCCTGGATGTACCTGTGGCTGCTGGTCGACGACGTGCGCAACACCGGAGCGGTCGTCTACACGTCCCTCGCCGGGCTCTTCCTGCTCTTCCTCACCGTGCAGGGGATACTCGCGGTCGCCGAGCTGGAGCGGAAGCTGGCCCGCCGCATGCTCGGTCCTCGCCACCAGGAGGAGCTGGAGCGGCGCATCGCCGAGCTGTCCGCGAGCCGCGCGGCGGTGGTCGACGCGGTGAACGACGAGCGGCGCCGCATCGAGCGGGACCTGCACGACGGGGTGCAGCAGCGGCTGGTCGCGCTCGGCATGCTGCTGGGCCGCGCCCTGCGCAGCCAGGACCCCGAGCGCGCGGACCGGCTGCTGCGCCAGGCGCACGAGGAGAGCCGGCAGGCCCTGGACGACCTGCGGGAAGTGGCCTGGCGGATCTACCCCACGACCCTGGACGAGGCGGGGCTGCGGGCGGCGCTGGAGACGGTCGCCGAGCGGGCGTCGGTCCCGGTGCGGGTGGAGTACAAGCTGAGCGGGGAGCCGGCGCGGCCGGTGGCGACGGTCGTCTACTTCGTGGTGTGCGAGGCCGTCACCAACGCGGTGAAGCACGCGGCGCCGAGCCGGATAGTCGTCGCGGTCGGAGCGGAGGAAGGAGCGTTGCGGGTGAGTGTGGAGGACGACGGCCGGGGCGGGGCGAACGCGTCGGGAAGCGGCCTGTTCGGGCTGGCCCGGCGGGTGGCCGCCCTGGACGGGAGGCTGGATGTGCGCAGTCCGCCGGGCGGGCCGACGCTGGTGACCGCGGAGCTGCCGTGCGCGTGATCCTGGCCGAGGACTCCATCCTGCTGCGGGAGGGCCTGGTGCGGCTGCTGGCGGAGGAGGGGCACGAGGTGCTCGCCGCCGTCGGCGACGCGGACCGGCTGATGGAAGCGGTCGCCGCGACCCCGCCGGACGTGGTGGTCGCCGACGTCCGGATGCCGCCCACCCACACCGACGAGGGGCTGCGCGCGGCCCTGGAGATCCGCCGCAGCCGCCCCGATGTGGGGGTGCTGGTGCTCTCGCAGTACGTGGAGAAGCGGTATGCGACGGAGCTGCTGTCGGGTGAGTCGGAAGGGGTGGGCTATCTGCTGAAGGACCGGGTGGTCCAGGTCGACGAGTTTCTGGACGCGCTGGAGCGGGTGGCCGCCGGGCGGGCCGCCTTCGATCCGGAGGTCGTCCGGCAGCTGCTCGGCCGCACCACCCACGTCGACCCGCTGGCCCGGCTCAGCGCGCGGGAGCGTGCGGTGCTGGCCGAGATGGCGCAGGGACACACCAACGCGGCCATCGCCCGGCGGCTGCACATCTCGCAGAGCGCGGTGGAGAAACACACCAACGCGATCTTCGACAAGCTGGAGCTGGCGGGCGGAGGGGAGGGCTACTCGCGCAGAGTGCTGGCGGTGCTCCGCTACCTGGGCAGCTGATCCGCCGGGCCGGGCTGCGCGGGGTCAGCCGCAGCAGCCCCCGCCGCAGCAGCCGCCGCCTCCGCCGCCCGCGCGGGGGGCCGGGGCCGCCGCGGAGGCGGTGCCGCCGACCGCGACCGTGGAAAGGAGCTTGACCGTGTCGTCGTGGCCCGCCGGGCAGGCCGCGGGGGCGGAGGACTCCGCCATCGGACGGCTCAGTTCGAACGTGTCGCCGCAGGTGCGGCAGCGAAATTCGTAGCGAGGCATGGGCACAGGTTAACCGGACCGACCGGCGGGAGGGGGCCGGTCAGTTGGCGCCGGCGCCGCGTTCCTCCCGGATCTGCGCCACCACGCGGCTCACGGTGTCCCGGACCGCCTCCGTCTCGGTGAGGAAGTGCCAGTAGTCGGGGTGGCGGCCCTCCAGCCCGGCGATCGCGCGTTCCAGCCGGGCGACGGCGTCGTCGAGCGGGCGGGCGTGGCGCGGGTCCGGGGTGTTGCGGCCGGCCATGGCGAGCCGCTGGGCGTCCCGGATGGCGAACCGGGTGCGTTCGATCTCCTGCTCGGGGTTCTTCTGCACGGCGTTGAGGCGGTGCAGGCGGTCCCCGGCGGCGGACACGGCCTCGTCGGTGGTGTTCAGCAGGGCGCGCGCGGTGGACAGCAGGGAGGTGGCGTCGGCCCAGCGCTGTTCGTCGCGGGCCGAGCGGGCCTCGGCGAGGCGGTCCTCCGCCTGCCGGACGTTGCGCTCGGCGAGCTCGGACACGCCCTGGAGGTCCTGCCAGCAGGCGGCGGTGAAGCGCCGGCGCAGTTCGCTCAGGACGGGTTCGACCTGCTCGGAGCGGGTGGTGAGGGCCTGGGCGCGGGTGCGCAGGGAGACCAGCCGGTGGTCGATCTCGGCGGCCCGCTCCGGCAGCCGCTCGGCCTCCACGCGGATCGCCTCCGCCTCGCGGGTGACGCGGGCGGCCCGGTCCAGGGTGCCGGGCACGCCGTGCTGCCCGGCGCCCTGGTTCAGCTTGGTCAGCTCGGGGGAGAGGGCGGCCAGCCGGGCGGCGAGGTCGTCGGCCTTCAACCCCGAGCCGCGGGCGGTGTCCAGGGCCTGGGAGGCGGCGAGCAGTGCCTGCCGGGCGCGTTCGACGGCGGGTGCGAGCCGGGCCAGCTGGGTCTCCGCCTTGCCGAGCAGCGGGCCGAGCCCGTCGGCGAACCGGTCCAGGTCCTGCTTGACCCGCCCCAGTTCGTCCTTGGCGGCGGTCAGATCGGCGCGGGCCCGGGAGGCCATGGCGGCGTCCAGGTCGTCGCGGTCGAGGTCGTGGGCGTCGACGGCGCTGATGTAACGGCCGCTGGCCTCGTCGATGCGCCGGCCGAGCGCCGCGAAGTCGTCGACGGCCCGGCGGGAGGCGGGGGAGTCGTCGACGGCGGTGATCGTCTCGATGGAGATCCGCAGATCCCGCTGGGCGGTGTCGAGTTCGTAGAAGGCGGCGGCCGCGGCGTCCTTGGCGGCCTGCGCCTCGGCGCGCTGGTTCTCCGCGCGCCCGCCGAACCAGCGCCGGGTGCCGCCCCCGGCGAACGCGGCGGGCAGCACCAGCGCCGCGACCAGCGGCAGGGCCGCCAGGGCGAGCGCGTCCCGCAAGGCTCCGGGGGCGCGGCGGGCACGCCCGCCCGCCGGCACGGGGAAGGCGACTCGGCGCAGGCGGGGCACGCGCGGTTCCGACGGCGAGTGCGGTCGCGCTGGTGTCGCCGTCACATCCCTCTCCCGTACTGTCGTTCGCCCGGCCCGATGTCATTCTCCCACCGGTACAGGACGAACACACGGGCCCGTCAGTTCGCCGTGCGGACGGTGAGTTTGCCGTCGCCGGTGCGCGCGGTCACCTCGTGGGGGCTGGAGTCGTCGCGCGGGACGGACACGTCCTCGGCGCCGTCGCCGGTGGAGGTGTCCACGCGGTAGGCGCCGCGCGGCAGGTCGATGGTCGTCGAACCGTCGCCGCTGCGGGACTCCACCCGGTCCGGCACGGCGGTGAGGACGAGGTGCACGGATCCGTCGCCGCTGTGGGCGCGCACGGTGCGGGAGGAGACCTCGGCGCGCACCGAACCGTCGCCGCTGCGCAGTTCCAGCGGGCCGCTGGTGTCGCCGACGCGGACGGAGCCGTCCTTGGTGCGGATGGTCAGCGGGTCGCGGAAGCCGTCGGCCCGCACGCTGCCGTCGCCGCTCTCGACGGTGACGGCGACGCCGCGCGGCACGACGATGCGGTGCTTGGAGGAGCAGTCGGCGACGACGCCCGAGCAGTGTTCGCGCAGCACCAGCCGGTCGCCGTCCAGGGACCAGGTGACCTTCGGGTCCGAGCCGAGGGCGACGGCGCCCTGGAACCACCGGGTGACCGCGATCTCGCCGGCCGGCTGCTCGTCCGAGGCGACGATCTCCAGAGCGGACTCGTCGGAGTCGACGGTGAGGCGGGCGCCGGGCAGCTCGAAGGTGCGCCGGTCGGGTTCGTCGTCGTCGGCGGCCGACGTCCCGCAGGCGGTCAGCGCCGCGCCCAGCACCACGGCGGCCCCGGCGAGCGCGAGGACCCGCAGCCGTGCGGGACGGGAGACGCGGGTGGGCGAGGTGGTGCGGGCGGTGACGGTCATGACGGGCTCCCCCTGGGCGTGAGGCCGGCGGACGGACACCGCGTGGTGCGGCGGCGCCGGACGTCTTCGACCGTACGGAGGCGGGGGCCCGGAGGGGATCCGGCCGCCCGGCGGATCGGGAGTGGGGATATCCCCCGTGCTGAGGGCGTACGGGGTTTGCGGGACCGTGACCCCGGACATGTAGTCTGTCCACTCGACCCGGGCGGCGAGCGCGGGTCAGGGGTGCGTAGCTCAGGGGTAGAGCGCCTGCCTTACAAGCAGGATGTCGGCGGTTCGAAACCGTCCGCGCCCACATGACAGGGCCCCCGGAGCGTCTCCGGGGGTCCTGTGCCGTCGGGGGGCTACGGCGACTGCTCCTCGTCCTCGCCCTCGTGGGCGTGCTTCAGCGCGGAGCGGGCCCGCACGCGGTCGGAGCCGGTGATCTCGGACCAGTAGCGGTGGGTGCTGACGAACACGGCGAGCTCGTGCTCGCGGCGCCGGAGCTTCTCGACCTCGGCCTGCTCGTCCTCGGTCCAGCCGGGCGAGGCGGGGCGCTCGACCTTGCGCCAGCCGTTGTCGTCGCTGAACCCGTCGAGGGGTTCGACCGACCAGGGGAGCCGCTTCAGCAGGGCCGACAGCTCGGCCCGGACCTGATGCAGTTCCTCCTGACCGGCGAGGAGGTCACTCGGAAAGTCATAGGTCGCAGCCACGGCCCAATGATACGCCTGTTCGATTTTGGGTGGCGAGTTGTTCCGGGGTCTCCGGGGCGGTCTTCACTCCTTCGTGGCCACAGGCGGCGGGAGGGGCGAGACTGGGGTCATGTGCCGGAGTATCAAGACTTTGCGTCCGCCCGCGCTTCCCGAGGAGGCCACGGAGGAGGACATTCGCGCCGCCGCGCTGCAGTACGTGCGGAAGGTGTCCGGGTTTCGGGCGCCGGCCGCCCACAACCGTGAGGTGTTCGACCGTGCGGTCGAGGCGGTCGCCGAGGCGACGGCCGAGCTGCTGGGCGGACTGGAGGTTCGGGGGGTCCCGGCCCGCGGGGGTGCCGCGAGCTGAGTGGCGGTGCCCCTGCTTCTGTGCGGCTACTGGGGTGCCGGGGCTGTTTGTGTGCCGGGTGCGGGTTGTGGCGTGGTTGGTCGCGCAGTTCCCCGCGCCCCTGAGGGTGCTGCCGCCCCCCTCGGCTACTGGGGTGCCGGGGCTGTTTGTGTGCCGGGTGCGGGTTGTGTTGTGGTTGGTCGCGCAGTTCCCCGCGCCCCTGAGGGTGCCGCCCCTGGGGGGCGTCTGCCGCACGCGCCCCTGGCGGGGTGCCTAGCCTGCCTTTGCCGGGTGTGGTTTGCGCATCAGGTAGCCCGCGCCCGCGCCCGCTGCGAGGAGGGCGCCGACGGAGACCGCCGCGGCCAGCCAGGTGGCGCCGAGCCACTGGCCGCCGAAGTAGCCGAGGGCGACGCTGTAGCCGGCCCAGGTCAGGCCCGCCAGGGCGGACCAGGGGAGGAAGTCGCGGGCGCGGTGGCGGGCGGCGCCCGCGCCGAGCGAGACCACCGAGCGGCCGGCCGGCGCGAAGCGCGCGAGGACGACGAGACCGCCGCCGCCCCGGGCCAGCGCCGCGCCGAGACGTTCCTGCGCGCCCCGCAGCCGGCGGGAGCGGGCGAGGGCGCGGTCCAGGCGGGGGCCGCCGCGCCAGGCGAGGCGGTAGGCGACCAGGTCGCCGAGGACGGAGGCCGTGGCGGCGCAGAGCGTCAGCACCAGGATGTCGGGCACGTAGGCGGCGGTGCTCGCGGCTGCCGCGGTGGCTGCGGTGATCACCAGCACCCCGCTGGGCAGCACCGGGAGGAACACGTCGAGCAGGACCGACAGGGCCACCACCGCGTAGATCCACGGGCTGCCGACCAGCGACCCGACACTCTCCACTCGCACTCCCCGTACGCCCCCGTGGGCCCGCGCCTGCCGCGCTGTCGCGGTGGAGGCGGCAGGGGTGGCAGGAGAGGCCGATGACAGCCATACAGCGTACGCCCGGTAAGTGACGGAAAGGTCACGGGGGGTTCGCCCGCCCGGTGCCGGGAGTTCGCCCACCCGACGTCCCCCGCTGACGCGGACCGGCCCGCCCGCACGCCGCGGCGCCCCCCGCCACGTGCGGCGGGGGGCGCCCTGTACGACTCGGTGTGCCGTTGGGGAGGCAGGTGCCGTGGGGAGGCGTCGGCGGTGGTGCGGGGTCGTGCGGTGGTGCGGCGCGGTCAGGCGGCCACGGGGGTGTGTTCCGCCGGCCGTTCCTCCCGCGCGGAGGCGCGGCGGGCGAGCAGTCGGTCCAGGCCGAAGGCGCCGGAGCCGGTGAAGATCAGCAGGAACATGGCCCAGCAGTACATGGCCGCGCCCTCGCCGTTGTTCTCTATGGGCCAGAGGGCCTGGGGCTGGTGCACCTTGAAGTACGCGTACGCCATCGCGCCGGACGACAGGAACGCGGCGGCCCGGGTGGCGAGGCCGAGCAGGACGAGCGAGCCGCCGACGAGCTCGATGACTGCGGCGTACCAGTTCGGCCAGGCACCGGTCTCGAGGGTGGAGCCGTTGCCGTCCGTGCCGCCGAAGAGGCCGAGCAGGGACACGGCGCCGTGACAGGCGAAGAGCAGGCCGACGACCATGCGGAACAGGCCCAGGGCGTATGGCTGGGCGCTGGTGAGGCGTCCGTTCATGGGGGGTCTCCTTCGGTCGGGCCGGCCCCCGGATGAGGCCGGTCCAGGGGGGCGGAACCGAGTCGGAGAACCACGTTAGGTCTGCCTAAAACTTGCTTGCAAGTTCAACATTTGGCCACGGCTTCGGCCCCTTTTGACCCCCTCCCGCGCACCCCCGCCGCACGTCACCGCGCACCCCGGGACACCCCCTTGATCGCAGGCATGACCGGAACCGCCCCCCGTCGCACAGCAAACCCACAGGTACCTGAAAGCAACGGCGGTTCAGCGGTTCCGCGGCTCGGCCGCTCAGCGGCTCAGCTGCCGTTCCATGACACGCCGCAGCCGCACCCCGGCCCCCTCCTGCCGGGCGTGCTCCAGCCGCAGCACCGCCGAACGCCCCCGGGTGGCCAGCGTCATCAGCTGGTTGCCGAACCACGGCCCGCCCGTCCTGCGCCAGGCGACCGGCGGCCGCCCGAGTCCGCCGTGCAGCGCGAACGCCCGGCCGAGGGTCCGGGCGGCGGCGCTCCAGCCGAAGCGGAAGCCCACCCGCATCGAGGCGGGGATGGAGTTGTGGACCGGGGAGCAGGTCAGCTGCACCACCCGCGCCTCGGGCGCCGCGCGCCCCGGCCAGTCCGGCTCGGCGACATAGGCGTGGTGGACGTCCCCGGAGAGCACGCACACCGTGGCGGGCGCGTCGTGGCCGCTGCCCGCCTCGGCCAGCAGCTCCGCCAGCTCCTCGAACGAGTCCGGGAACGCCGACCAGTGCTCCAGGTCCGCCGCGCGCCGCAGCTTCTCCCCGAGCCGCGCCCAGCGCGGGCCCTTGTCGCCCCGGCACAGCACGGAGCTCCACGCCTCGACGTCGTGCACCAGGTGGGGGAGCAGCCAGGGCAGGGACGTGCCGACGAGCAGATGGTCGTAGGAGCCGCGGCCGTCGAAGATCTGGGCGCGCAGCCAGTCGGCCTCGTCCCGGTCGAGCATCGAGCGGCGCCCCTCCTCCAGCACCCGGGCCGCGCGGCTGTCCACCATGACCAGCCGCACCCGGCCGAAGTCGCGCCGGTAGCTCCAGCGCACGGCCGTCGCGTCGGCCTCCGCCCGGGAGGCGAAGTCGCGCAGCGCGCCGGTGCCGTCGGGCGCCTCGCGCACGGCCGCGTAGAGCGGGTCGGCGTCGAGGTCGGCGGGGGAGAGGTTCCCCAGGTGCTGGTGCACCCAGTACGACATCAGCCCGCTGAGCACCCGCTCCCGCCACCACGAGGTGGCGCGCATGTCCTCGACCCAGGAGGCGGAGGTGTTCCAGTCGTCGATGACGTCGTGGTCGTCGAAGATCATGCAGGTGGGGACGGTGGACAGCAGCCAGCGCACCTGCGGGTCGAGCCAGGACTCGTAATAGAGGTGGGTGTACTCCTCGTAGTCGGCGACCTGGCTGCCCGGCGGCTCGCTCAGGTCGCGGCGCTTGGCGAGCCACTCCTTCGTGGCGTCGGAGGTCTCGTCGGCGTACACCTGGTCGCCGAGGAGCAGCAGGACGTCCGGGCGTTCGCCGTCGGGGTCGGCGGCGAGGCGCTTGGCCAGGGCGTCCAGGGCGTCCGGGCCCACCGGGTCGGGCTCCCCGGTGGGCGGGGAGGCCCAGCGGCAGGAGCCGAAGGAGACGCGCCGGTCGTCGCCGGCCGGGGTGCGGATCACCGACGGCGGGAACGACGGGAACGGCTCCCGGGCGAGCGGCCACACCCGCTCGCCGTCCACGAAGACCTCGTACGGGGTCGTCGTGCCCGGGGTGAGGCCGGTGACCCGGACGAGCGCGTAGTGGTGGCCGTACACCTGGAAGGTGCCGGACGTCCCGCCGGTGCCGTCCGGGCAGCGCACCTCGACGGTGCCCGGACCGTCCGTCTCCGCCCAGACGGTCGCGGACGACCCGTCGACGTACCTCAGCAGCGGTCCGAGCCGCAGTCCGGCCATGGTGACCCCTTCCTCCGTCGCCCCGTACGGTACGCAGCGACGGAGGTCACCGGGGAGATTCGCGCGCCCGGCAATTCGGGCGGCGCAGCCTCGGCGGTCGTCCGCGCGGCGTCAGCAGTTGTTGAGGTACCCCTGGAGCGCGGACTTCTCCGCGGAGTCGACGGACAGGTCGTAGTAGTACTTCACCTGGACCCACGCGCGGACGTAGGTGCAGCGGTAGGCCGTGCGGGACGGCATCCAGGTGGCGGGGTCCTGGTCGCCCTTGGCCTGGTTGACGTTGTCGGTGACGGCGATGAGCTGCGGGCGGGTCAGGTCGTTGGCGAAGGCCTGGCGCCGGGAGGTGGTCCAGGAGCCCGCGCCGGAGTCCCAGGCCTCGGCGAGCGGTACCAGGTGGTCGATGTCCAGGTCGGAGGCGGCGGTCCAGGTGGCGCCGTCGTACGGGGAGTACCAGCTGCCGCTGGTGGCGGCGCAGGAGGAGTCGGTGACGACGCCTGAGCCGTCGCGCTTGAGCACGGTCTCGCGGGTGTTGCAGGCGCCGGACTGGGTGATCCAGTGCGGGAACAGGTCACGGTCGTAGCCGGTGCGGCTCTCGGTGCGGACGTCGAGGGTGGCGAGGTAACTGCGGGCGGTGGCGGCGCTGACCGGGGTGGGGAGGGCGGCGGAGGCGGCCGGGGCGTTGAACAGCCCGACGGAAGCTATGAGTCCGGTGAGCGCCGCGGCTATGCTGAGCCGTCGACGCGCGTAGAACTTCGACATGCGAACTCCCTTGTGGGGTGCGGGCGTTGGCGTGCGTGCAGGGGAATGCTCGCGGCGCCGTGTTGCCGGGAGGCGAGGGTCCGGTAAGAAGCTAATGACGCGCTCATGACACGTCTATGGTTCAGGTGTGAAGTTTCCGCGTACGAGGCCGCGCGCGGGCGTCGCGTACGATGGACGGCGCAGAAGGGGAGTAGCTCTTCGCCGGACCGTCGACATACTGCTCAGCCCGCCTGAGCCGGCGCCCGGAGGCGGACCCGTGAGGGGTCCTGCCAGCGAGACCTTCGGCAAGCAGTGCACGCCCGCGCCCCACGGCTCGGGCGCCGAGTGTGCTGTCGTGCCGAGGCGTCTTGCGCGAAAGCTCATCACTCTCGGCGGGGCGGCCCCGACCGATTGAGGAACCGTTGATCAGCCTGACCGTGACGGCCGTCGTCTTCGGCGTCGTCTTCCTCGCCGAACTGCCCGACAAGACCGCGCTCGCCGGTCTCGTCCTCGGCACCCGCTACCGCGCCTCGTACGTCTTCGCCGGCGTCGCCGCCGCCTTCGCGGTGCATGTCGCGCTGGCCGTGGCGGCCGGCAGTGTGCTGACCCTGCTGCCACAGCAGCTCGTGCACGCGGTCACGGGCGTGCTCTTCCTGGGCGGCGCGGCGATGCTGCTGCTCAAGAAGGACGAGGACGAGGAGGAGATCCGCAAGCCGGAGGACCAGTCCTTCTGGAAGGTCGCCGGGGCCGGGTTCATGCTCATCCTCGTCGCCGAGTTCGGCGACCTGACGCAGATCATGACGGCCAACCTCGCCGCCCGTTACGACGACCCGCTCTCCGTCGGCCTGGGCGCCGTGCTGGCGCTGTGGGCGGTCGCCGGTCTGGGCATCGTCGGCGGCAAGGCGCTGATGAAGCGGGTGCCGCTGAAGCTGATCACGCGGATCGCCGCGCTGCTCATGCTGGGCCTGGGCGTATGGAGCCTGTGGGAGGCGGTCGCCGGGTGACGCACGGCCGTCCCGTCGGTGAACACCCCGTGGAGGCGGTGGCGGGAGGCCGGGATGTTTTGTACCGTGGTTGAACAAAGTGGCTCCCGCCCGTTTTCCCTGACCGGCGGGCGGGGCCGCCTTGTCCCGCACGGGAACCGCCTCCACGGTCCCGCACTACCGCCTTGGAGCAGCCCATGACGGCCACCGCCACCGCCGTACTCCCCGCCCGCGCCCTCCTGCTCGACATGGACGGCACCCTCGTCAACTCCGACGCCTCGGTCGAGCGCATCTGGCGCCGCTGGGCCGAGCGCCACGGGCTGGACGGCGACGAGGTCATGAAGGTGGTGCACGGCCGGCAGGGTTACGCCTCCATGGCACTGCTGCTGCCGAACCGGCCCATGGAGCAGAACTACGCCGAGAACGCCCGGCTGCTCGCGGAGGAGACCGCGGACACCGAGGGCGTCGTCGCGATACCGGGCGCCCGGGAGTTCCTCGCCTCCCTCGACGGGCTGCCGCACGCGCTCGTCACCTCCGCGGACGTCGCCCTGTCCACGGCGCGAATGGCCGCCGCCGGCCTCGAACAGCCCGCGGTTCGGATCACCGCCGAGTCGGTCGGCGCGAGCAAGCCCGACCCGGAGGGCTTCCTGAAGGGCGCGGCCGAGCTGGGCGTCGACCCGGCGGACTGCGTCGTCTTCGAGGACTCCGGCGCGGGGATCGCCGCGGGGCGCGCCGCCGGGATGCGGGTGGTCGGCATCGGCCCGCGCGCCGGCTTCCACCGGCCGGACGTCGTCGTCCGCGACCTCACCCAGGTACGGGTGGAGCGCACGCCGGACGGCACGATCCTGCTGCACGTCTCGGAGTGACGGGCGGGGAGTGACGGACCAGGGGTGACGCGGGGAGTGACGGGCCGCGGGCTGCCGCCCCGCTCCTGCTGCTGCCGGTCCGTCAGGGCGTTCCGGTCTCCGCCTCCAGGCGGGCGCGGGTCTGCGGGCCGTACACGCCCAGCTCCTCGTCGATCCCCCGCGACCACTGGTAGTGGCGCACGGCCTCCTCCACCCGGCGGCCGTACTGGCCGTTCATGTCCCCCTGATACAGCCACACCTGGCGCAGACGCTGCTGGAGCTCGACGACCTCCGGTCCCCGGTCGCCACGCCGCAGCACGGGAGCGGTGTCGACCGGCTCCTCCGGCTCCGGCTCCGGGGCCACGGCCGGCGCGGACGACTCGGCGTCGGCCGAGGGGGTCGCCGACGGCCCGTCGCTCGCGGACGCGCTCGGCGCGGAACTGGACGCCGAGGGCGACGGCGACCCCGACGCGCTCGCGCTCGCGGACGGGGAGTCCGAGACGGACGCGGACGCGTCGGGGGAGACGGGCGGGGCCTCGGAGGACGGCTCCGCCGAGGGCGCCGCCGACGACGCGTCCGGCAGGCCCGCCCTGACGTCGTCCGGGGCGGCGGTGTTCCGCGACGGCGTGTCGTACGAGAACAGCCCGCTCGCCCAGCCCGCCGCGCCCAGTACGGCCACGGCGGCCCCGGACGCCACGATCAGCGCACCGCGCCGACGGCGGCTGCGGGGCGCGGGGTCGTCGGGCCGGGGGGCGGCCACCCCCGCGGACACGGTGCGGAGCGGACGGGTGGCGTCGTCGAAGAGGCCCAGGTCGTCGGCGTTCGGCTGGGCGG